>JBBRWA010000001.1:0-57063 GCA_038246345.1 Chitinophagales bacterium
ATGCCGTACGTGGCCAAGGCGCGTTCCACGCCTCCGAGGTCGATACCCCGCAGATCGCCGGGCATGTTGAGGGCCAGGTTCGGATCAGTGGGGTCGAGGTATCGCGCAAAAACGCGCATACCACCGGAATAAGGTTGCCCCGATTCTGTGGTGATGCCATTGGCTGGAAAGACCAGTTTCACACCACCCGGCACTTCTACCAAGCCGCCCGTAGCCGCATTGATGGCAGCTGTTTGCGTCTTTTTAAGCAGTTGGATGGTGATATTTTGGAAAGAGTTGTTTTCCACGTAGTAGGCTCGACTGAACTCGAAATAACCAATCTTGGTCACAAAAAGCTTGGCGTCATTGGCCGCGATACGCAAGTCTTTGAGCCGGAAAACACCATTTTCATCGGTGCGAACGACAGCACCCCCTGCGCGCACCTGCGCATCGGATATTGCCTCGCCATTTTCATCGATGACACGACCTGCGAAGGCAACTTCGGCCATCGGTTCGGGGTAAAAAAGTTTGTCTTTGAGACAGGCGGAAAAAAGGATGACGGTTAAAAAGGATAGAAGGAAGGACAGTTTAATTTTTGACATAAAAGGCGACGTTTAAACGGTTAATGCTCCCCGAATGGGGAACCAAAATCGCTTGAAAAACGTCGCCTTGAAAGAAAACAACATGAATGCTACACCAATTGGTGTAGAATCCGGGTTTACACCCCGAATGTTTTACATGGTTTACCCTTAGTTTAGTAATCGCGGATCACGCGGTAGCTGCCGGAAATCGTGTGCGCATTGCCATAAATATCTTTAAAACTCGTGCCAAAGGTGCCGATGATTGGATCGCCAACAACAGCGGGAGCAGTGGTTACCTTTGTGCTTAGGTTACTGTTGGCAAAATCAATCTCGAAAGTATCGATACGCATCCCATCAATCGCAAAGGTGCCGGGTTGGTTGTTGCTATTAAAACTTATGAAAGTCCCAAATGAGGTTGGCTCCAAGGCCGAAATTTGGGTATAAAAACCGCCGTTGGGCATAGAATCCGACTCAATACCACACCCGGGATCCACTTTTGTAAAAAATTGGCCGTCAAGGGTGTATTGGATAAATTCGCTCAGGCCATTACATACTTGAATGTCACCGGCATCCAGGTTGTTATTTTGAATGTTAAAGGTCTGTGCTTGGCTTTCCAATTCTACGGCCATCATGCCAAATGTGGACAAAATTTGAGCGGCACCCTCCGCATTGATGCCCCGCAAATCGCCCGGCATTTTATACGCTAACTCGGGGTCGCTGGGATCGAGGTAGCGGGCGTAAACCCGGACTGTTCCAGTATATGCGCTGCCCGTTTTGTCGGCAATTGCATTGGCTGGGAAACTAAGTCTTGCGCCATTGACCAGGTTGATATTACCCCCGGCACTGGCGTTTATAGTACCTGCCTGTTGCTTTTTGAGCAGTTGAATCGTTAGGTTCAGGATGGCGTTGTTTTGCACGATATGCGCTCGACTGAAATCGAAATAGCCGATTTTATTGACGAACACAATGGCATTGTCCGCATCTACCCGGACAGGCTTGAGGCGAAAAACGCCATTTTTGTCCGTAGAAGCGCTTTCTCCTTCCACGCGCACTTGCGCGCCCTGGATGGCTTGGCCATTCTCGTCCAAGATACGGCCCGCGAAAGTGACCGTGGCTTGTGGCCCTGATGAATTTAGGTTGTCTTTGTTACAGGCAATGTAAAGGCCACTGCAAAGCAGCAGCAAGGCGAAAAGCAATTTTGGCTTGTACATAACGAAAGTAGTTTTTGTGAATAATGAATGGTCTGTCAACATACTACCCGTAGCATTGTCACCAAAGGTTGGGTAGAAGGGGCTAACTTTGCGATAAAAGGAATTGGACAGCCATAAATTGTTACAAAAACCGCATCATGCAACAAGAAGACCTTGCTCAACTCACCCAGCGCGCCTGCAAAGCAGTGGAAGAAACCGCCACTTTCATCCAACAAGAAGCTGGTAAAGTGCAAAGCGGCCAAATAGAAGAAAAATTCCTCAACGGCTTGGTCAGTTATGTAGACCGCACTGCGGAGGAAATGCTCGTGGAGCGGCTCTCGGCCATCCTTCCGGGGGCAACCTTCATCACGGAAGAAGAAACCGTGGCACAAGGCAGCAGCGACCTGCAATGGATCATTGACCCGCTGGACGGCACCACCAATTTTTTGTACAATGTGCCGCAGTATTCCATCAGTGTCGGCTTAAAAGCAGGCGATGAACTCGTGCTCGGCATCGTACACCATGTGCCCGCCAAGGAGCTTTTTTATGCCTGGAAAGGCGGCGGTGCCTGGTGCAATGGCCAGCCCATACGCGTAAGCAACCGCAGCAACATGCGGCAAGCATTGGTCGCGACGGGATTTCCTTACTACGATTTTGAGCGTTCCGAAGCCTGGTTCGCAGCCATAAAAGTATTTATGGAACAAAGTCGCGGCATTCGGCGCTTCGGCTCGGCTGCGCTGGATCTGGCCTGGGTGGCCTGTGGCAGGTTCGATGTGTTTTTTGAATACGGCCTCAACGCCTGGGATGTTGCGGCAGGGGCGGTACTGGTTCGGGAGGCTGGCGGGCAGGTATGTGATTTCTCTGGCGGAGATGATTTTATTGACAAAAGGGAGCTGTTTGCTGCCAATGCTGGGGTTTTTGAGGCTGCGATGGGGATTGTGAAAAAGGCGTTTGGTAAAACCTCGTAGGTCTTAAACCTCAGAACCCCCTACCCTAAAAGCGCCGCTTTTAGGGTAGGGGGTTCTGAGGTTTAAGACCTACGAGGTTTCTGGCTCTCCTACCCAGCCTTTTTGAAAATTCAACTGTCTTATCGGCACTGCCCTTTCACCGAAAAAATAAATTGACATGAAAAAACTACTCCTACTTTCCTTGTTTATCGCCGCTGTCGCCGCGCCTGCACACACACAAAACTGGTTTTCCGCCGAGCACCGTTGGGTGTTCAACCTCAGCGGCGGATTCGGCGGATTCGATCAGGATTTTGAAATGGTTGCCGAAGCAGACACCATGATTCAAGGCCACCCCGCCCGGAAATGGGTGTTTAATTTCAGTGGATTCCTATATATTGAACCAAAATTCACCTACAGCGATGGGCCCCGTGCATATTCCTTTGCCACAGGCCTTGATTCATTTGTCAAAATTTACGATTTCTCCCTATCTGTTGGCGACCAGGTCAAAATCCCCAATGGATGGAGCACTTTTACCTATAAAATTGAGTCTATTGACCAAGTACAAGCGGGGAACCTGACGCTCAAGCGTCAGCGGGTACGCTACATCGACCCTGATGGTACCCCTACCGACTGGAAATTTGACGTCCTGGAAAATGCCGGGATGATCGGCCAGGCACTTGATGTGAGCTACCCTACATGCTCCTTCGTGCTGATTCCAGATTACGCATGTGGCAGCGTCGTGGATGGTTTTGACATCAAATTCCTTTGTTTTTCAACACCAACGGGCAGTTTTAATCCTTTTAACGGCTCCTGTTCGGTGGTAGCAACAAACGACCCGGAAACCAGTGATTTCAACATAGCGCCAAACCCGGCATCTGATTACTTCGAAATCTTGGGGAACAATAACGGCGATGCCCTCCAGTCGGTGGTATTGATGGGTGCTAGTGGGAAAGCGATGCGGCACTGGGAAGAAGGCCAGGTTCGTTACTCTTTGCGAAACCTGCCTGCGGGTGTTTATTTTGTGGAAGTACGGTTTCGTAACGGCGCGCGGGCGACAAAAAAGATCATGAAGCAATAGCACAAATAGATGCCGCAGAAAACGGTGGTTGCTTTGCCGCCATCGGATCGGTACAATCTGTGTAAGATACCGTTCCGATGGAACGGGCGCAACATGCCCGGGCATTTGCTACAAAGGTAGCGTCCCGATGGGACGCGTTGGGTAGCCACTTTCAGGTCTCAAGGTTTCAGGTTTACGCGATTGGTTCGTGACTTTGAAACTCAATTTCAAAAATGACGATAAATCGAGTAAACCAGAAACCATGAAACCTGAAACCGTGAAACCCTCCTTTTCATCCATTCGTTTTGATGTGCTCTCCCAACTCCTCCCCAATCAAACGATGCCCTTCATCCAACCAAAAAACGCGGACATTGGGCAAACCTTCGTACAGTTTTTTCAAGGTTTTTTGTCGCAGCATTGGGTCGCTTAAGCCAATATACACATCGGCAGGCAACTTGCTATCGCCCAAAATGCGCTGGATGATGTGTCGGCTCAGGTAAAAGGAACGCATGGCCAGCCAACAGCCGAAGGTGCGCCGGAAACGCTCCGGGCGGTTGAGGTTGTTGGTCAGGAAATGGTGGATCATGGGGGGCGCTACCCCGATTTTTTTGCCAAAATTCAAGAGTGCAATAAACCATCCCGGTTTTTGCAAAATGCGGTAGAGTAGTTTACGCACCCACATAGGTGTATGCGCGGCCATGCTCATGCCTTTGGTTTTTACGCCGTCGGGCGAGAGCAGGTACAGTTTGTTCAATTGGCCAATGAGGTCGGGCAGCATAGCCTGTGCCAGTCGGGCACCAAAACTGAAGCCCATCAAGCTGAAACGCTCCTTGCCATTTTCGGCCAAAACATGGTGAATGATTTCGAGCAGGTCTTCTTTTGAAAACAGGTTGGATTCCCAGGTCGTTTGCCCGTGAAAAGGCCAATCGACTGCCACAACTGTGTATTTTTCGGACAAAGCAGGTTCCAACACGGCGAACATCCGGGCGCGATCGCTAAAGCCGTGCAGCGCAATCAGTAGCTCCGGGCCTGTGCCAAAATGGAGACAATGGATGTCGCCCTTTGGTAATTTTATGAAAGAAGATTGCATCGCAGAATGATTGGTTTAGCGTTTTTTAAAAGTCGGATTGTTTTGCAAAAATGGAAAAGTTCTGCGGGTTCTTATATCAATTGCACAATCAAAGGTCAACTTGACAATAAAAAAGGCCTAATTCAATCATTGATAGAGCGCATTACTTGATTTGAACTTATTTTGCTTCAAAAATATCTGACATGAAAATATTGAAACTTATGCTTTGCTGCGCTATGCTGAGCAACCAGACATTTGCCCAAAACTGGACTACCTTGAATATTCCGAATGCCGGACGCTACGACGACTTGTTTTTCCTAAACGATTCTGTCGCCTGGGCCTGCAATAGCCAAGGGCAATCGTACAAAACGACCAACAGCGGCCAATCATGGGTCAATTACCCGGTGTTTCCGGGCGACTATCTGCGCAGCATTAAATTTATGGATGCCGACACGGGTTTCTGTGGCGGGCTGGATAATGGAAGTTATTTGTTCAGGTCCACCAACGGGGGACAAACCTGGACAAACATCACCAATAAAATTCCCGGCTTGTCGGGCGGTATTTGCGGACTATCTTGTCCGGGGGGAAAGGTTATATATGGCAGCGGTTATTTTGGCTCTCCGGCACATATTATAAAAAGTATCGATGGCGGCATTTCCTGGCAAAAGATAAACATGTCTGCTCAGGTATTATCTTTGGTCGATATCTTATTCACCAGCCAGGATACAGGCTGGGTAAGCGGAAGAGCCCTTCAGGATGGCGGCGGTGTTATTTTACATACTACTGATGGAGGCTCCAGTTGGCAAACAGTACACGATACTGGCATTCACGGCGATTACGTCTGGAAAATTCAGCGCTTGGATGCACAAAACTGGTTCGCTTCTGTTGAAAGGGATAACACCATTGGAGCCCAAACCAATATCCTTAAAAGCACCGATGGCGGTATTTCCTGGCAAACAATTTTAGTCAGCAACAGCTACCATAGGATCCAGGCGATAGGATTTGTTACCCCGCAGCATGGATGGGCAGGAGACACCAGACTTTTTGAAACAACCAACGGCGGCCAGTCCTGGCAGGACATCAACCCTGGTTTGGGTATTGGCTACGCATTTAACCGCTTTGTGCGAATAAGTGACAAAAAAGCCTTTTTAACGGGGGGTAGGGTGTATCAATTCAATGCCCCTTCAAGTGCTGCAGTAGATCCAATACCACCGGATGCCAACCATGACTTCCATGGCTTAACGGTATCACCCAACCCGACCAGCGACAAGGTTCAAATCTCCATCACCTTGCGGCAAAAGACCCATGTAATTCTAAAAGTTTACGCCTTCAATGGCGGCTATGAGGAATTGCTTTGGACGGGAGAGCATGCCGAGGGCGACTATCTCTTGCAAGCAAGTCTTGCACACCAGCCAGCAGGCAACTATGTCGTGTATTTGAAAACAAACCACGGCACACAAACCCGGATGGTAACTTTGATACGGTAGACGGTAGACGGTAGACGGTGGACGGTGGGCGTTGGACGGTGGGCGGTTTGCACGGCGGTGTTTTTAGGCTTGGCATTTGTGTTTCAGCACCCTTGATGTATCAAATTGATCGTTGGCTAAAGGCGCTGAAACACAAATGCTATTAGGTATTGAAATGTTGGGCCCCGTCCACCGTCTACCGTCTACCGTCTACCGTCTACCGTTTCTACACCTCTTCCGGCCCTTCCCCAACCCAGTCCTGCTGCACCGCATTGTCTTCACAGTGCTCCAGCAATTGCTCGTCTATAAACGCCCGCACTTCGTGTACGATATTGCCGGGGTAAAGTAAGTGCACATTTGGGCCAGCATCCAAAGTGAAATACACCGGATTGCCCGTATCGTGGCGGTATTGCCGTACTTTTTCAATGATGGCCAAAGAGCCAGGGCGCATAAGCGTGTAAGAAGGGTTGCTGGCCATCATCAGGGCGTGCAGGGTCAGGGCTTCGTCTTCCGCGATTTTACCAAACGCTTCAACGTCTCCAGCCCGCAACACATCCAGCAGTTTGCCGAGTCGCGCCCGCGCCTGGGCGTAGCGCGGCTCGGAAAATGGGTTGCCGTCCATCAGTTCATGGCCAGCACGGCTGCTAACAGCCTTTTCTTCTCGACTGACCAACAGAATATCATCGTGAAAATCTTTGAAGGTTTCGTGCAGCAGGTGATCCACCGGGATGGCAAATTCGTTGCTGCTGCCTTCCAACTGCAACGTTTCGCCCCACACTGCCGCTTGCGGGAAAATGGAGCGACAAGCTGAACCACTGCCCAAACGCGCCAGATAAGAGGCTTTTTTATCATAAGCTGCCGGATCTTTCAAGGTTCCAAAAAGCTCGTCTTCCAGCGAGCACAGACACAAGGCCAGGGCCGACATGCTGGAGGCTGATGAAGCAATGCCCGCCGAATGGGGAAAGGAATTGCCGGATTGAACCGACAATTTCAGTTGTTTCAAAAATGGATAAATGGGCAACAAGCTTTGCAAATATTCGAGGATTTTAGCGCAAAAAGCTTCGTTTTCTTGTTGGTGAAATAAAAATTCAAGCTCGATCTGCCCGTCGGGTTGGCCTTCTCTGAATTCATAATTGAGCATGGTATCTGTGAAGGACGCGGAAAGCGTCAAGCTCAGGGAAGGATTTCTAGGTAATTGAATGCCGTATTTGCCCCAATATTTAATGATGGCGATGTTGCTGGGGGAGCGCCAAGTGATGCTTCCGGCTTCAGGGATGTTGGATGAGTCGATGATAAGACGTGAATTCTCGTACATGCAGCATTTTTCGTTTAAGGGCGGTGGCCCGTCGAATGATTGTTTGTCGCAAACGGTTGATAGTTGGACAAGTAATTACTAACAAAACAATGATTCCTTTGCATTTAAACAGGAATCTGGGGCAAAGAACGGCATCTTGCACAAAACTAGTGGGTGAATTGCCTGACTATTCTAATTTTGCAACAAAGTATCCCGCAAACAAAACCTAAACCAATCAAAAATGTGGCAAAGAATCCGGCGCTTGGGCGTTGAACTATATGCGTTTTTTACAACGCCTTTCGTGCTCAAAAACTGCCTGAGCATGCTGGGCTTAATGGCGGGCATACTCATGCTTACCTTTTGGTGGCTTAAGTGCTACACCAACCACGGCGATAGCGTGCAGGTGCCGAGCTACGTGGGCATGAGCTTCCGGGAAGCTGCCCGAAAAGCCCGCTCCCGCGACTTTGGGGTTGCCGTAAGCGACTCACTCTATGTACCGGGAAAACCGCCAGGCGAAATCGTATCGCAAGACCCAAAGGCCGAAAGCCGGGTAAAAGAAGGGCGTACGATATATTTTACCGTAACCAAAAACAACCCCGACATCATCAAGCTCCCTGATTTGGCGGGCAGCGACGACTATGAACTATACAGCCGAAAATTGAGCCGTTTGGGATTAAAACCACGCATTGTAGCGCGTGTCCCCGATCCGAAACTCGGACCAAATGTCATCGTGGATGTAATGTATCACGGCGATACCATTACTCGAAAAATTCGATACGGAGTTCCGGTTGAAATGGGTTCCACCATTGATTTTATTGTGAGTGAGGAGGTTACGCTCACCGTCAACATCCCCGAATGTATCGGACAAACACTGGATGCGGCCAAATTTTTGATCCAAACCAGCGAACTAAATGTCGGCACCGTCATTCCCGATGGCACCGTTACCAAAGACGACCTCAATGCCTACGTGTACCGCCAGAGCCCGAAGTATGATGCGAACGGCACCATGCGCAAAGGGGAACAAATTGACCTTTATATCACGGCTGAAAAGCCCCCAAATAATTAATTTGACAATTTGACAATTTGACAATTTGACAATTATTAAGGATTTGTGATAAGCTGGGACCTTTTTCTTCCCGGACAAAATAAGGTCGCCAGCTCCCAAGCACTCATTCACCACTCACCACTCATCTCTCATCACTCATCACTCAAAATATGGAGATTACTGTCCAACAACTTAAAGAAAAACTCAATTCAGGCGATAAATTTCTGTTGCTCGATGTGCGCGAGCCCTGGGAATTTGAAGAATTTAACCTGGGTGGCCAGCTTATGCCAGTCGGTGACCTCATGAATAAAATGTGGGAACTTGAAGACCAAAAAGAAGCCGAAATCGTAGTGCATTGCCGCTCTGGCGCACGGTCGGCCATGGCGCAAGGCTTGCTGATGGCCAATGGCTTCAAAAACGTGCGCAACTTGAAAGGTGGCGCCATAGAATGGGAGGCCGTATTTGGAAAGGGTGTGAAACCCTGATCACTCCTGCCAATACACCCGTTTCACCCGTTCCGCCACATTCGTAAACACCTCATACGGAATGGTTTGCAGGCAAGCCGCGAGTTCCTGCGCCGCAGGATTCTCTCCAAACACCAGCACCTCATCGCCCGCCTGGGCTGCGGGAATAAGCGTTATGTCTATCATGCACATATCCATGCAGATATTGCCGACAGTGGGCGCTTTTTGTCCGCGAACCAATATGCTGTACCGTCCATTGCCTGCCAGGCGGAGTAGTCCGTCAGCATAGCCAATGCTGATGGTCGCAATGCGCTTGGGCTGCTCCAGTATACCGCTGTTGCGGTTGTATCCTACCGAGTCGCCCACAGGAATATTTTTGATCTGGCTGATGGTCGCCTTTAGCACATTCACCGTGCGGAGCTGCTGTTGGATTTTTTCGCCGCCTATACCATATAGCCCAATGCCCAGGCGTACCATGTCGAAATGGTATTCCGGGAAATGTTCGATCCCACCAGTATTGCAGATATGCCGGATGGGCGCATAACCAAGCCCGGATTTCAGGGTCTCGTATATTTCAGTAAAAACTGCCGCTTGTTTGTGGGTAAAGGCGTTGTGCGCCGGATTGTCGCTGGCAGAAAGGTGGGAAAAAACGGATTGAACCCGCAAATTGGGATGGGCGTTCAGGTGCGCCAACAAGGCTGGAATATCAGCGTGCTCAAAACCCAGGCGGTGCATGCCGGTGTCAATTTTCAAGTGAATATCGAGCTGCTTCTCCTTTCCGCTGTATTCTATCAGCCCTGCCAGCATCGACAGGCTGTATATCTCTGGTTCCAGTCTGTAGCGATACAAGGCATCAAAACTCGCTCGTTCGGGGTTTAGAACCAAAATGGGCGATCGAAGCCCTGCCTGCCGCAGCTCAATGCCTTCGTCGGCATAAGCCACACCGAGGTAATCGACTCGGTGAAACTCCAGCAATTTGGCTACTTCTGCCGAGCCGGAGCCATAGCCTGCTGCCTTCACCATCGCCATCATTTTCGCGCCGGGGCGCAGTAGTTTGTTGTACACATTGAGGTTGTGCACCATGGCGGTAAGGTTCACCTCCATTACAGTTTTGTGGGACTTCTGTTCCAGCCGCCGGGCAATGCGCTCAAACTCAAAAGGCCGTGCACCTTTCAGCAAGATGGTTTCGTCGTGAAAATCGGCGTTTTCAAGTTGCTGCAAAAAACTGCTTGTATCAGGGAAAAGCTCCAATGAAAAGCCTACGGGCAACAGCGTTTGAATGGCCGGAATTGCCGTGCCAATGCCAATGAGCCGCTGTACGCCCTGCGCTTGAATGGCTGCGGCCACTTCGCCCCAGAGGATTTTGGGCGGCATGCCGCTTTGCAAAATATCGGAAAGCACCAGGGTGAGTCGGCCATTGCGCGCTTGTTGCCGGGCGAATTGAAGCGCGATGCGCAGGCCCGCTAGGTCGTTGTTGTAAAAGTCGTTGACAAGGGTACAATCGCGGATGCCGGCTTTTAGCTCGAGCCGCATTTCCACAGGTTCCAAACGGCGTATGCGCTCGGCAATAGCTGTTTCGGCTACACCCAAGAGCTCCAAAACTGACTTGCAAAGCATCGCGCCTTGCGCCAGTCCACCAGCAGGTGCCGGGAATGGAAATTCCCAGTCCTTCGAAAATACCCACTTTGCACCAGGTACCTGAGTGCCCCAGGTGGGATGCTCGCCATCATTCGGTGGACTTGGGGGCGCTATCAGCCATTCTACGCCCTCAAAAAGCTTCATTTTTTCTTCCAACTTTTGCCCCTCGGAACTAAAGCCTTCCTGGTGCGCTGGCCCAAGATTGGTGAATACGCCGATGGTTGGTCTAATGATCTTGGCCAGCTTTTCCATTTCGCCAGGTTGGGAGATACCCGCCTCGAAAATGGCCAGGGTATGGTGTTCATTCATTTGCCAAACAGAGAGCGGCACGCCCACCTGGGAGTTGTAACTTTTGGGGCTGCGCACGATGTTGAAGTCTGGGGAAAGCAGTTGCCAAAGCCACTCTTTTATGACGGTTTTACCCGCGCTGCCCGTGATACCAATTACGGGAATATTGAAGCGGGAACGGTGGAAAGCTGCCAAAGCTTGCAAGGCATCGAGGGTGTCATCTACGCGCAACACATTGGCATCGGGCAGTTTTTCAAGGTCAATTTCCTGACAAACGACAAACTGCCGCACCCCGCGTTCATACAAGTCGTCGAGAAAGCGATGGCCATTGTGGCGTTTTCCCGGCAGGGCAAAAAACAAGGATACCGTCGGTGCCACCACTTGCCTGCTGTCGATCAGCAGGTTTTCGATACGGGCATCAGCTTCCCGAGTTTGTAACCAGGTGGCAGAAAGGATTTGTTGGATACGGGATATAGAATAGGCCAAAGTTGTGATTTTTGGGCTCTTAGCAAGAGTCAGCCCTTATTTTTGTTAGCGAAAAAACAGCGAAGAATTCAGGCATTTGCGTATACTTATTGGTCGGACAATGAAAAATCGTCAGACCAAATCGCCCTCGTCCGACCACTTTTCGTGGTCTGACGAATAAGGATAAACGAATACAGCCTTTCTCCTAGTGCCTCCAGCTGAAAACACCAAGGTTTCACCAAAATTCGGGATGACTCAATTTTAGCCACAAAATTCAGCTTTTATTTCCTGAAAACGCAAAAACAGCAATAATTGCAAATCATCTTTCACGCGGATTACTTTTGCCAGATGAAATTTATGGTCAATTCTCCTGATGCGCTGCCCGGCCTAATGTCCCAGGTACTTGAAGCGCTCCAAGGCCGCCGAAAAGTGGCGCTATACGGCGAAATGGGCGCCGGCAAAACAACCTTCGTGCGGGCGTTCTGCCAATACCTCGGCGTAGAAGGCAATCCTTCCAGTCCGACGTATTCTCTGGTGAATGAATACGCCTACACAGCACAGGATGGCTCCACGGCATTGTTTCACCACTTAGACCTTTATCGGCTAAAGAACACCCGGGAAGCCCTGGATATCGGCATTGAGGAGTTGCTGGACGACCCCTGGTATTGTTTTATTGAGTGGCCGGAGTTGGTGGAGGAGCTGCTGGGGGAGGATGTGGTGCGAATGCGGTTGGAGATGGTTGGGGAGGAAGAGCGGGTGCTTTGGGTTGGGGGTTTGTATCAGGATTAATAGGATTTTTAGACTATTCAGGATTATTGGTGTCTGCTCCTAACCCGACCACGGGCTTCGTGAACATGTCAACATTACTCCCCCAAAGGAATCATTAATGTTTTTTAACGGTGGTAAATTGCTGCTGCGCCAGGGCGTAAGCGATGGGCAAAGTTTCTTTGATACGCAATTAACTATTTTCCTTCGGTGCTATTTTCTTAACAGCCCGCTTCTGAGCTTCAAAGCGCGCAAAATTCGACAAGCCCATTTCATCAATCACCCCAACCAGTCCGTTGTCGTCTACCACGCCGATGATGCCATGGCCCTGGTGCCGAATCAAATGGTTGACTTTCAGCAAAGAATCTGAGATGTGCACGACTTCCGGGCTGTGCATGAACTGGCCAATCTCCGTCGTTACGTTCGACTTTTGCATAGCCTTGATAATTTCGCCTTCGTCCAATACACCGACCAGCGTTTCCTGAAAATCAAACACCAGGAAATGTCGCTCCAGTCCGTGCCGCAGCAGCTCAATGGCAGAAAGCATCCAGTCGTTGTTGCGCAAGCGGGTGTATTGTCGGCGCACAAGATCCTTGGCGGTGTAGCGGCTCATAAAATCCTCTGTCTGCACCATGTCGTTCTCGCTGCGGGCAGCATAGATCACAAATATGCCCAAAATGGCGAGCATAAAAGCGTCGTTCATAAGCCCGTATGCAACCAGCCCAAGCGCGATGACCTGGCCTACCGTGGCAGCAATGCGGGTGGCCTTGGCCCTGCCGGTACGCATGGAAAGCAGGGCGCGAAACACCCGGCCACCGTCCATAGGGAAGGCAGGTATCATGTTGAACACCACCAAAGCAATATTTGTAGCTGTGAGGTTGACGGCAAATTGCAACAACTGCGGGATTTGCACATTGGCCTCTTCGATCATGTCTTCGCTGTTGTTTTCCAATATGACATTGCGCAGCATATCCAGGTGTACGGGATCAGCAAAAATGCCGATCAATACCATCAAAATGATGGCGATGGCCACATTGACCAAAGGCCCTGCGATGGCTACGATAAACTCCTGCATGGGTTTTTCAGGCATTCGTTCCAGTCGGGCAACGCCGCCGATGGGCATTAGCACAATGTCCCTGGTTTGTACCCCATAGCGCCGGGCCGACAGCGCGTGGCCGTATTCGTGCAGCAGCACGCACACGAAGAGCGCCATAAACAGCGCCGTGAGCCAAACGGTTTCATAAACGGAGAGGCCATTGGCTTGGGCATGCCATAGTATGTAGACGAAAATCAATCCAAATGTCCAGTGAAGGAAAACAGGGATGCCAAACCAGGTAAAAAGCTTTAGTGCGCCGCGCATGTATTTAATTTTCGGCCGCTGAGGCCTGTTTTTCAGGTTTTGACGCGATCACGATGTATTGAAAATCGAGTGCGTCCTTATCAATTTTTTCGATATTAAAGCCTGCTGCAAGCAGTTCCTTTTCTACCTGATTCAATGCTACTTTGTATTCATCTGGCGGTCCAACAGGTATGTTGTTCTTCTTGAAGTCGATGATGAGCAACCGGCCACCAGGGGAAATACCTTTAATAAGCGTTTTCAAATACTGTATGCGGTTTTCGATGTATCCGTAGGTGTTGACAATCACAACAGCATCTGCTTCGCCGGGGCGCAACAAGGGGTCGTTGGGTTTGGCGAGCCGTGCCTCAAATCTTGACCGATACGTCTCTGGCAAGCGCACTTTCATGCTATCCAAAAAGGAAATGAAACGTTGATCGATGTCAATACCGATCACTTTTTTTGCCTTGGGAACAATTCTAAATGTGAAATACCCCGTTCCGGCGCCAATGTCTGCTACCGTTTTGTCGTCCAGGTTGCCCAGCAGGGATATAACCATGTTGGGTTTTTGCCAGATTCCCCGATCCTTGTTTTCATAATCAGTGATCAGGTTTTCAAAGTTTCCCTGACTGTTGGAAGGCTGCTGCATCTGTTCAGAGACGCTCGTGGCGGTAGATGGGTTTTCCCGGAAAAGCGATGGAGCATCCGAATTCGTATTCGATTCGTTGCGACAAGCAAAAAACAAGGACACTCCAAGGAGGAATAATGTAGTGGTGATGGCGCGTTTCATAATTTTGTTAGGAGGAGAACAACGCAAATGTAGGGAAGTTCGCCGATATGGGCTAGGAGTCTATCTTTGCCCTGGCATAGAGTTGCAATCACAAATAGTTTGACATTGAAAACGAAATTTTTAAAACCGATAAACACCCCGGAGGGACTAAGCTTTTGGAGCGCATGCCTACTGGTGGTCAGCATGGTGGTTTCGCCATTTTTGCTGTCGATCAGCATGTGGGGACTCGTAGCAGCAGCCCTTTGGAATGTGGCAGCAAAATTATGTCAGGAAACGCCAGGAGTGTTCCTAAATTCGACCAACACCTGGAAAAAGGCACTGCTGCGCTCCTTCGAAAATCTCTGGGCAAACAAAAGTTTGACCCTTATGTCGCTCCTGCTGCTGGTGCCGGCATTGAGCATTTTTTGGAGCGAAGACCTAAGTTATTGGCTTCGGGTAACGCAGGTGCGGCTCCCCTTTTTGGTGCTGCCCTGGGCATTTGCCAATCTGCCTGTATTGCAGGAACAAGACCACAAAAAGGTGCTATACCTATTGGTGTGGTTTATGGTATTGGTATGTATCGGCGTGGGCATTAACTTTTTATTGCACTACAACGAAATCATAGAAAAACTGGGGCATGGGCAGCCCATGCCCGTGCCAAGGCAGCATGTTCGTTTTAGCCTGGTGCTTGCTACTGCGATTATTGCTGGCGCCTGGCTATGGCGCACCCGCTTTTATGTGAAATTCCCTTGGGAACGGCAAGCCTTGGCGATTGCCCTAGCATTCCTTTTTCTATTTATCCATGTCCTTTCTGTGCGCGGGGGGCTTGCTGTTTTATATGCAGCGCTCCTGGTCTCCATTGCCTGGTACATTCAGCAAACCAAGCGTTGGGCCGTTGGCATCGTCGCCATAATATCCCTTTTCCTGTTGCTCTGGGCTGCTGTAGAAACCATACCAAGTCTTCGGCAGCGCGTTGCTTACATGCAATACGATTGGAAAAAATATAAAGCCGACGAAGGGGAGACTTATTCAGACGCAGAAAGGTGGATATCCCTAAAGGTCGGATTCAGTATATGGGAAAAAAGCCCCTTGCTTGGCACTGGCGCCGGCGATTTGGAGGATGAGGTGATCCGCACAACAGCAGAAAAATTTCCGGATTATGCTGAAACACCCAAACTGCCGCACAACCAATGGATACACATCATGGCCAGCACGGGATTGTTGGGTTTAGCCCTAAGTCTGGTCGGTTTTTTTGCGCCTGTTTTCTCCCAAAAAAATCGAAAGAAGTACCTGTTTGTCATCTTTCAGGTCATGGTCTTTACCACCTTTATTATTGAATGCACGCTGGAAAACGCCATTGGGGTTTCGTGGTATCTTTTTTATACGCTCTGGTTTTTGACTATTGACGGTAGACGGTAGACGGTGGACGGTTTGGACAGCGATTCGAGTTGCTTATGGGATGCGTTTTTCAGCACTATTGGCCAGAAAGTGGACGCTGAACCAAACGTGCTGAAAACCGATACCAAACGTGAAAACCAACGTTGTGCAAACCGTCCACCGTCTACAGTCCACCGTTGAAAAACTAAATCCGCTCCCGGACATACGCCAATATCTCCCCTTCCATCTTTATCGCCTTTTCTAGTATCGCTTCGCTATCTGCCACCACCTTAACTGCGTACACCTTATCGTCCAGGCCGCCCGTGTTGATTTTCACATTCAGGTAGGCACCGTACACGGCCACGCGGGCGCACAATGCCCCCACCGCAGCATCCGTGATGGAGTTGGGGTTACCCGTTTCTACCATTTGTTTGATTAGGGGGAAGCTTTCCATGCCCAGTTGCATCACCTTGAAAGGTATCTCGATGGCTGTTTTTGTTGCCGCCTGGATGGCCGCTTTGCGGGCCGCTTTCTCTGCATCGTTCGATTTGGGCAAGCCGAAAGCATTCATAATGAGGGTGAAGGCATCCGTATCTTCATCAACGGCGCGGAGCAGGGCATCCTTGAGTTTTTGGCCTTTTTCGGCGGCATCCGAGAATTCTTCCCAGCGCTCGTCCCAGCCGCGCTTGTGGCTGCTGAGGTTGGCCGACATGGCGGCCAGGGAAACACCCAGTGCGCCCACGTAGGCACTGATGGAGCCCCCGCCTGGCGCGGGGCTTTCGCTTGCTGTTTCGTCGGCAAAAGCTACCAGGTCTTTTTTGATCAACTTATTGGCCGCCGCCGCGTCGCCTTTTTCCAGGTTGTATTCGATGATTTTTTGCTGCGGATCAAAAGGGGCCAATTCGTCGAGGCCCATTGATTTTACGGCAATTTTTAGCAACTCTTGTTCCGAAACACCGACGCTGCGCTGTTGTTTTTTTAAAAAATAACGCCCTGCTTCCAGCATCACTTCCAGCGGCACCAATCCGACCAATTCCGAACCCGTGACGCGCATGCCGCGGCGATCGGCGCTTTCATGGCAAGCTTCAAAGGCCAAATGCAGGGGCGTGAGCCGGGTATCGGTGATGTTCATGGAAATTTGCGCCACGCCGTATTCCTCAATAAACCAGCCGATGGCCTTTACACCTTTCAACACGCCAGGTTGGCGTTTAGGTTCGCCATTGGCATCCTTCATGGGCTTTCCGGTGGCGGGGTCGTTCATCACACGGCCTTTTTCCCGGATGTCGAAAGCCACGGAATTGGCGCGACGCACCGATGTGGTGTTCAAATTGACGTTGTAAGCAATCAGAAAATCACGGGCGCCAATAGCAGTCGCCCCGCTTTTGGCATTGAACGCAGCGGGACCAAAATCCGGTTTCCAATCCGGCTTTGTGAATTTATCAGCCAGCCCCTCGTACTCCCCAGCGCGTACGGTGGCCAGGTTCTTGCGTTCCGGGCGACTAGCGGCTGATTCATACAAATAAATAGGTAAATTCAAATCGCGGCCCACACGCGCGCCGAGCTTGCGCGCCCAGGCAGCCGTTTCTTCCATGGAAATATTGGCGATCGGGATGAGGGGGCAAACGTCAGTGGCACCCATGCGCGGGTGCTCGCCGGTGTGTTTGCTCATGTCAATAACCGCACAGGCAGTTTTTATCGCTTGAAATGCCGCCTCAAGCACAGCTTCCGGCTCGCCCACAAAAGTGACCACCGTTCGGTTGGTCGCTTTTCCGGGATCTACGTCGAGTAATTTCACGCCGTCAACGGCCTCAATAGCATCCGTGATTTGTTTTATAACGGCCATATCGCGCCCTTCTGAGAAGTTGGGGACGCATTCAATGAGTTGTTTCATAGATATTGATCGTAATTATTTTGAATAAGGAGCGGCAAAGGTACGCAATGCTTTTTTCGGTAGACGGTGGACGTTAGACGGCGGATGGTTTGCTCGGCTTTTGTGATGACTTAATCATTTGTTTTCCAGCACTTAAGTCAATATGTACTAATTATTTTTTTGATTTAAGTGCTGAAAATCAATGCTAATCAATAAAGCAGATGCTGTGCAGCCGTCTACCGTCCACCGTCTACCGTCCACCGTTTTTCAGAACCGTTACCACATGGTCTTCAATTTCAGTCCCCACCGGATGCAAATAACTACGGATCCCCAGCGCCGCTGCTGCGGCAATATTTTCCGGAACATCATCAAAAAATATAGACTCTTCGGGTAAAATCTCCGCATCGGCCAATACATACTCGTAAATGGCGGTATCGGGCTTCCGAAGCCGGATCAAATGAGAGAAGTACACCCCATCGAAAAATCGGGATTCGTAGTCATTGATGCCGTGCGCACGGGGCATATAATCAGCGATCCAACGCTCGTGCAGGTCGTTTATATTGCTGAGCAAGAACACCTTGTATTGTTGACGGAGCCGCAGCAGCATATCGAAACGGTGGCGCGGCATGTCAATAAATATAGCGTTCCAGGCGGCGATAACATCTGATTCAGCGAGCGGAGGATAGGCTGCGGTACAAATGCTATCGACAAACTCTGCGGTGCTGATACCGCCCGTTTCATACATTTCAAAAAGCATGGCGCGGCGAAGCTTTTCTACCGCACTGTCATAATTATCGCCAAAAAACGGGCGGAGGTTGCGCTCAATAGCAGGCAGGTCAATGTCGAAAAGCACATTCCCGAAATCGAAGATGATGTTTTTTATTACAGGCATACGGGCATGTTTGGAATTCTAATGGGGCGCAAAGTTGCGGAAAACTGACTAAAATACACACGAAACTGCCAAGTGAAAACGTACCTTTGCGGCCTAAATACTCAACAATGGCTCGTGTAGAACTTGTGATGCCCAAAATGGGCGAAAGCATCATGGAGGCAACCATCCTCAAATGGCGTAAACAACCAGGCGACAGCATCGAACTCGATGAAGCGGTACTGGATATTGCTACCGACAAGGTAGACAGCGAAGTGCCCTCTCCCGTGGCTGGCACGCTGGTAGAAATTCTTTTTCAGGAAAATGAAGTGGTGGCGATCAACAAGGCCATCGCCATCATAGAAACAGAAGCGGGCAGCGCGCAGACATCTGCAACCTCCGCTGTCGCCGAAAGTCCGGCAAAAGCTACGGCCCAAGCCTCAGCGTCGAACGGCAATCAAGAATCTGCTTCCGTGCCATTTGTGCCAACACCAGGCCAACAGGCGAGCAGCAGCCTGCGTTTCTACTCGCCGTTGGTGCGTACCATCGCCAAAGAAGAAAACATCGCGCAAGCTGAATTGGATGCCCTGCCAGGCTCCGGTCAGGACGGTCGCGTGACGAAAAAAGATATACTGGCATACCTGGCCAACCGCAGTGCGGCACCGCAGGCAAAAGCCCAACCCACACCTGCCGCCGTAAGCGCGCCGCGAAGCATGCCCGCAACTGCCGGCAGCGGCAACGTTGAAATCGTGGAAATGGATCGCATGCGCCGCCTCATCGCCGACCACATGGTAATGAGCAAGCACACCAGTCCGCACGTCACCTCTTTTGTAGAAGTCGACGTGACCAATATGGTCAACTGGCGCAACAACATAAAAGGGGCCTTCAAAAAACAGCATGGGGAAAACATCACCTTTACCCCCCTGTTTATCGAGGCTGTGGCCCGGGCCATCAAAGATTATCCATTTATCAACTCCTCGATAGACGGTACCCGCATCCTAGTAAAAAAAGACATCAACATCGGCATGGCTGCGGCATTGCCCAGCGGCAACCTGATCGTTCCGGTCATCAAAAACGCCGATTACCTCAGCCTTACCGGACTCACCAAAGTGGTGAACGACCTCGCCAACCGCGCCCGCCTCAACCAACTCAAGCCTGATGAAATTCAGGGCGGCACCTTCACGCTCACCAACGTGGGCACTTTCGGCAACCTCATGGGTACGCCGATCATCAACCAACCACAAGTGGCCATCATGGCTTTGGGCGCGATTCGCAAAAAGCCAGCTGTTTTGGAAACGGAATATGGCGACGTAATTGCCATCCGCCAAATGATGTTCCTGTCGCTGTCGTACGATCACCGCGTGGTGGATGGTATGCTTGGTGGTTCGTTTTTGCGCCGGGTGGCCGATTATTTGGAGGCCTTTGACGGCGAACAAACGATTTGAAACACTATTGGATACTTCAGGGTAAACGGCTGGAAAGAAAGCTCACAGAAATTGGAATTAATCCAATTTTCGGCTACCTGCTGATGCTCCTCGGTTTTCTGTTCCTCTCCAAATATCTGTTTTACAAAACCGAATACGCTGCATGGATATACGGCGTACTGGCGCTCAGCTCCGTGCTGGGTTTGTGTGATGTCAAGCGCAATGACATGCTGCGCTCCATTTTCAGGAAAACAGCATTTTACAGTATCCGGGCTGTAGAAAACGTTGCGCTAGCCCTTCCATTTGCGCTTTATCTCTTGTATGAAGGTCGTTATGCAATGGCCCTGGGCTTGCTGCCCTTGGCGCTGCTGGCCGTTTTTGCCAATTTCCGGCAAGCCTTTTACGTCACTATTCCCACCCCTTTCCGTAAACTCCCTTTTGAGTTTATTGTTGGCTTCCGCAAATCGCTGCTTTTTTTGCTGCTGGCTGGCTTCCTGCTGTACAAAGGCCTTGAAATCTCCAATTTCAACCTGGCGATATTTTCCCTGGGACTGGTTTTTTTGATAAGTATGTCGTTTTACCTGGAGCCAGAAGCGCTGTATTTTGTCTGGATTTACAAGCTGAATGCAACTGGTTTTCTGCGCCAGAAAATGCTGCACGCCTTGATCTGTGTTTCCATTGTAAGCTTGCCGTTTTTGCTATTTTTAAGCGTTGGTTTTCCAGATAAAATCTGGATTGTGGCCATCACGCAACTTGTCGGTTATGGCATGTTGATTGCCGTGCTACTGGCCAAGTACTCCGCATTTCCCGATACGATGAGCTTGCCCCAAGGCATCTTTTTTGCCTTGAGCCTTTGGTTTCCGCCCATGTTGCTCATCACCATCCCCATCTTTTATGTGCAATCCAAAAAACGATTAAAACCAATACTGGAATGGTGAGCATTAAGGAAGTTTCGAAGGCTTATGGCAGCAAACGGGTGCTTCAACAAGTAAATCTGGAGTTACAGTCAGGGCGGGTGTACGGCATTGCTGGTGAAAACGGCGCTGGCAAAACCACGCTTTTCCGGTGCATGGCAGGTTTTGAAAGCTACGAAGGCATTATCACTTCGGAATTCGATAACCTGAAAAACCACCTCGGCTTCCTGCCGACCAACCCGGTTTTTATGTCGCATATTACCGGATGGGAATACCTCAAACTTTTATGCCTTGCCCGGAACATCCAATCGGATGATTTTGAAAGCCAGAATATATTTGAATTGCCCTTGAAAGAATACGCGGAAAACTACTCCACGGGCATGAAAAAGAAATTGGCTTTAATGGGCATCCTGCTGCAACAAAACGAGGTTTTTATCCTCGACGAGCCTTTCAACGGCGTTGATATTCACAGCAATATGATTATTGTGGCCATCATTGAAAAGCTGAAGGCCCGGCATAAAACGGTGCTGATCTCCTCGCATATTTTTTCAACGTTGAGTGATACTTGCGATGAAATTCACCTGTTGAAAAACGGGGTGTTTGACAAGCGGGTGGAAAGGCAGGACTTTAAGGAATTGGATGCGGAGATGAAGGCGTTTTTTGTAGGGGATCGGGTGGAGAAATTGGGGTTGTGAATATCTGAAATTGGTTTACCCCCAAAGGATTCGCCCAGGATAATTTGTTTGTAAATCCCAAAAATGGGAAGCAACCCTAGTGGCGCGAATACCAATGAGCAATACCCAGAGGTACCATTGGTTGAAGCGTTGGGTTTCTTTAAAATTGAGGATCATGTTAGTCTTTTAGCCGTTTTTAGCTCAAGTATTACCAGCAAAATTATAACAACTAATTCGAGTATAAAATAGCCCAGCCCCCAAACGCTGAGTTTTTGATGCCAATAAAAAACCAGCCCCATTGTAAGGCAACAATATAGCAGATTAGCAAAGGCGATAACCTTAAGATATGGCCGCCAGTTTTCCTTAATGCGCAAAAAGCATATAAAAGAGTAGATGGAAAAAACGCCGGCAATAAAAGCCAAAGGGTAAAGTACTTGCCGTGGCATTCCGAAACTGCTTTCAAATTGTACGAGGATCATGCCTAGTAGGAGCGCTGTTAGAATTGCTCCAAGGCTATCGAGCAAAAAGAGCTTCTTGGGAGGAATGTTGTTTAGAAATTGATTCAATAACACGTTTTAATTCTGTTTTTGTTTACATCTTGTTCGGGACTTATTGATTAACAACTGCGCCGAAAGATAAGCGCAAGTAGGGAAATTTATTGCAGCACCAAAAACGCTTCGTTTTATCTCCACCATCCTTCCCTCTTCCCAAACCCAACTTTCATTCGTAGTTTTGCCCAATATACACTAAGCTGCCATAAACAACCATGGACTTCCTTCGCATCTTCGACATTCTTCCCTACCAACAATCCCGCTTCCCGCAACGGGTGGCCATGGCTGGGCGCGAAAACGGCCAATGGCGTACCTGGAGCACGGAAGAATTGCTCTACGAACGGGATTGCATCAGCGCTGGCTTGATGGAACGAAACATTCACCACGGCGACTACATTGGCATATTGGCCCATGGCGGAAGCCCACAGTGGTGCATCGCCGATGCCGCCATGTTGCAGGTAGGTATTATTCCAGTGCCCATCCACGCCACCGCCCGACCTGATGAAATAGCGCATATCGTAAAGGATGCGGGCCTGAAGGCCTGCTTCGTGGGCAGTGCGGACATGATGGCCAAAATCACTGCTGCCGGATTAGCGCCTGAACACGTTTTTTCCTTCGAAAACAAAGCGGTAAAAGCGAATGATGCCGAGCAATATTCCGGCATTCCATGGGGTGAACTGGCCTGCGAACCCGACGAACAGCTCAGCGGCCGCATCCTATATTTCCGCGACGGCGTCCGCCCTGAAGACCTGGCCACCATCCTGTACACCTCCGGCACCACAGGCCTGCCCAAAGGCGTCATGCTCAGCCACGCCAACATTGTGAGCAATGTAAAATCGGTACTGGCCATTGTGCCGGTAGGCCCGGAGACTACCACCGTCAGCTTCCTGCCACTCAGCCATATTTTAGAGCGCATGGTCACTTATACTTACCAGGCCGCGGGTGTTCCTATATGGTTTGCCGATAGCATAGATCGACTGCCCAAAACACTGCGGGAAGTGCGCCCCCACTTTTTTACGGCTGTGCCACGGGTGCTGGAGCGCACCTACGAACGCTTGCTCGAAGTACGCGACAAAAAGGGAAAGCTGAGTCGGAAAGTCATGAATTGGGCCATTGCCCTCGGGGAGCGTTTTCCCTACTCCGGCAACCAGGCCATGCCCTTCGATTACCGCCTAAAACGCTGGCTGGCCGATATATTGGTGTACCGACAATGGCGCAAACGCATGGGCGGCCGCATCCAGTACATCGCCGTGGGCGCAGCGGCCCTGCAACCGCGTCTGGGTAGGCTGTTTTCCGCCGCAGGCGTGGATGTGCGGGAAGGCTACGGCCTCACCGAAACCAGCCCCGTCATCGCCTTCAACCGATTCGAGCCGGGTGGCGTGCATTTTGGTACCGTGGGTATTCCCGCGCCAGGCGTGGAAGTGCGCATCGCCGCTGAACAGGACGCGGAGGGCAATGGCGAAATTGAAGTGCGCGGCAGCAATGTGATGATGGGCTACCTGCATTTGCCGGAAGAAACAGCGGAGCGTTTCACGCCCGATGGCTGGTTTAAAACGGGCGACATGGGCCGTTTTGAATTCAAGCGTTTTTTGAAAATAACGGGCCGGAAAAGCGAAATTTTTAAAACCACCACGGGCAAGTTTGTTGCCCCGGCATTTGTGGAGCAGCAATTACTCGGTTCGCCCTACGTCAGCCAGTGCATGGCCGTTGGGCTCAACCAACCCTATGTGGCGGCGCTTATAGTGCCCAATTTCAGCGCGCTGGAAACCTGGTGCCAGGACAACAAGGTGCATTGGACGGCGCCGCAATACATGATCTTGAACCCCAAAATTGAGAAATTCTACCGCCAGGAAATTGACCGCATCAATGCCGAAAAACTCGGCACTGTTGAAACCGTCCATACCTTTCAGTTGCTGCACGAAGATTGGACACCTGAAAACGGCTTGCTCACCCCAACCCTGAAAATCAGGCGGGACCGGGTCGCCGAGCGATTTTCGGAAGAGATTGGAAAGTTGTTCACGTAAAGGCATTGAAAGACATTTACGCCTGTTATAGTCATTGCGCGCCGCGCTGAAAAACGAAATGCCCACTAGCCATTCCAGAAAACCTTGCATCTTTGCCCCACTTTGAAACAAGTCCCGCGACATGGCAACGGCTTTTTGTCCGTTTTTTTACTCACCCTGGTATTGGCGCAGGGCATGGGCTGGTTTTTGGCGTGGCAAGGCGTACAGTGGCAAGCCAAAATTGCCGCGCATGCAGTGCTTTTTGAGGAAAATACTGCCGTTAGTTCCGTCACCTTAACCCAAAACCATTTTCAGAAAATAAAAGTTGGAAAACGAGAGGTGCGCCTGAATGGCTACCTTTACGACATCCGCAGCAGCGAAGTGCGGGGCGATTCTATCTTTTTGGTACTGTACCACGACAAACACGAACAAGCCCTTTATGCCTTGCTGGGCGTTCATTTTTCCCAACTCGACGGCACCACAGATGGCAAGCCCAAGCCTATTTCAGTTTTGATCGCCCGATGGCTCGGCGCGGCTTTTTTGGCACCGGATGTTGTGACCATGCCTGTGGCTGGGGCAGATCAAAGCACGGCTACTTTTTACTGGCGTTTCCCCGATACCTTGGGGATTCGGATCCCGCCGTTTATGCCGCCGAGGAAGGTCTGAAAGTGCGCAGGAAAGCGAGTTTTCTTGCCAAACCTAAGCGCTGCTTTGTAAAGTTTAGCATTAGCGGTTAGTGCGTTCCTTCATTATTAATTGAAAAGCTTACTTCCTCTTACCCTGGGTTGTCTTGCTGTAGGCATCTGCCCACGTCTTGTGCGCTGAAAGCACAATAGGCTGCAGCATCGCGGTATTCTTTCCACTAGTGACGTGGACAGATGCTTACAGCAAGACAACTCAGGGTAAGGGGACGAAAGTTCTGAACACGCTTCTCCCTTTTTCTCACAACAACAGCGCAACATTCCATTCTCCGCCATTTGGATTTACCCCCAATGGCCCGTTTTGTATTTTCAAAACATGATTCTTTTCATGAAAAAAATATTTTCACTCAGCATATTGCTGCTGGCTGCCCTGTGGGCCGCTGCGCAAACCTCAAAAATTGACACTACCTTAAATGTGGTACCCCTCAACGAAGCCGTTATTTCTGTCAGCCGTGGCGTACAGGCCAAAAAGGGCGTGGCGCAACAAGTTAAAGTAATTCGACGCTCCGAAATTGAATTCGCCAATGCCCAATCAACGGCTGATTTGCTGTCGGGCACCGGGCAGGTGTTTGTCCAAAAAAGCCAGCAAGGCGGCGGAAGCCCGGTGCTGCGCGGCTTTGAAGCCAGTCGCGTACTGATCGTCGTGGATGGTGTGCGCATGAACAACGCCATTTACCGCTCCGGTCACCTGCAAAATGTGATCACGATGGACAATGCCGCGCTGGATCGGGCGGAGGTGTTGTTTGGGCCAGCTTCAACGGTGTATGGCTCGGATGCCTTGGGCGGCGCCATTTGTTTTTTTACCAAAAACCCAAATTTTGCGGCAGAAGGAGAACGCCTGAACCTGGGAGCCAACGCCTTTTTCCGTTACGGCACGGTGAACGAAGAAAAAACCGGACACCTTGATTTTAACATTGGTTGTAAAAAACTCGCTTCGTTTACGTCATTTACTGTAAGCGATTTCGGCGATTTGCGCATGGGCGAAAATGCGGGCTCGAAAGGTGTTTTTGGCCAACGCGATTTTTATGTGGAACGCATAAACGGGAAGGACTCACTGGTACGCAACAGCGATCGGTACTTGCAAAAGTTTAGCGGGTTTAAGCAATACGATTTCTTAGAAAAAATTGTGTTCAAACAAAATGCCCGTACAAGCCACACGTTGAATTTCCAATACAGCACTTCAACCAACATCCCCCGTTACGACCGCCTGACGGACAAAAGTGCCAGCGGCCTGGCTTCAGCAGAATGGTACTACGGCCCACAAGACCGAATGATGGCAGCATACACCCTAAACCTGAAAAATGTGGGCATGTTCAACAGCTTAAACATCACCGCCAGCTACCAGGATATTGAGGAAAGCCGCCACAACCGCAATTTTGGCAACAGTCGCCGTAACGATCGGGTAGAACAGGTAAAAGTGTATGGCCTGCTCGCTGAATTGGTGAAAGTATGGGAAACTCAAAGCCTGCGCATCGGCCTTGATGGGCAGTACAATGACGTTACTTCTACCGCCCAACGTGTCAACGTCAATACAGGAGAAGTGACAACTCAAAGCACCCGCTACCCCGATGGCGGTAGCGCCATGCTAAGTGCAGCAGTTTATGCTACCCATTTTTGGAAGCCGGGCAGCGACAGCAAGTGGTCGTTCAGCGAAGGACTGCGGGCTGGTTTTTCCAGCCTGAATGCCGCATTTTTGAGTCGGGAATTTTACCCCTTCTCCTTTGACAAGGTAGAACAAAGCTCCCCGACTTTCTCTGGAAACCTGGGTGCCGTTTGGAACAGCACGGAAGACTGGCGCGTGGCCATCAATGCCTCCACGGGTTTCCGGGTGCCGAATGTCGACGACCTGACCAAATTATTTGATTCCCAAAAGGGCAGCGTCGTGGTACCCAACACTGATTTGAAGCCAGAAAAAACGATGAACCTGGATTTAAGCCTGACGCACCCAATTTCTGACAACGTTCGCTGGGAAAATGTGGCCTGGATCACCGGATTCCGCGATGCCATCGTGACCGATATTTTCCACTTCAACGGGCAAGACAGCATCCTTTATGACGGTGAGTTGAGCAGGGTATTGGCCAGCCAGAACAAACGGAATGCCAATCTTTTTGGGTTCAGCAGCATCCTTGAAGCGGATGTGTACCCAAATTTGGCCATGTACGCTTCGTTGACTTATACCAAAGGACGCATTAAAGACGATGCCCGCGGCGATACTCCCCTTGATCATATTCCGCCGATGTATGGCAAATTCGGCTCCCGTTGGCACAATACCCGTGGCTCTGTGGAAGCGTTCGTATTGTTCAACGGCAAAAAGAAACTGGAAGATTACAGCCTGGAAGGAGAGGACAACCTGCAATATGCGCCTGCGAATGGAACCGCAGCTTGGTACACCGCCAATATTCGTGGGGCCTTCAAATTCAATAAAAATCTGACCTTGCAAGCAGGCATCGACAATATTTTTGATACCAATTACCGCGCGTTTGCGTCTGGTATCAATGCGCCTGGGAGGAATTTCTGGGTGACGGTGCGGGCAGGGTTTTAGGTAACCATTCTGCATATTAGTTTCACACATTACGTTGTGCTTGCCGTCTCATTGTGTGAAATAATAGTGCCTTGAACCTACAAACCCGAATCTCTTAATAGAACTTTCCTACTTTTACGCCCTTCAAAACGACAAACCATCACCACCTAACACAATCCATTCATGTCCGACATCATTTTTTCCCTGATCGACAAAGAACTCGCGCGCCAGCGCCACGGCGCAGAACTCATTGCTTCTGAAAACTTTACAAGTCAGGCCGTACTGGATGCGATGGGTTCCTGCCTGACCAATAAATACGCGGAAGGGTATCCGGGCAAACGCTATTACGGCGGTTGTGCGGTGGTGGATGAAGTGGAAACAATAGCCATAGACCGGGCCAAGGAAATCTTTGGTGCTGCCTGGGCCAATGTGCAGCCGCACTCCGGCGCGCAAGCCAATGCGGCGGTTTTCCTAGCTTGCTTGCAACCGGGCGATACTATTCTAGGTTTTGACCTGGCGCACGGTGGCCACTTGTCGCACGGCTCACCGGTGAACTATTCGGGCAAGGTGTACAGCCCCGTTTTTTACGGCGTTGAAAAAGAAACTGGCCTTGTGGATATGGATAAAGTAGAAACCATCGCACTGGCAAGCAAACCAAAGTTGATCATTTGTGGCGCATCGGCCTACTCCCGTGATTGGGATTACGCGCGTTTCCGCCAAATTGCCGATACCGTAGGCGCGCTCCTGTTGGCAGATGTATCGCACCCGGCGGGCCTCATTGCGGCCAAATTATTGAATGACCCATTGCCACATTGCCATATCGTGACCACCACGACCCACAAAACACTCCGTGGACCAAGGGGCGGACTTATTATGATGGGCAAAGATTTTGACAATCCCTGGGGCCGCACCACGAAAAAAGGCAACACCATTCAAATGTCGAGCATCCTTGACAGCGGGGTGTTCCCTGGAATGCAAGGCGGGCCACTGGAGCACGTGATCGCTGCCAAGGCAGTCGCTTTTGGGGAAATCTTACTGCCTTCTTTCAGGGCTTACGGACAACAAGTCATAAAAAACGCGCAAGCAATGGCCGCCGAGTTTGTCTCCCGTGGCTACGACATTATCTCCGGCGGTACCGACAACCACATGATGCTGCTTGATTTGCAAAGCAAAAATGTAACGGGCAAGGCAGCCGATCATGCCCTGGGCCTGGCC
This sequence comes from Chitinophagales bacterium, assembly GCA_038246345.1. GTDB lineage: Bacteria > Bacteroidota > Bacteroidia > Chitinophagales > Saprospiraceae > M3007. The sequence goes on from JBBRWA010000001.1 coordinate 28,472, forward strand.
GATATCACGGTGAATAAAAACATGATTCCTTTTGACCCCCAACCGCCCATGACTACTTCTGGTATCCGGGTAGGAACGGCAGCAGTAACCACCCGCGGATTCAAAGAAGAGGATTGCCGCCAACTCGCCGTGTGGATGGATGAAGTGATGAGCAGCCCGGATGATGCCAGTGTGCAGGCCAAGGTGAAGGGTGCGGTGAATGACTATATGAAGGGGTTCCCTTTGTATGAAGGAACGGTGGACGGTGGACGGTAGACGGTTTGCACAGCATTCGTTTTTTTCTTGTATTGGTTGTTTCAGCACCTAAATTCAACATTTGTTGAGCTATTCTTGACTAAAGTGCTGAAAATCAATGCCAATGGTAAGAACAAAAATTGTGCAAACCGTCCACCGTCTATCGTCCACCGTCTACCGTTTTAAGCTTTCTCCGCCATTCCACATACCCCATCACGGCCAAAATCAGGAATACGATATACTGGAAACTGGTAAAAACATAGCCTTTGATGAAATACAGTGGGATTGAAGCCAGGTTCGTCACGATCCACCAAATCCAGTTTTCCAGTTTTTTGCGGGTCATCAGCCACATGCCCGTATAGGCGGAGGCAGCGGCAAAACCGTCGGCCAGGGGCACGGTACTGTCGGTAAAACGGCTTAAAATATACCACAATACCAGCCAGCTTCCCGCAAAAAACAGCAAGGAATTGCGCCACTCCGATGCTGAAGAAGCCGTTATTTGCAGCCCCCCTGCCCCCTCCGTTTTTCTGGACCACATTACCCAGCCAATGACGCTCATCACGGTGTAGTAGGTGTTCACGCTGGCTTCGGCATAAAGTCCGGCAACGAGGCATAAGTAAATGTACAGGGAGGTATTGACGAGGCCCGTGGGGTACACCAGAATGTTTTCTGCGCGGGAGTACAACACGCTGACGATGCCAAAAATGACCGCGATAAACTCAAGCCAGGAGGTGGCAAAGAGGCCTTCAAGTAATTGGCGCCAAATTTCTGGGAAGGACATAAGGGGCGAGCGCGGATAAGCACATATTACGCGTGAAAAATTTTAAACACATAGACACATAGACACATAGAAAACATAGACGCATAGAGACATAGAAAACATAGGTTTTGAGTGCGTAATGCTATGTTTTCTATGTCCCTATGTGTCTATGTGTTTTAAAAATATGTGCTTACAAATCCATCATTAACAGGATCGGATCTTCCAGCAACTCCTTCACCTTAACCAGGAAGGTCACAGAAGTGCTGCCATCAATAACCCGGTGGTCATAGCTGAGTGCCAGGTACATCATGGGGCGCACTTCCACTTTGCCATCCACTGCAATGGGGCGATCCTTGATGGCGTGCATGCCCAGTATGGCACTTTGTGGCTCGTTGATAATTGGTGTGCTCATCAAGCTGCCAAAAACGCCGCCGTTGGTGATGGTAAAGGTACCGCCCGACATTTCTTCGAGCGAGAGTTTCCCGTCGCGGGCTTTGATGGCAAGTTCCTTTATTTTTAGTTCAATATCACTGTAATGCAGGCTTTCCACGTTGCGGATGGGCGGCACCACCAATCCGGTCGGCGTGCTGATGGCAAAGCTGATGTCGGCGTAATCGTGGTACACAAAATCATCGCCATCGATCATCGCATTCACGTCGGGCATTTCGAGCAGCACCTTGGCACATGCCTTGGCGAAGAGCGACATAAAACCCAGTTTGACGCCGTATTTCTTGACAAAAGCCTCCTGGTATTTTTCCCGGAAGGCCATGATGGCGCTCATGTCCACCTCATTGAAAGTGGTAAGCATGGCGGTATTATTCTTGGCGCTCACGAGGCGTTTGGCGATGGTACGGCGCATGCGGCTCATGCGTTCGCGGCGATCGTTGCGGGAAAACGCAGCAACAGGCGCAGCTTGAATTGGCGGCTTGCTTGGCGCTGCAACAGGTGCAGGAGAAGCTGGAGTAGTTGCCGGTGGTGCAGCAACCGCTTTTTGCGCATCTTCTTTGGTGATGCGGCCATCGCGGCCGGTGCCGTTCACATCTTCTGGATTCACCCCTGCTTCCGTCAGCATTTTGGCTGCAGCGGGCGAGGGTGTACCTGTTGCGTAAGAAGTTGTTTTTTCAGCCACTTTTTCACTCGTTTGAGCCACAGCAGGCGCAGCAGCCTCCGCTTGTTTTGAACTGCCTGTTGCAGCCGGAGCGCTGGCATCGCTGTCGATTGTGGCAAAGAGCGCACCAATGGCAAGGTCTTCGCCTTCCTGCGCTACCCAGGTCAATTTTCCGCTGGAGTCGGCAGATAATTCCTGATTGGCTTTTTCGGTTTCAATTTCACACAGCGGCTCGTCCATAGCAACGATGGAGCCATTGGGCTTGAGCCATTTAGAAAAGGTAACACTGGATATAGATTCACCCAAATTTGGGATTTTCAGTTCAACAACAGGCATTGATGGTATAATTTGATAATGTGATAATTAGATAGTGTGATAATTTTCGGCATCTGTGTCAGGCTTAATTAACGCAGGTTTTTGGGGTGTGAATTTGGGTAGGATGCGTAAAATTGAGTGCAAAGGTACGGATTCAGAATCCACAACGCGATATTTCAGCTTTGGTTCTATTTTTTGTGATAATCAAACTTCAATAACCTGCCATTGTCCTTTTTTCCTTCGCTGCTGATGTAGAGATTACCTTCGGAATCAAAAGCAATGCCTTCTGGTTGTGGGAACACACTTTTCTCAAGACGGGTAGCAAACCGAATTTTTCCGCTGCTTTTATCCAAGACTACCAGGCGTTTTAGTGCCGTTGAAATCACGTACACATTACCGTCAATGGGGTGTATGGCTACTGCGGAGGGACTGAAAAAATCATGTTTTTCTGTGTCGAGATAAGGCACAAGGCGGTTTATTATTTTGGGATCGATGGCATACAGTGGCTTTTCATCCAGCATTTTGGTTTGCAGGTCAAAAGTATAAATATTTCGGAGGTAGGCACTGTCCGGATCGCCTTTGCAAGCCAATAGCAAGGCATGCCTTCCCGCGTCATAGCCCAAGCCTTCAACATCGTCCTTTTTTTTAAGGGGGGTGTCAAATTCCTTCACTTGAATCGGTTCGCTTTTCCATGGGCTGATTTCAAACAATGTGCCATCGCTTTTTAGGGCCCAAAGCGCGTCTCCAACCATTTCTGCACCTTCAAAATCGCCTTTTTCCCGAAACAACACGCGGCGCGTAATGGTACCAGTCCCAGCATCAATGAAAAAAAACTCCCCTTTTTCGTCAGAAATAGCAAGATAGATACCTTTTTCGTCGGTCGGACTCAAGGCTGAAATCTCCTTTAAATCTTCGTTGTCAAAGGTTATGATGGAGGCTGGGTGATCCAGGTCGTAATACAGGGGAGCGGGGACCTCGACAGCAACAGCTGCTGGTTTTTGGGCATGACAAAAACAAAAGCCCAGCGCCATAAACGCCAGAATAGCCTGAAAAAAAAGATTTCTGCTGGAAAACTGATGCATGGTAGCAGGCGGTTTTATGCTAGATTAAAATCACTCCGAAAAGACCTCAATTTCATGTTGGCGCGTCACCAAATCAGTGAATTTTCCCTTGAATTGGGTAGCACGTACGATATGGTTATCGATCCAATGGTAGTTGCCGCCACGAGGTTTGCCGAAAACAATGCCGTGGTACTTGAAACCGTGCTTATTAAGCCATGCTTCTGTGATAGGTCTATGCGCTTCTGTACGACTGGTAAAGAAGAAGATGATATGCCCTTCGTCGTACCAGCGGTTGAGTACCACCAATGCGTCGGGGTAAGGGGCCACGGTTCCCATACGTTCAGGCTCTTCGTTTGGCACATCGTCGCAAACAGTACCATCAATGTCGATCAGGTAGTTTTTGACGTGCGTCGGAAGTTTCGGGCTGATGCGTTGCCCATGTTCGTCGAAGGCTTCTTGTAAATTATCCATTATTTCGTTGATAGTTGTTCGTTGATAGTTGTTCGTTCGCGTTGCTTGAGCTGGTGAAGAGGTAGCACCGCATTCAGGTCAATCCAGTTGACTTAAGAAGTCGGAGTGGTCAAACCATTAGGTCAACGATATTGGCCTGAAGGCAGCCTTCTGTGGTGCCGTGAAAATTCGTTGATGGTTTTCACAGAACCTGAGAGAGTCTTTGTAGAGTGGATTACACCAAACTACATTGAAACGCTAAACGCTCGGAAACGAACAACTATCAACAAACAACTATCAACGAAAACCGTAAAGGTAGAAGTCTCCCGAGGCTATTTGAGCCATTTTGGGCATAATATTGAAAACTTGGTCAAAACATGGACTTCTCAAAAAAGCCCGAATTGTAGCTGTTGCAAATTTCCCGCTATTTTCACGTTGCCAAATTAATCGATCAGCACAGTGTACTTTGGAATTGCCATGTTACCTTTCGCCCCGTTATGCGCATATTACTCGTAGAAGATGAACTAAAAACCCTGCTTTCTTTACGCCAAGGGCTGGAAGAGCAAGGCTGGACGGTGAATACCGCTACTGATGGCGATTCCGGCCTGCGACTCGCGTCTAACGATGATTACGACGTAATTGTTTCCGACATTACGCTTCCGGGCATTAGTGGGCTGGAATTGTGCGCAAAATTGCGCAGCCTGGGCGTCCGAACACCCTTATTATTGCTCACAGCACTTTCCGATACGGACGACAAAGTGGCTGGCCTGGAAGCTGGCGCGGATGATTATCTTGCCAAACCATTTGAATTCAAAGAGTTACAGGCGCGCATAAAAGCCCTTGCGCGACGACCAACGACGACCATCAGGGCTGAAAACATCCTTCGATTTGCAGATATTGCCCTTGATCTCGACGCCAAAAAGGTAAGCCGTGCAGGCAAAGAAATCAACCTGACCCCCAGAGAATTTTCCCTGCTGGAGTTTTTTCTCCGAAACCCTGGCATCGTTTTGTCCAAACTGGAAATCGCTGAAAAAGTTTGGGATGTGAATTTCGACACGGGCACCAATGTGATTGAGGTCTATGTTAATTATTTGCGCAACAAACTAGACAAAGGATTTGATCAAAAACTGCTGCACACCCTTTTTGGCCAAGGTTATGTGCTGCGAAATGAATGAAATTATGCTACCCGGTTTTTTATCGGATAATGTTGTGTCGGCAAGGCTGCCAGTTTTGGCAGGGAGTTGCTATTTTTAATTTGGAATCAAATTTTCTTACTTTATTTGCCTGACCTATTGTGTTTCGCAAAATATCTGTTTCGAAAAAGCTTTTATTGAAAAAACAAACAGTACGTATGAAGCAAATCTACAAAATATTAGTTTTCAGTATGTTGTGCCTGGTGTTTTTGCCTGGCATAATTGATGCCCAAACCACCATCAAAGGGAAAGTTCGGGATGCAGAAACAGGTGAAGACCTGATCGGCGCTACCATCGTAGTTCCCGGCGCCGAAGGTGGCACCCTGACCAACTACGACGGTGAGTTTGTGCTGAAAGTAGAATCCTTTCCAGTAACGATTAAAATCTCCTACACCGGCTACGAACCGAAGGAGTTGGTAGTTGCCAATGCTACTGACCGCATCGACATCCGCCTTGGTTCCAGTGCTATTGTCATGTCTGAAGCCCTGGTGGTAGGCCAACGCATCGACGACAAACAAAAAGCGGCGCCGCTGACCGTGGAAAGTCTGGATGCCATTGCCATCAAGCAATCGGCATCCATCAGTTTTTACAACAGCTTGGGAAATTTAAAGGGCGTAGACCTTACGACCGCAAGCCTTGGCTTTACCGTTATCAACATGCGGGGCTTCAACTCTACCAGCCCGGTGCGCTCACTCCAAATCATCGACGGCGTGGACAACCAGGCACCCGGACTAAACTTCTCACTGGGCAACTTTCTGGGTGCCAGCGACCTGGATGTCAATAAAGTAGACTTGGTCGTTGGTGCAAGTTCGGCTTTTTACGGCCCGAATGCTTTTAACGGGGTGATTTCCATTGAATCCAAAAATCCGTTTGTGCACCGCGGCTTGGCTGTTTCACTCAAAACAGGCGAGCGCAATTTGTATGAGGGCGCTTTTCGCTATGCCGATGCCATCAAAAACAAAGCCGGGCATACTTTTATGGCTTATAAACTCAACTTTTTTGGCTTGCAAGCCAATGACTGGGTGGCTGATAATTACCAACCAATCACTGATTCCAAAGACAATCAGGTATTTGCTGCCAACCAGAATCCCGGGGGCTGGAATGCCGTCAACATTTACGGCGATGAGTATTCAGGGAGTTTTGTCTCCACGTATGATGGTCGTGCGGGCCTCAACAGTTTTCACCGCCAGGGCTACAAAGAGATAGACATCGTAGATTACAACACCAAAAACGCAAAAGCAAGTGCTGCCGTGCATTTCCGGCTCAACCCATCGAAGGAATTTGATTCGCCCGAATTGATTTTGGCATCCAGCTATGGAACAGGCACTACGGTGTACCAAGGCGACAACCGTTTTAGCCTCCGGGGCATTCAATTTTACCAGAACCGTATAGAGCTGCGCCAAACGGACAAGTTCTTTATTCGGGTTTATTCCACCAATGAAGATGCCGGACGTTCTTACGACCCATATTTCACTGCCCTGAAAATGCAAGAAGCCTCCAAAACAAACGAAAAATGGCAACAAGCCTATGAGTTTTGGTGGACACGCAACGACCTAGGCGCGGTATTTAACAAAATGAAGGCCGACGGGTACGGCCCTCCTGAAGATTTTAATGGGCTGCTACAATGGCAACAAGACAATAGCGCCACGCTGCAAAGCTATCATGAGCAAGCGCAGTCTTATGCCAACCAGGCCAACTCCTCAACAGGTACACTGGCATTTTTCGAACCCGGTACTGCGCGATTTGACTCCCTGTTCAATCAGATTGTTAGCCGGAAGAACAATACTACTGAAAATGGCACCTTGTTTTACGACAAATCAGCCCTGTATCACGCGCACGGCGAATACCATTTCAAACCAAAATTCCTTTCTGATTTGACCGTGGGCGGAAATGTGCGCCTGTACCGTCCAAACTCTGATGGTACCATTTTTAATGATTCCTTGGGAATACGGATCAAGAATTCGGAATTCGGTGTCTACACGGGCGCATCAAAACAGATGGGCGACTTTAAAGCGTCGGCGACCATTCGGGTCGATAAAAACCAAAATTTTGACTACCTGGCCACCCCGGCAGCCTCCTTGGTGTGGACACCCCGCAAAAACAATTACCTGCGTTTCTCCTTCTCCTCCGCCATCAGAAACCCAACCCTCACCGACCAGTACCTCAACCTGGGAGTAGGGCCTGCTACGCTCGTCGGCAACCTGAACGGCTTTAGTGGCTTGATTCCGCTGGAAGGATTCAGGGCGTGGAATGAAAACCCTTCCATTGGTCTTGACTCCTTAAATATCGGGCCGATTCGCCCGGAAAGGGTAAAAACCTTTGAATTGGGCTACCGCACGACCATTTTTGAACGACTGTATGTAGATGCCGGTTATTATTACAACATCTACAATGATTTCATCGGGTATAATATTGGTGTTAAACTGCCTTTTGAAAGCGTTGAAATTTTCCCAGGCAACTTCGTAAACCTCCCGCTTTATAGCGAATTAGAAGTGTACCGTGTAGCATCCAATGCATCGCAGCAAGTTACATCACAAGGTTTTGCTATTGCGCTGAACTACTATTTCGGAGACTACTTTATGGCACAGGGTAATTACAGTTGGAACAAGCTTAATACCGCGGAGGCTGACCCGATCGTACCCGCTTTTAATACGCCAGAGCATAAATTTAATATTGGATTCTCTGGTCGCGACATCAAGGTTTGGGGCCGGAACACCTTAGGGTTTATGGTAAATTACAAATGGATCGAAAGCTTCATTTTTGAAGGCTCTCCACAGTTCACGGGTGTTATCCCTTCGTATGATATGGTGGATGCACAAGTCAATATGACGTTCCCTAGCCTCAACACCACCGTCAAGCTCGGCGCATCAAATGTGCTCAACAACAAACAATTTCAAACCTATGGAGGCCCGCGTATCGGGAGAATGGCTTATCTTTCGCTTATCTACGATTTCCATAAAAAATAAACATTCCCTTTCTTTCTCATTCATTTAACTAATTAAATCAGTTGACCATGCAATTTTCAAAATTAACTACCCTGCTGTTCTTGCTGGCTTTTGGGGTGAGTCTATCTGCCCAGAATCGCTATCTGGAGCCTGTATTTACGGAGGTAACCAAAACCACGGCGGTATATGGCTCCAACTTTACCATCTTGCCCGCACTGTTTGGCGGCAACACTGCAAGGCAGCCTTTGGCCATGCAAGTATATGCCCCTGTTGGTGATTCAAAAACCGATCGCCCGCTGATTATTTACCTGCACACAGGCAACTTTTTCCCTTTCCCGCAAAACGGATCATGCGGTGGTGCTTTGAACGACTCTTCTAACGTTGAGTTTGCCACACGTTTGGCCAAAATGGGTTATGTCGTTGCGGTAGCAGATTACCGTCAAGGTTGGGCTGCCACCCACCCACAGGAATTGGTACGCCGTTTTTTCTTGATCAACGCCGCGTATAGGGGCGTACAGGACGTGCGTTCTTGCATCCGTTACTTCCGCAAGACTGCTGATGTGGGCGGCAATCCATGGGGCGTAGATCCAAGCAAAATTGTGGTTTGGGGACAAGGTACTGGCGGTTATTTGTCACTGGCAACAGCCTATTTGGATAAGTTTTCAGAAATTTATACCACGGCTGATCCCAATAAGTTCAAATTACAAATACAGCCAGGCGTTTTTTATCCAAACATTCAGGAGTCCTACAATGGTGATATCAACGGCGTGCAAGCTGCCCCTGGTCTTGTTGATGCAACGTATAATTCGCTCACCAATTTCAAGATCGGCGACACCCTTTATGTCCAAAATACGCCGGGATATAGTTCAGATTTCAATTTGGCGGTAAATATGGGCGGTGCATTGGGCGACAGCTCATGGATGGAGCCAGGCGATATTCCGCTCATTTCCTTCCACGTGCCTTCCGACTTTTTTGCACCTTGTGGTACCAATATTTTGAATGTTCCTACTGCCAATGGCCCACAACCAGTGGTAGAAGTATCAGGTTCTTGCGACATGCAGGTAATTGCAGCTAGCTTCAACCTGAATGCTGTTTTTAATACCATTCCTGCGGGACACGATCCTTATGGCGCAAACTCCATTAGCAGTTTTAATAGTTATTATCCCTTCATTGGAACGCCCACACCTCCAGGTGCCACCATGGAATCATCGGGGCCATGGGCTTGGACCAATTATAGTGGAACGCCTGCGCCGCTGCCTACGACAACAGGCTGTGAGATAGATGCGGTTTCTGCCCGCCTATACATCGATACCATCGTTGGCTATTTTGCACCACGTGCTTGTGTTGCACTCGGCCTGGGCTGCAACTTCACCAATACTACGGAGCTGAATGGCCTGGATTTGGGCTTGAAAGTAGCGCCTGTACCTGCTTCTGATGCCGTAACTTTCCAAACCAAAGAAGTTCCAATGCGTCAAATTTATGTGTACGATCTGAATGGCCGCCTGGTAAAAGCCGTTACGAGCATCGACAACAATGTATATCAAATGCAGCGCAACAACCTACCCAATGGCATGTACATCGCAGAGCTGCGATTTGACAGCGGGTTTGTGAAGCGTAAAATTGTGTTCAACAATTAAAGCGAAATATTACACTAAGCCATTAATACAATACCCGAAAGGGTAACCAACATGTAGAAGCCGCTCCAATTTGGGGCGGCTTCTGTTTTTAGCATTGGCCAGAATTGGCATGTTTGGAATAAGTGCTTGAAAATCAAGCACTTTATGGCTGCACACTGCAGCGCTGTTATTTTTTTTCAAAAAAAGAACAAATCCTAGGCAGCACTTTGATGGGGGCAATACGTTTGTAAAACGTCTTTAATCATAAACCGACAACACTGACCATGACAGCAACTTTCACGTACACACTTGTGCTCGCCGCCATTTACGTTGGCCGCAAATTGACTGCTTTGAAGCCTCATGCCGCTTAACCAAGGATCACCACCACCACATGTGGCCAAGCCCTTCCAGGTTTTTAAAACCTGGAAGGGCTAACGCTCGAATAGAATATTGTTTTGTTTACAAGGTACGGCGAAGCCTTTTAACACAGCCCTGAAGGCCACTTGATCCGGCGATTTCTCATCGTCCGATCAATAACTTTACACAAATGCCTGTATTTCCCCCGCTTTCCCTTCCAATAAAAATAAGGGATGACGCATGTTATTGCTCCCCTTTTAAGATGAGCCGCATGGCCTCCCGCTTGGTCAGTGCCGATAGCCGGGTGCTTGCCAAAAATTCCCGCACCGCTTCCGGGTTGGTTCTTGAGTACTGACGCAAGGCCCAACCTGCCCCTTTTTGTAGGAAAAATTCTTTAGAATCAGCCACCCGCCGCACGTATTTAAACATCAAATCAGCATCTGTTTTTTCTTTGTAGGACAATTGAAAAATCAGGCAAACCCGTTGCAGCCAAAAATTGCCGGAATCCATCCAGCGCTCGGTAACCGGTACAATCAGCTGCGGGAAACGCTTGAAATGCATGCCCACCAGCTTGCTGATCCAATCCACTGTATCCCACCAGGAATTGGCAAGGATCAGCTCTTCCAGGAATTCAATAAATTCAGGAGCTTGTGCTTTTAGCGTTTTTTGCACGGTTTCAAGCGCGAAGTAGTGCATTTCCCGGTGATCGTCCTGGAAACAAAGGCGGGCCAATTGCTTTAAATCCTCGCCTTGTGGCAAGCCTTGTTCTTTGTGTATAACCTTGGTAAGGGCCGCCCACGCTGGCATTTTCAGGCCAAAATATTCAAACTGCTGACGCATGTACGCCATTTGGCCCTGGGCTGTTTCCGGGTTGCCGTGGGTGTGGAAGGTATCGCGGACGAGCACGTAGTAAGCTGCGGGCATTTTTTTGCCAAAAGTAGGGCTTACCGGATAAATTTTTTACCCATAGAGTTTTTACCACATAGCACACATAGTCCACATAGCCGATTTTACGTACACCATTATTTTCTGCCAAATAGCACACATCGTTTTTTCTCAAAAACACCATAGCACTTCATGACGCCCAAACGCAACGCCTATGTTTTCTATGTCCCTATGTGTCTATGTGTTGAATAACTATGTTTTCTATGTCCCTATGTATCTATGTGTTAAAAAACCGCCGCGGTAGCCCAGAAAACACGTCAAATTCGGACAATTCAGCATTTTCAGAAACCCAATGCCAATTAGGTCACGCAAAGAGATTATCTTAGCGCATTCAACCCTGAGAACAACAACCAATTGCCTGCTTTATGTTTCAACAACAAAACCGTCCAACTTTCCCTACGCGGAACATCGTGGTACTCGCTGCCGCAGTGCTTGGCTTGCTGTATTTTATGTGGAGCAAAATGCGGGATCAGCGCGCTCAAGAAACACAAGGCGTTGAAAATGAAGCAGCGGAACAACGCGATAGCGCGCTGATGCCTTTCGAGGAGTTTTATGCCATGCGCGATTATCCGGACTTTCGGCCTGATGTGCAGACCTATGCGGAAGCAATCGCCGTAGCCCGCCATGGCTACGAGGCCGCCCGGCCACGCGGCGGAAAAGAAGGGGTTTATGCGCCCTGGATCCTGCAAGGCCCTGGAAATATCGGCGCAAGAATCAATACCATAGCCATTGACCCAAGCGACAAGAACACAATATATATCGGATACTCCAACGGTGGTGTTTGGAAGACGAAAAACGGTGGCCAAAGCTGGAAGCCTGTATTCGATGACCAAAATTTTCTCTCTATCGGGCACATCGCCATCGATCCTAGCCACCCCGAATATGTGTACGTTGGCACGGGTGACCCCAACATCAGTGGCTACCCCTTTATTGGCGACGGGGTTTGGAGAAGTACTGACAAAGGTGAAACCTGGGCGCCCTACGGCCTTGAAAACCAACGTATTGTTTCAAAGTTGATTGTGAATCCTTCCGGCTCCACAAAAGTATATGCCGCCACGATGGGGCTTCCATTTGAAAGAAACAACAACCGCGGGTTATACAACGGATCCATCGCCAACCCCGTTTGGCAATCATCGCTGTTTGTTTCAAATGAGGCAGGTGTTATAGACATCGCAGTTTCGCCAACCGATCCCTTCACCATTTATGCAGCATCCTGGGATCGTATCCGCAACAATCAAGAAAGTATCGTTTCGGGCGAAAATGGCCGGATTTGGAAAAGTATAGATGGAGGTATCAGCTGGAATAAACTTAGTGGCGGTCTCCCACAGGGGGCACAATGCCGCATTGGCCTTGCCATAGATCCAAGCAATGCGGAGCACTTGTTTGCGTCTTATGTTGACCCAAGCCTGTCCTTCTCTGGCTTGTATGAAACCTTTGACGGCGGCGCTTCCTGGCAGTTGAACCCGACCAATGGCCTAAACATGAATTTCCAAAGCAACTTCGCCTGGTATTTTGGAAAAATACGCATCAACCCATTTAATGCGCAGGACATCTGGCTGCTGGGCGTTACCTCTTATCGCTCAACCGACGGCGGCCAAAACTGGTCGGAAGCTGCCGGATTTCAGCAAGACGTACACGCCGATCACCACGACCTGGTCTTTTTGTCGGCCACCGAATTCTTACTGGCAACCGATGGCGGGCTTTACCGCAGCACCGACAATGCCAGTACCTGGGCCCGGGCTGAAAATATTCCAACAACCCAGTTCTACCGGGTGGCTTACAACCAACACAACCCAGATTTTTACTACGGCGGCGCCCAAGACAACGGCACATCCGTTGGTAATGCGTCTGCACTCAATAATTGGCAACGCGTTTTTGGCGGCGACGGCTTTCAAGCAGTATTTCACCCCACAGACCCCAATATTACCTATTACGAATACCAAAACGGAGCAATTGGCGGCACCACCGACGGTGCTAACTTCGACGATGCCACCGAGGGTATTGACCCAAATGACCGTCGCCACTGGGATATGCAGTACATACTGAGCCAGCACGACCCCAATGTGATGTACACGGGTACTTACCGACTGTACAAAAGTTACGGCCACCTGCCCCTCTGGTCGCCCATTACCGACGACCTCACAGATGGCATCATTTTCGGCTCGCGCTACCATACCATCAGTACTTTAGACGAAAGCCCGCTTGATCCCGAACAGGTATATGTAGGCACCAGCGATGGCAACCTGTGGCGTATCAACACCGCATCAAAAGCTAAAGCCAGCATCAGCAACGGCTTACCCAAACGCTATGTATCCTCCGTAAAAGCCTCTCCAAGCAATCCAAACCGTTTATTTGTGACCCAAACTGGGTACCGCGACAACGATTTCACCCCGCGCATGCACCGCTCCGACGACAAAGGAACCAACTGGACACCCATCGTTGGCGACCTGCCCAACCTGGCCATCAACGACATTCAAATACTGCCAGGACACCAGGATTCGGTCATTTTTGTGGCCACCGATGGCGGTGTTTACCTGACTTTCAACAGCGGCCAAAACTGGGAGCGCCTCGGAACCGGGATGCCTTTTGTTCCTGTATATGATTTGGCGCTTAACCTCTCGAAAAAAACGCTCATTGCAGGCACGTTTGCCCGCAGTATTATGAGCTTCCCAATTGATTCGCTGCGTATCGGCGAAAACTCATCCACTTTTAGCCCAGGCGGCGTAGCACCACCCATCCTCACGTTAAATCCAACACTGGCCTACAGCTCCACCTATTTGAACGTCGACAACTTAAAGTCGAACCAAAGCGCTGAAGTTTTCATCACTGATTTTTCCGGAAGAACCCTCTGGAGAGAATTGTACAAAGGGTTTGGGAAACACGACGCGCAGATTGACCTGAGCAATTTCGCGCCAGGGGTTTACGTGGTGTTTGCGAGGAGCAATGGAAAGGTGTGGGGGACGAAGAAGTTTGTGGTCACCAAATGATTCCCGGCATTTACTTTGACTATCAGCATTCCAATAGGCATATTGGAAAGGCTTATTTGTTGTAAGCTGCCGGAACTTTGTTGTTGGAGTAACAATTGGCCATTCATGTTAAAAATGCTGATGTCCTTGTTGCGGAGGATTATGTCGAAATCTTCGATAATTAAAACATCCTGGGACTGGTAAACAGCCAACCCAAATGGCAGCTCGCTTCCGCTGCGGTTATCGGAGTTACTACCACTAAAGTTGCCGCAAAGGTGGCCGTCGATGCGGATAATCCAGGGAGCGCTTGGTTCACTTGGGTTGTATATCGGAGGGTTCCCGCAGTAGTCAAGTGGGGTGACCACTGCATAAGTAGACCTGGATGCTTCCAAGGTGCTTTTGATGCAGATGGTGTTGCCTGTTACAGTGATTTGCAAATTTGGATCATTGTTAGTTACGGAATAGGAAGCAACACAGGGGTTGTCTGGGAGCGTAACACATTCTTCAATGCCGGTGCAAATTTCACTCAGTTCAATTGGCATAGGAACAAAGTTGGGCAAAGGACAACTAGCGGAAGGCGTCAAGCATGGCCATGTGCCCAAAAGCGCATTGATTTGTGCCACTGATGTTGCGCTCCAGGTATTGGTACATCCAGTGTAAACCGCGCCCATAATATCGGTATTGTGACTGGCTCCAAAAGAGTGTCCCATCTCATGGCTCACGACAGTGCGCAACCCACAGGCCGACAAGGATTTATCGGACAATACGCCAAAACGGTGAGCCGTACACAATTGTCCGGTATAAGCCGCACCCAAAGCTCCTCCATCAAAATCCCTGGTAGCCCTTAAATGACCTAAATCAAAGGCCAAGGTTCCAAAACCTCCAGCATTTGCCCAGGTATCGAAAAATGCGATGAGATTTGCGATGTTTGTGGTGGAAGGAAATGGGTCTGCACTTTGGGAAGCTGGTACAAACTGAGCCACAATTTTGAACATCACTGGGGTGCTGAATTCATCGTCCCAGTTGGCTTGTGCATCATTCATCACGCCTACATTGTGGGTTAGTACATTATTGACCGAACCATACTTTAGTACCATCTTGTAATCACTGGCAATCGCAAGTTCTAACTCAGGCGGGCCACAATTTTCCCGAGTGGAATTTGTGCGATCATTTGCGGTTTCGAGTTCGTGGTGGGCTTCCAGCTTGGCACAAAAATTACCGGGAACCGGCAACACATCCGCACTTTCATAAACAACAAATAAATCATGTGCTTGGGTATTGTCATAATACCAAAGTGGCTCAATATACCAGGTCTGGCCACCCTGGCTAAACAACCCGTATAAAAAGCCAGGAGCAACAGTGAGTGCTGCTTTAGCTGTTTTGCCGTCCTTGGCTTTACTAATGAACGGAAGGATTGAGCTGCGTTCTGTGCTGGTTTTAGTACCACTTTCCTCCGCAATAATGGTGGTGTAGCCTTCTGCCAATAACCCGCTTGGTTGTAGCTGCACATTTAGCGTTGGCAGTCCGGTGAATTCCAATTCCATTCCAAATCCTTTTTGAAGCTTTATGGTCGGAGTAAGGTGTAACACTTTTGATTAATTTTTCTGCGTTGGGGGGATTACTGCTCAGGAGTTTGGGTTAAAAATTTCCAAGTCGATACTTGAAATGCTCGGCAAAAACAGCATTCAGCCTAAATAAGAGATCGTCTATCACACGATAGCAAAATCAACCTAAATTCATCCCAAAACACACCTAATTTCGCCCAATCAAACCCAACTACTCATCGCTCATCACTCATCACTCATCACTCTAATAGGGTTAGTTTTCGCCCTGCTTGTCCCGCCATTTCAATCGCCGGACGAGCCAAACCATTTTCTGCGGGCCTGGCAGGTAAGTGATGGGCAGTTTTTTCCCGAAAAGATGGAAAACAGGCTGGGTGGGACATTGCCCGTCAGCCTGACGCAGGTGCGTGATTCCTTGTCGTTTTTGAAAAACGACCCAAGTGCGCGATTGGATATTAACACCTTACGGAAGGTTCTTGCCATTCCGTTAAATCCTGAAAACCGACAATTCACCGATTTTGCGAATACAGCCATTTATGCCCCTACGGCCTATATACCCCAAGCGGCGGCCATCGCTGTTTTTCGGCCATTGGGCGCTACGCCTTTGCAATTACTCTACGCTGCCCGGATTGCCAACTTGCTGGTTTGGATGCTCTTGGTGTCGGCAGCGCTGCGCCTGATGCCTTTTATGCGCAGTACTTTGGCTGCAATAGCCCTGCTACCTGCCACGCTTTGTATCGCGGCCTCCGCCAATGCCGATGTGCTGACGAACGGGCTTTGCTGGTTCCTGATAGCGGCTTTGCTGGCAAAGCCTTCGGCAAGTTTGTTTTCGGAAAAATTATTGGCGACAGTGCTGGTCGCAGCGCATAAACTCATCGCCATGCCTTTGCTGCTACTTGGCTATTTTGCCCGAATGGATCGGCGGACCGTGACCGTATTATGCATTGCTGGAATGCTGGCGGCAATTTTTTGGGGGCGTTTGGCGCAGCAATGGTTTATCCCCTACGATGCTTATAACCCAGTTTTTCGGGACACACAAACGCTCAATTCAGGGGTAAACCCAGCAAGGCAAATGACGTTTGTAGCAGAGAATCCCCTTTTTTTCATAAAAACCTGCACCAAATCGCTGTTTCATGCTTTGCCTTCCATGGCGGCTCATTTTGTCGGAAAATTTGGGTGGGAGAAAAATTACCTGCCAACGGGATGGATTTTGTTGTTGTGGATGATGTTGTCAGCCATGCTTTTGTCAGAAAAAAATCCCTTGTCAACCCGCCAGCGCTTGGGCGTGGGCGGCATAGTTGTGCTGTACGTTGGAGCATTTGCCATCACCATGTATGCTTTATGGCATGCTGTGGGAGCCAACCATATCGGCAATTGGCAGGCGCGGTATTTTTTGCCTGTGGTGCCCCTGGTAGTATTTTGTCTTGCAAGCGGATTTTTGGAGAAATGGAAGTCTAAAATCGACTTGTTCGCACTAGCCATTTTGATCCTCAACAATGCCGCAATGGCCTATAGCATTTGGATGCGGTATTATTCCTGAACTACCTTTATTGTTCCAATACTTTTTTACCTGCCCAATTGGGAAATAATACTTACAATCCTGCTGAAGGTACCGTTCCGCTGGAACGGGTGCGTTTCTACAAAGGTAAAGTCCCGATGGGACTTGTGTTATGCTCTATGCAATTAACTCAAGGGCATCAAAAATTTCATCAATCTCCTCAAACGATTTCACGCCTACCTGTTCTTCTTCTCCACCGACCAGGCTAAAGCCGCCCAGTTTGAATTTTTGCAACAATTCCGGCAATTGTGCTGCAGAAACATCTGCCTGCAAAAGCGTCGGGCGCAAGGAAAACAGTTCGTTCCAAAAATCAATGTTCTCGGTTAATATGGTTTCCCAGTCACTTGTTTCAGAAAAATCAAGCAGAAAACAGGAAACATTTGGTGCAGCGCCACGAAATGTACGTTCCAAAGTAGCGGCATCAATGGCTCCATTTACGCGCAAAATAATTTCAACCCCTGGCAATTGCAGCAAGCTGTCTTCATGGTGTTCCGCTGTAAGCTGTACAGCATCCAAGCCAAAAAAATCCAAGGCCGCCTTCACATGTGCGATGGGTAACTTCGTGAATTCACCCACAATTTTTGGCCCGGCCACCCATTCCCGAATGGCTTTCATGTACATGGGGTCCAGGTACCCGGGTGTGCCTTCTTCGAGGTTAAACCCAAGATAATCAACCTCTTTGGCCGCAAAATAGCGGGCATCGGTGAGATTTGTGACGGCGGAAACCTTTGTTTTTAGTTGTTCGTTGTTCATTGCTCGTTGTTCGTTTTCATTCGCTCAAATCTTGTTTGGCATCCTGATAATGCCGCATTTGTTCGGTAGTTGGCGATGGAAATCGCCAAAGGTAGTTGTTCGTTGATAGTTGTTCGTTGTTCGTTCTCATTCACTCAAATCTTGTTTGGCACCCAGATAATGCCGCTATCGAGTAGATGAGGATAAACAGAATATCCAGCGAGAATTGAGTGGATGAGAACGAACAACGAACAACGAACAACTATCAACGACTAACGAACAACGAACAACGAGCAACGAACAACGAAGAAAGAACGTAGTTTTGCAGCGCTGCCCAGGTATTCGAGCAGCATTCAATTAAAATAATGATATGCGCAACAGAATATTGCTCTGGTTAGCGCTCGCTGTCATCGTGGGGCTTACGGTTTGGAAATTATCGTCCAATAAAAAAGAGTTGGATAGCGAGGCCCAACTTTCTACTATGACGCGGGCTTTTGTGCCGGTAGAAGTCGTTGAACCAAAAATGGAGACACTGGCCAACCGCCTGGAAGCGGACGGGATTTTCCTGCCCGCCAAAGAGATGTTCATCATTTCAGAAACCGCGGGCCGGGTGTTAGAAGTATTTAAAAACAAAGGAGAATGGGTTGAAGAAGGCCAGGTAATTGCCAAAGTAGACGATGAGCTGTTGCGCATCGAACTGGAAGCAACCCAGGCTAACCTTGCTAAACTCCACAAAGACCAGGAACGTGTGGCCAAACTCATTGAAGGCGAAGCAGCGCCCAAAAATAAAATTGAGGATTTGCAATTGGGCATTTTGGCCGCCGAAGCGAAAGAAAAAGGCCTGAAGAAACAAATAGCCAATACCAGCATTAAAGCGCCGATGACCGGAACGCTGGGCCTGCGCTTTATCGAGCGCGGCAGCGTCATCGGTCCAGGCATTCAGGTAGGGCAAATGACCAACCTGGAACGGCTGTTTCTAATGGTGAAAGTCACCGAACGCGACGTGCTCAATGTGCGCAAAGGTCAGTCGGTCAGTGTGACACCGGATGTATATCCCGGCTCCAGTATTACAGGCAAAGTAACCAATATTGGACTCCGGGCCGATAATGCATTTACCTACGACGTTGAAATAGAAGTGATTAACCCAACTGCAGCACCCCTGCGCGGGGGCATGCACGCCAGGGCATACTTCACCTTTAATGCCAACCGGCAAGGTTTGACGCTGCCGCGCAGAACCATTGCCGGTAGCTTGCAGGACCCGAAAGTATTTTTGGTGGTGCAGGATTCCTTGGCGGAGCAGCGATCCATTACCCTGGGTGGTGTTTTCGGCGACAAAGTAGAGGTAATATCTGGTGTAAAACAAGGAGATCGGGTGGTGCTTACGGGCCAGCTGAACCTGAGCGATGGTGCCCGGGTACAGGTGATTCGATAAATTGATGCAAACCCATGAAAGCGCAAAACACATCAGAAATCAACTTCCGAGGCCATATTCCCGCCCTCGACGGGGTGCGGGGTATCGCCATCGCGTTGGTGCTGCTGAGCCATTTCATGTTGCGGGCGTATTTTCAAGACGAGCGGGCGTACTTTATCACCCAGTTTGGCTGGATCGGGGTCGACTTGTTTTTTGTGCTTTCCGGCTTTCTCATCACGGGCATTCTGCTTGACTCCAAATACAACGAACATTATTGGCGCAATTTTTATCGGCGTCGGGCACTGCGAATTCTGCCCTTGTATTATTTCGTGGTGTTGGTGACCTGGCTGACCATATTATTTATTGAAAAGGCGCCTGAGCGATTGCAGGGATACGATTCATTTACCTGGTTTTTCACCTTCACGCCCAATATTGCGATGGGCTTGAAAAATGACTTTTTATACCACAGTCATATTTTCAACCTCAACCACTTGTGGTCGCTCGCCATTGAGGAGCAGTTCTATTTGTTTTGGCCCTTAATTGTGCGCTTTGTACCCATGCGCCCGCTCGCCATTTTTTGCCTGGTGCTGCTTGCCATGGGCACAGGGCTTCGGCATATGACCGATCATATCGTTGGTACAACACTTTCGATATCTTCTTACACCTTTCCTTTTTGCCGCATGGACGGCCTGGCTGCAGGCAGCTTTATTGCCGTGGCCTTGCGATTGGGTTGGTTGCAAAAACTGCCTTATCATAATTTGATTGCCCGTATCCTTTTTGTCTGGATGGGCATCATGGTCATCGGCAATTTTATCTTTGGAACCCAACAAAGCCTGTACACTGAATCCGCAATATTCTTTGGAGCACTGTTGTTTCTGTCGCTCAATGCCAGCCCTAAGGCGCTCATACGCCGTGTTTGCGAAAACCGCTTTTTGCGGCACTTAGGCAAGTACAGCTATGGGTTGTATGTATTCCACCACATGTTTGAGTATTTCTGGCGCGATTGGGTTGGTATACGCGTGTTGGCCAGTGGCTTACACCCTTTTATCGGGCAAAGCATTTTCATTTTGGTTGCGTTTGCGGGTACTTATCTGGCCTCCAGGCTGAGTTGGTTGTTGGTGGAGCAGCCATTTTTGAAATTAAAAAAGCGCAAAAACAAAACCACCTAGTGCCGCAACCAGTATTCCTACCTACCAACTTTTACCGGGCAATTATTTCCTGATTCCAAGTGGCAAAAAAGCAGCCGCAGTTCGGTTTATCGTGGCGCGGTAGCAATGTTGAAATAATTTAACGCAAAATCAAAATCCCCGCTTCACATTGCGGGTTACCTTTGCGTGTTTCAATCCTGCCGGTCGCCTATTTTTTCGCTCACTTCAATTCGGAAAAACTTATTCTGATGCGCCTATCCAAACTTTTCAACATATTCGCTTTCGGGCTTTTTTGTGCTGCTACATCCATTCAGGCCCAGACCGTCATTTATACCAACGCGGGAACCACACACACCAATACGGATCAGGTGACAACCGATACCTACGGCCCCGTGGATGTTTCAAACTGCACTTCCATCTCCTTTTCCATCAGTTATAATTTCTCCTTGCCTTTTCCGGGAAACGGCAATATGGAATCGAGCGATGAGTGCCTTATCGGAATACCACCTTGCCAAGGCGATCCCAATGACCCTTATGGCGGCGGATGTGATAATTGCTGGGATTTTTTCTACGTCCAGTTTCAAATAAATGGCGCGACGGTAAATACCAGACTTGTGGGCGTTCCTGGTATGACCAACCAATCAGGCACGATTACCTACGGCCCCGTTTGTACCAATGGCGCGGCAACGGCGGGCTTGATCGTCCAAACCAATACCTGGGCCATGAATGAAAGCATCACCTTCAACGCTATCAGCATCACCTGTTGGGATGCCACTTCTTCCAACTTGATGGCCAACCCAAGCCCCGCCTGCACGGGCGTACCTTTCACGCTGGGTGCTACCTTGGTTCACCCTGCTGATGTGACGACGACCGTTTGGACGGGCCCTGGCACCATTACGCCACCCACGAGCCTCAACCCCACTGTGACCAATGCCCCAGCGGGCAACAATACGTATGTCCTTACTGTAACAGACGACAACGGATGCACCAAAACCAACTCCATTGACGTGTTGGTGACAACCGGCCCAACCATGGACGATCCGCCCAACCAAATCGTCTGTGCTGGCGATCCGGTCAACGCCATTTTTGTGGGCACCGGAAACCCTACCTTCAACTGGACAAACTCGAATACAGCCATAGGCTTGGCCGCCAGCGGCTCCGGCGACATCAGTTTCACCGCATCCAATGTAGCTGCTCCAACTACCGGAACCATTACCGTCACGCCGTCGGAAAATGGCTGCGTCGGCACGCCCCAAACTTTTACGGTCACCGTAAATCCTTTGCCCAGCGTCAACCAACCGAATAACGTGTTGATCTGTGCTGGGTTGCCTGTAAACATACCTTTCACGGGCACCCCAGGCGCTACCTTCTCCTGGACGAACGACAACACCGCCATTGGCCTTGGAGCCAGTGGCAACGGCAATATCAGTTTCGTATCAGCCCTTGTGGCCAATCAGGAAGTTGCCAATATTACGGTAATCCCTTTCCGCAATGGCTGCCCTGGCCCGCCTGTGAATTTCACCATCACCGTGAACCCTAGGCCCACTGTGGTAGATCCGCCTGACATGAGTGTATGCGCCGGAAACCCGGTAGACTTGGTATTTACAGGCACCGGAAACCCGACGTTTAATTGGCTAAATAACAATACCAACATTGGCCTCAGCTCCAATGGAATGGGCGATATTTCCTTTACAGCTGCTAATGTCGGTGTGCCAACCACGGGCACTATTACGGTTACCCCAACGGCCAATGGCTGTGTTGGTACGAACCAAAGTTTTACCATCATGGTAAATCCTACCCCGTCGGTCAATCAACCCAGCAACGTGGTGGTTTGCTCCGGAGCTCCGGTAATCACGGTGATTTCAGGCAGTCCGGGCGCCAGTTTTTCCTGGACAAATGACAACACCAACGTTGGTCTGGGCGCTGCTGGCTTGGGCAGCATTAACTTCACTGCTGCGAACGTGAGCACCCAACAAGTAGCCAATATTTTCATAACCCCCACCATAAACGGCTGTCCTGGCCCCCCGGTTTCCTATACC
Source organism: Chitinophagales bacterium (assembly GCA_038246345.1). Lineage (GTDB taxonomy): Bacteria > Bacteroidota > Bacteroidia > Chitinophagales > Saprospiraceae > M3007. The sequence goes on from JBBRWA010000001.1 coordinate 50,872, forward strand.
ATTACCGTAAATCCAATACCAACGGTGGTGGATCCGCCCAACCAAACAGTTTGCTCCGGTGCCATGGTGACGCTGCCTTTTAGCGGTACTGTTAACCCGACTTTCAGTTGGACAAACTCCAATACAGCCATTGGACTGGGTGCCAGCGGTACTGGAAGCATCAGTTTTACAGCCGCCAACGTAGGTGCTCCTACCACGGGCAACTTGACCGTAACACCCACAGAAAATGGCTGCCCTGGCATGCCACAAAACTTTACCATAACCGTAACCCCGGCACCAAGCGTGAACCAGCCTAGCAACATACTCGCTTGCGCAAATACAAGTATCATGGCCGCTTTTACGGGTACTTCAGGCGCTACCTTCAACTGGACAAACTCCAATACATCCATTGGACTTGCAGCCAGTGGCACAGGCGACCTCAATTTTATCGCAGCAGGTGTAGGCACACAGCAAACAGCCACCATCACGGTGACACCAGTCATCGGAACCTGTTCAGGTACAGCCGTGACGTTTACGATTATCATTAATCCAGCGCCTGCGGTGACCGACCCGCCCAATCAAACCGTTTGTTCGGGAACCACGGTTGCGGTTAATTTCACGGGCACCAGCAATCCAACATTCAATTGGGTAAACGATAATACCGCCATAGGACTTGCTGCCAGCGGTGCGGGAAATATCAGTTTCACCGCAGCAGCCATCGGTGTGGGCACTGTCACCGTTACCCCGGTTGCCAATGGCTGCATTGGTGCCAGCCAAAACTTCACCATTACGGTCATTGCTGCGCCAATAGTAGACCTGCCAGTCGCCGTGGGTGCCTGTGCGGGTAATCCCGTAGCGACGACATTCACCGGAACTTCGGGCGCTACTTTTGCCTGGACAAATAGTAATACTGCCATTGGCTTAGGTGCCAACGGCACTGGAAACATTGCTTTCAGCGCTGCCAACGTAGGCGTCATAACCACCGGAAACATTAGCGTCACCCCAAGTCTGGGCGGCTGTACCGGAACGCCGCAGAATTTTGTCATTACCATTAACCCGCTGCCGACGATAAGCATCACATCCGTCGTTTGCGCAGCCGATTTGTTGACATATAACGTAATAATAAGCACCAGCGGCACCATGGTAACCGCTACCGCGGGAACTGTAACGGGCAGTGCGGGCAATTTTACCATCAGCGGTATTACGGCTGGCACCAATGTGGACATTTCAAGTACCAACACCACTACGGGCTGCCAATTGGTACAATCGGTGAATGCGCCGAACTGCAATTGCGCCCCGGTGAATGCGCCGACCACGCCAAACAATCCTATGATTTGTGAAGGCGCACCTATCCCCGCACTGACCGTAACAACCGACCCCGGCAATACCGTAGATTGGTACACTTCCGCTACAGGCGGCACCTTGCTGTTGATGGGAAGTGCCAGTTTCACACCAACAGGCCCATTCATGCCGGGCGTGTATAATTTTTACGCAGAATCGAGAGACCCCTCCACCAGTTGCGTAAGCTCAATACGCTTGCTTGTCACCCTGACGGTGAATGCATTGCCAACAGTTACACTGCCTTTGAACCAAGCGGTTTGTGCGGGCGTTCAGGTCGGTGTTGTTTTTGCGGGAACTGCTTCTGCCGCTTTCGCCTGGACAAATTCTGAGCCAGCCATTGGACTTGCGGCCTCAGGCAGCGGAGATATTAATTTTATGGCAACAAACGTGGGTAGCACACCATTGGTCGCCAACTTAACCGTAACGCCAAACTTGAACGGTTGCCCAGGTACGCCACAAAATTTTACCATTACCGTCAATCCAATTCCGACCGTTACCGCACCCGTGAATCAAACCGTCTGCGGCGGTGCTTCTGTTATGCAAGTGTTCAGCGGAACCACTGGTGCCATGTACAACTGGACGAACTCCAATATTGCCATTGGGCTGGCCGCCAGCGGTGCGGGCAACATCAGCTTTACGGCTGCCAATGTAGCGGCCCCCACGCTTGGAAACCTCACCGTTACGCCCACGTTGGCGGGCTGTATTGGCAGCACGCAGAATTTTAATATTACGGTAAATCCACTGCCGACCGTCATGGCGCCCGCCAATCAGAGCGTTTGCGCGGGCAATGCGGTCGCGGTCAATTTCAGCGGCACCAACGGCGCTACCTTCAATTGGACAAACGCCAATACGGCCATCGGATTGGCAGCCACGGGCATGGGCAATATCAGTTTTATGGGTACAAATGCCGGAGCAATACCCATCGTTGCCAATTTGGTGGTAACACCCACCCAAAATGGCTGCACGGGCGCTGCACAAAATTTCAGCATTACCATCGATCCGCGACCAACGATCACCGTCAACAGCACCACTTGTTCCCCGGATTTGTTGACCTATTCCGTCAACCTCACGTCCAACGCAAATACCATCCTGTCTACGCTTGGAACCGTATCGGGCAATGGTACCAATTTCAACATCACGGGCATTCCAAATGGCAGCCTAATTATCCTAACCGCCACCATCACGGCAACTGGCTGCTCCATTCAACAATCCGTGAATCCGCCGAACTGCACCTGTCCACTGTTGACAGCGCCCAATGGCCCCAATTTCCCTGTTATTTGCGAAGGAACTGCCACGCCTGCTTTGATGGTAAATGCACCCGGAGCAGGCAATGCGGTTGACTGGTATACGACACCCGCTGGCGGCGTACCGGTTTTTGTAGGCAGCAACAGTTATACGCCTCCCGGTACATTTACCCCGGGTACCTATATTTTTTACGCAGAAACCCGAGAAATATCCTCCAATTGCAAAAGCCCAACACGAACACCAGTATTTTTAACGGTCAATGGAGCGCCCAGCATGACCCAGCCGATTAACCAATCGGTGTGTGCAGGTTTTACGATTTCTGTCGGCTTTAATGGTACCAGCGGTGCATTGTTCAACTGGACAAACTCCAACCCAGGCATTGGGCTGCCTGCAAGTGGATCGGGCAATATTAGTTTCTCTGCCACCAATACGGGTCTTGCACCCATTGTCGCCACCATTGTCGTCACCCCTACTTTGTTTGGCTGTAATGGGCAAGCGCGAACGTTTACGATTACCGTTTTGCCTTCTCCTTCGCTCACCGATCCAGCGGATATTGCCGCCTGTGTTGGACAATCTGTTTCTGCTAATTTTTCAGGTTCAGCGGGCGCGACGTTTTCATGGATCAATACCAATGCTGCTATTGGTCTGCCTGCCAGCGGTATGGGTAATATCAGTTTCAACGCAAGTACCGCGGGAAATGCAACGGTTACCGTAATTCCAATGGCCAACAGTTGTTCCGGTACGCCGCAAACGTTCAATATAACGGTCATCAGCAATCCTACCATGACCAATCCTGGAAACCAGGCTGCCTGTGCAGGCGCGAATGTTTCCCTTGTTTTTACGGGAACACCGGGCCTGACCTATTCCTGGACGAACACCAACCCTGCCATTGGCCTGCCAGCCAGTGGCGCTGGAAATCTCAACTTCAGCGCAGCAGCCGTTACAACCGTGCAAAATGCTCAAATAAGCGTCACTCCAATTTTTGGCGCTTGCGTCGGACAATCACAAACCTTTTCGATCACGGTTAATCCGCTTCCCGTGGCCAGTATTTCGGGCAATACCACCATTTGCAGTGGTAGTGCCACCACCCTCACGGCAATGGGTGGCACAAGCGCCAGCTGGCTTAGCGGGCAATCAACAGCTGCTATCACCGTGAGCCCCACCACCACCACGACCTACACCGCTACTGTCACGGCCAATGCTTGCAGCAGCACGGCCACAGCCACGGTAATTGTCAACCAGCCCACATCCTCTACCGTCAACGCACTCACTTGCGATCCGGCACAGGTAGGTTCCGTTACCAATGTCATTCCAAATGCTGCGGGCTGCGACAGTACCATTACCACCGTCACCACGCTTGATGTGGTGAACTGCGCCCCAGCGCTAACGCTGAGCAATGGCGCGGTAAGTTGTTTTGGCGATGGCGATGGAAGTTTGTCCTTGAGCGCTGCCGGTGGCCTTGCGCCCTATAGCTACATATGGTCGAATGGCAGCAACCAAATGGGTGCTGGTATGATCACAACAGGCGGAACGACCGCTCAACTGCTGAATTTGCCTGCGGGAAATTACACCGTCACGGTCACGGGTGCCAATGGCCTCACCAAAACAATATCGGGAACGGTGAGTTCTCCGGCGGTGCTGGCCACCAACGCTATGGCACAGTTGGCTTTCGGGCAATTCCCGCTGAGCTGCATCGGTGCAACAGATGCGACCATACAAACAATGACCACGGGTGGTACCACGGCGTATCAATATGCCTGGAGTGTTGCCGGGCAAACGGGCGCGACCCTTTCAAACATCGGGGTTGGCACGTATACGGTCACCATAACAGATGCCAATCAATGCAGCACGACCAGTTCGGCAATGGTTATTGCGCCGCCGCCGCTGCGTTTCGACATCGCCATTGCGGGCGTGGAATGTGGAGAAGACGTTGCTACGGCCCTGATTACCCCTTCTGGTGGTGCAACGCCGTTCAAGGTGCAAGTAGATGGCGTTCCAGCCGCCGGTGGCCTGATGCCAAGCATTCCCGATGGGCAGCATTTGGTTGAAATCAGCGATGCGTATGGTTGTACGGCCGATACGATGGTTACAGTGACATTACCGCCTGTGCCCTTCATTGCCTTGCCTGCTGAAGAGACGGTTTCGCTCGGCGAAACACTGGTACTACAGGCCCAAACAAACCTCGCAAGCTGGCAAAGCCTGGTGTGGACACCATTGCCGGACTCCGCTTGCGCCAATTGCTTGCGCCAGGAGTGGATACCCGAAGTTTCCAGGGTGTACACAGTCGCCATCACCGATACTTTTGGCTGCCGCGCCACCGCTTCCGTGCGGGTAATGGTGCGCAAACAAATAGACATCTACATCCCGAACGTATTTTCGCCCAACCTCGACGGCTCCAATGATTTTTGGGTGCTGAATGCCGGGCCATCCGTAGTAGCCTTGAATTCACTTCAAATTTTCGACCGCTGGGGCAGCATGGTCTATTACTGGGATTCACCCATACCGGCGAATGAATGGCCGGGATGGGACGGAATGTACCGTGGTGACAAAGTCAACCCGGGCGTTTTTGTGTATTATTTGAGGGTGAAACTGGTGAATGGGGAGGTGGTGTTGAAGATGGGGGATTTGACGGTGGTGCGGTAGGGGTTATGTCAAAAGTCCGAGCATTGAAAATGTTGCCAAACTTTATTTCGATTTTATTGGCCAAGACCTTCCAGGTTTTTAAAACTTGGAAGGCCTAACGCTCGAATAAAATTAAATTTTGTTGATAGGCATGGCTAAGCCTTTTGGCACAACCCCTACATGGCCTCCAACAGTTTCTCAGCTTGATCACGCCGAGATGATTTGCGCAAGCTTTCCAGTAAGGGTTTGGCTTTGGCATTTTGTCCGCCTGCGACGTAGGCCAGCGCACTGCGCCAATCAGCGATTTCACGATAGTAGCCAGGTTGTACACGGTTGAAATATGCAATGGCGCGTTCCCATTCTCCGGTTTGCAACAAGGATTCTCCCGTGTAAAATAGTATCTCGTCCGTGGCGTTCGGTTCAGCAGCCAGCGCGGTTAATTGTTGAGCAGCTGTAGTAAAATCCCTCTTTCTATACGCCATATACCCTTGTTGCGCTGCAACACGGATGGTGTCGTTTCCTCCCATAGTGGCCACGGGAGGGGGATAGGGGGCGGCAAAGGCTTGCGCCATTTTCTGGATGTCCACTTTCTCCGGGCGCTTGTACGACTTCCACGCGGCGAAGCCTCCGAGTGCAAAGATTGCCCCGATGGTCAGCCAGAGCAGCAAGCGACGGAGGAACGATGGCCTTTCAGGAGAAAGTTTATCGTCAGCAGTTTCCAGGGAAAGTCTCTTTTTCAGGCGCTGGTTGTCCGCAGCTTTCAGCGCCAGGTACAGGTCAAGTTCTGAAGCCAACTCAGGCTCGTTTTTGAGCCGCTGTTCGAATTCCAGCAATGCCTGGCCACTCAACGTGCCCTCCGCGTATTCCCTGATTAATTTTTCGTAGCTGTCGTTCATACGCGTATTTTTTTCCTAGTTGATGGAACTAGCATCAGGGGTGATTGTCTGTGTATAATGCAGTTCATGCAGAATGTGTGGTTTGTGTAAGCTGAGACAAAAGCAAATG
>JBBRWA010000002.1:0-53410 GCA_038246345.1 Chitinophagales bacterium
AGGCTTTTGTAAGAGCCTGACTGCTCGGCTAAGCATGAAGACAGGTATTCCACAAAAAACTTGGCTCGAAATTTGAATACCTCATATTAATACACATAACTTTGCCGCATGAATTTTGATTTACTGACTTTCGCCACTTGTTGTTGTTGCTGTACCACTCCGGTCATCCGAAGCGGCTGCGACACTTATCTGACGAACATCAATTGATAATTTCAGGTTCTACAGATATAAGTTCAGCATAAAAGCCCTTCGGTTGTCACAGCCGAAGGGCTTTTATTTTTTGCTCAAATGCATTTTCAATTTTTGCCCACATGACTTTCACCGCTTTCGCCACTTGTTGTTGCTGTTTTTGCTGTACCACTCCGGATATCCGAAGCGGCTGCACTGCTACACTGGCGAATTTGCGATCTTGAATCATTGTTCGACAGCACAGCATTTCAGCATAAAGCCCTTCGGTATTCTACACCGAAGGGCTTTTTTATTTCATAAAACACTCAAATATTCAATATTATGGCACAAAATATCAACATCCTCTGCCCCATTTCCCCCGACCGCATCAATGAAAACGTTGCACGCGTTGCCGCTTTTTATACGATCGCGCTGAGCGTTATTGGCTTGGCAACCGGATCATACCTGCTTTTTTTTGCCCTGGGAATTGATTTTGCACTCCGCAGTTTCACCCCCGGAGACAGCAGCCCCATTCGAAGGATTTCAAAATTGACGGCTCAATTATTGAGCCTTGGCCAAAAGCCCACAGATGCCGCACCTAAAAAATTTGCAGCAGGTGTGGGCCTTGCTTTTTCATTCGCCATTGCGATTCTGTTTGCCTTGCAGCTTCCAACAACGGCCCTGATCCTTGGCGCAGTGCTGCTTTTCTGCGCTGCGCTAGAAGGGTTTGTGGGTTTTTGCGTGGGCTGCATGGTGTACAGCGCGTTGGTGGTTCCTTTTTTGAAAAAATCCACAACACAACGCCCATAATTTTTCTTCATTGGATAGCAAAAAAAAGAGCCCATAAGCATGCCTATTTCAGCAGCCATATTACCCGAATTAGAAACGGAAATCCGATCGCGTGATTCCAGTGACCCACTGCTTGCCTTGCAATGGCTTGCCGAACGCTTCCAGGGCAGTGCCGTGTTCAGCAGCAGTTTTGGACTGGAAGACCAAGCCATCACCCACCTGATTTTCAGCAACAACCTGCCCATCCGCGTCTTTACCCTCGATACAGGCCGGAATTTTCAGGAAACGTATTCCACCTGGTCGCACACCCTCGAACGCTACCGCAAGCCCATCGAAACCTTTGCCCCGCAAGCCGCATCCCTCGAAACTTTCCTCGCAGAAAAAGGGCCTAACAGCTTTTACGACGCTGTAGAAAACCGCAAAACCTGCTGCCATATCCGCAAAATAGAACCGCTGGGCCGGGCTTTGAAGGGGCAGCAGTTGTGGATCACGGGCATCCGCGCCGAGCAATCGCCCAACCGCCTCGACATGCAGGACCTGGAATGGGATGCCGCCCACCAGCTCGTAAAATTTCACCCGCTTTTCCATTGGAGTTTTGAACAGGTACGGGCTTACATCCAGCAACACAACATTCCATACAACAGCCTGCACGACAAAGGATTTGTCAGCATCGGCTGCGCCCCCTGCACCCGCGCCATACGCCCGGGCGAAGATTTTCGCGCCGGCCGCTGGTGGTGGGAGGATGCCTCCAAAAAAGAGTGCGGTTTGCATGATCTCAAGCAACAAGAGGTTCCGGTATCAAATCAACAATAATAAACCTGCCGCCGGTGAAACTCTCCGGTTCATAAACGCAACTAATATGTCCCGTCATTTCGATTATCTCGATCATCTTGAAGCCCAGGCCATCCACATTATGCGGGAGGTTGCCGGGCAATTTGAAAGACCTGCCTTGCTCTTTTCCGGTGGGAAGGATTCCATTACCCTCGTTCGCTTGGCTGAAAAAGCTTTCCGGCCAGGCAAATTTCCATTCCCGCTGGTGCACATCGACACAGGCCACAACTTCGCTGAAGTAATTGCCTATCGCGACAAGTTAGCAAACTCGCTGGGTGAAAAACTCATCGTCCGAAGGGTAGAAGATACCATTAAGCGGCAGGGCTTGAAAGACGGCAGCGGTAAATACCCCAGTCGCAACGCCTTGCAAACCAACACCTTATTGGAGGTTATTGAGGAATTTCAATTTGATGCCTGCATCGGCGGTGCCCGGCGCGACGAAGAAAAGGCAAGGGCCAAAGAGCGGATTTTCAGCATCCGGGATGAATTCGGGGCCTGGGACCCCAAGCGACAACGCCCCGAACTTTGGGACATTTACAATGGCGCGATCCGCCCCGGCGAAAATGTGCGAGTGTTCCCCATCTCCAACTGGACGGAGTTGGATGTATGGAACTACATCCGCCGGGAAAAAATCGAATTGCCGGAAATCTATTTCTCGCATTCCCGAAACTGCGTTGTCACCCCTTCCGGCCAACTGCTGGCCATCACCGAACACATCAGCCTCGACCCGGAAGACGTGACGGGCTTCCACGACGTGCGATTCCGCACCGTTGGCGACGCTACCTGTACCGCCGCCGTGGAAAGCCCCGCCAAATCCGTAGACGACATCATACAAGAAATCATCGCCACCAAAATCAGCGAACGCGGCGCCACCCGCCTCGACGACCGGATCTCGGAGGCCGCTATGGAAGACCGGAAGAAAAACGGGTATTTTTAATTAGAGATGAGTGATGAGTGATGAGTGATGAGTGATGAGTGGGCACGACGATAGCACATTGGTTTGGAATTGGTTTTCCAGCACTTAAGTACAAGGACTGAATTCCACAAAGTAATAATTAACCGATTCGAAGGCAAATGCTTGATTACCCAGTCCAAACGAACTACAAACCATTATCAACGAACAACAATTCTGAAAATGAAGATTTTAAAATTTATAACCGCAGGCAGTGTAGATGATGGTAAAAGCACCTTGATCGGGCGCTTGCTGTTTGATTCAAAAGCCGTTTCACACGATATTTTGCACGCCATAGAACGCCAGAGCCGCAACAAGCCCGACGGCGAACTTGACCTTTCGCTGCTGACCGATGGCCTCCGCGCTGAACGGGAGCAAGGCATAACCATCGATGTGGCGTATAAATATTTTCATACGGCGCGCCGGAAATTCATCATCGCCGATGCGCCGGGGCATGTGCAGTACACCCGCAACATGGTGACCGGCGCTTCCAATGCCGATTTGGCCATTATCCTCATTGATGCCCGGCAGGGCGTGGTAGAACAAACCCATCGGCACAGCCTGATTGCATCGCTGATGGGCATTCCGCACCTGGTAGCCGCCATCAACAAAATGGACCTGGTAGGCTATGATGAACAGAAATTTTACCAGATCGCGGCGGATTATAAAAAGCTGGCGGAAAAGCTGGGCATCGGCGAAGTCGCCTTCATCCCAATCAGTGCGCTGGCGGGCGACAATGTCGTGACCCGCTCCGAAAAGATGCCCTGGTATAAAGGCAAAGCCTTGCTCGAACACCTAGAAACGGTAGCAGTGAAAGAAGCGCCTGCCGAAGTCGGCGCTCGATTCCAGGTGCAATATGTGATACGTCCGCGCACCGAAGAACTGCACGATTACCGTGGCTATGCCGGCAGCTTGCGCAGTGGCGTGCTGCGGCGTGGCGATCGTGTTCGGGTATTGCCCTCCGGTATTGAAAGCGAAATTCAGGCCATTGAAGTGCATCAAACGGAAGTGGAAGAAGCTTTTGCGCCGCAGCCAATAGTGTTGCACCTCAAAGACGACATCGACATCTCGCGGGGCGACTCCATCGTTTTGGTGGAAGACACGCAACCCTTTGTAAGTCAGGACATTGAAGTCGATGTCTGTTGGATGAGTGAACGCGCCTTAAAAACAGGCGACCGTTATCTGGTACGCCACGGTGCTGCGAGCACCAAAGCATTTGTAAAAGAAATCCTGTACCGTACAGATGTGCACAGTTTTGATCAAACACCAGCCGAATCCCTGCAACTCAACGACATTGCCCGCATTCGGCTGCGCAGTGCCCGGCCTCTGGTGTTCGATGCCTACCATCAAAACCGGAACAGCGGCAGCCTGATATTGGTCAATGAAAACACGTTTGATACCGTGGCAGCTGGTATGATGCTCCGCACCAATCAAACCCAAGAATTAAACACTGAATTCGCCATCTAAACGCAATGCCTTATGTCACACTTACCGGAACACCTGCCTTTTAAACCCAGCAAGCCCTTAGTCCCCCGCCTCACCGTCGTAGGCGCCGGCCCCGGCGACCCCGACCTAATCACCCTCAAAGCGGTAAAAGCCCTTCAAAGTGCCGACGTGGTACTGTATGATGCGCTGGCGAATGAAGCCATCCTGGAACATACGCGCCCTACGGCTGCCTTGGTATATGTTGGAAAACGCCGGGGGGCAAAAGCCTATTCCCAGGATGAAATCAACGAGCGGATCGTGGCGTATGCTCATTGCTGCGGCCATGTGGTGCGCTTGAAAGGGGGTGATCCTTTTGTGTTCGGACGCGGCCATGAAGAAATGCAGTTTGCGCAAAAACATGGGCTTCAAACAGCCTACGTGCCAGGTATTTCCAGTTCCATTGATGCCGCCGCTGCCGTCGGCATTCCCGTCACCCTGCGCGGTGCCAGCCGAAGTTTTTGGGTGCTCACAGCCACCACCGATACCACCGAACTAAACCCGGAAATCCACGAAGCGGCCCAAAGCGATGCCACGGTTGTCGTTTTAATGGGCTTGAGCAAAGTGCATGAAATCGCCGCCGTCTTCCAGGCTGCTGGCAAACAGGATTTACCCGTTGCAGTAATTCAAAACGCCTCTCTGCCCCAGCAACGCGAAGTTTTCGGTACAGTATCCAACATTGAAGCTGAAATTCAAAAAAACGATATCGGTAGTCCGGCGGTAATCGTATTGGGCGAAGTAGTCCGCCATCGGATTACCTCAAACGAAATCTTGGCACTAGACAATCTGCTGAAGGAGGATTATGCATCGCAATAAGAGCGACGAGTGATGAGTGATGAGAGATGAGTGATGAGTGGGCACGACGATAGAACATCGGCTTGGAATCGGGTTTTCAGCGCTCCGAGTTCATTTTTAAGCCCCAATAGGTGCGACTGTTAATGCTGAAAAACCATTCAATTTTAGACTTAAAGTGCTGAAATACCCCATCAAAGCCAAAAAATAATCCTGTCCACACTCATAACTCATCATTCATCACTCATCACTCATAACTCATAACTCAAAAAAAATGGCTTCGCTTTTTCAACCACCGCCTGTAGGGTTTGACAATGACCTGCTCGAAAAACTGGCTTCCCAGCACTCCGCTTTGCAACAAATGTGGCTGAGTGGTTACCTCTATGGCGTGGCAATACATGGGCAGCCGGCACCCAATGGCGCTGTGGTCGTGACACCAGCTGCTGCCAACCCACAAGCTGTCGTTTCGGGAAAACCGACTATCACGGTGCTGTTCGGCTCACAAACGGGCAACAGTAAAAAAGTGGCCAAGCAGGTTGCCGCCCGCTTGGGCGAACAGGGTTGGGACTTTGCAATGTCCGACCTGAATGACTACCCCAGCAAACAATTGAAGGAGGAAAAAATCCTGCTGCTGGTGGTCAGTACCCAAGGCGAGGGCGAGCCGCCGGTAGCTGCCGAGGAATTTCACAAATGGCTGCTGGGGCCGCGTGCGCCGAAATTAGAAGGATTACAATTCGCCGTATGTGCTTTGGGCGATAGCAGTTATATCCAGTTTTGTCAAACGGGAAAGGAATTTGATGCGCGTTTTGAAGCGCTGGGCGCTACTCGCCTGGCCGCCAGGGTAGATTGTGATGTCGACTTTGAGGATACCGTGGATACTTGGGTCGACGCGGTGTTGCAGTCGCTGCCAACAATTGCTGGCGGGGCGGTTTCAAACTCGGTTTCTACGAATGGTGCAGTGGTTTTGAGCCAACCTATTTCAGGCGTTCAATTCGACCGAAAGCACCCGTTTTTTGCGCCAATTTTAGAAAAAACCCAGCTCAATGGCCGTGGCTCCCAAAAGGAGACTTGGCACTTGGAGCTTTCCTTGGAAGGTTCCGGCCTGGTGTTCGAACCCGGTGATTCGCTGGGTATTTACCCCCAAAACCCGCCTTCGTTGGTGCGCGAAGTACTGTATACAGCCATGTTGAACGGCAATAAGCAGGTCGTTTTTCAGGAAAAAGAAAACACGCTGCGGCATTTTCTGCTGCGGGAGGTGGAGCTAACGGTGCTGACGCGGGAAGTCATTGAAAAATACGCTGCGTGGACCAGCAATGCCAAACTGAAAGCCATATTAGAAGACAATGCAGCGCTCAAAAAATTCCTTTGGGGCCGCAACGTGGTTGATTTGTTGCGGGAGTTTCCGGCGGCTTTATCGGAGGCTACCCTGTTGAGCTTTTTACGGAAAATGCCCCCGCGCTTGTATTCCATCGCCTCCAGCATGGAGGCCCATCCCGATGAAGTACACCTGACGGTTGCGGCAGTGCGCTACCAGTATGGCGGCTTTCCGCACCTTGGCGCTGCCTCCACATTTCTGGCGGATCGCGTGCCTGTAGGCGAAGCATTGCCCGTTTTCATCGAAGGCAACGAATATTTCAAGCTGCCCGATGACGATGCGCGGGACATTATCATGGTCGGCCCCGGCACCGGCGTAGCGCCCTTCCGAGCTTTTGTGGAGCAACGTACCGAACGCGGAGCTTTGGGCAAAAACTGGCTTTTTTTTGGGAACCCGCATTTCGAGACCGACTTTTTGTACCAAACCGAGTGGCTCAACCACCTCAAACGCGGCACCCTTGACCGCCTGGATGTAGCGTTTAGCCGCGATCAGGCAGAGAAAATTTACGTGCAGCAGCGGCTGGCTGAACGCTCAAAACTTATTTATGAGCGACTTGAAAACGGTGCCTATTTCTACGTTTGCGGCGATAAAGAACGTATGGCGGCAGATGTGCAAAACGCTGTATTACAGATTGTAGCGCAAGAAAGTGGCAAAGGACAGGAACATGCGGAGGAGTATTTGAAGGGGCTGAAAAAACAGCGGCGGTATTTGGAAGATGTTTACTGAAGATGAAGTTTAAGCTTGGTTCTACATTGATGCTCCTCCTGGTCTTTTCTTTGCAGGCCTATGCGCAAACGACCCATCAACAAGCCTATTGGCTGCGGTTTTATTTGCGGGGAAAATTGGATAAGAAATGGCACTGGCACGTTGAAGTGGATGAGCGGAGGTTGATTCTGCCCGATCGGCAATTGCAGTTTATAGCCCATGTGCATGTGCATCGAAAATTGGACAAACGATGGGAAATTGCTGCAGGGGGTACACATTCCATTGTGCAGGAAGTACCGGAATGGCGGCTGTTTCAGGAGCTGCATTTTGGATCGGAAATGGCACAACAATGGCGCATATCGGGCAGGCTGCGCAGTGAGCAACGCTGGTTTTTGCAACCCGAAAATGAATGGCAATTGAAACACCGTTGGCGCGGGAGGATACAAATTGACCATAATTTTTTGAAAAAATGGCGGGCAAAACTCAGCGAGGAAATCATGTTTCAGGCAGGCGATTTTGAACAAAACCGGGTGTATGCCGCCATCGAACGACAATTTTCAAAACGGATTTCCCTTGAAATAGGATACCTGAAAATTTACCAAACACGCGCCGCGGCCGGGTATTTCGATCGCGATGTTTTGAGAAGCACTCTTTATTTTAACTTTTGAAGATCATGGCAGAAAAAAAACTTTCCGAAGTCGAGCATATCAAAGAAAAAAGCGACTACCTCCGCGGTAGCCTGGTGCAAAGTCTCGACAACCGCATCACGGGCGCGCTGTTTCCCGATGACACAAACCTGATCAAATTCCACGGCTCTTATCAACAGACCGACCGTGATTTGGACAGCGAGCGCAAGGCCCAAAAACTGGAGCCGCTGTATTCGCTTATGATACGGGTGCGGGTGCCAGCGGGGGTTGCCACTCCAGCCCAGTGGCTGCGCATGGACGAGCTGGCCGACAAATACGGCAACGGCACGCTCAAGCTCACCACACGCCAGGCCCTACAATTGCATGGCATCCGAAAACGCGACCTGAAAGCCACCATTCAGGGCTTCAATGCGGTCATGCTCGACAGCATCGCAGGTTGCGGCGACGTGAACCGCAATGTTATGTGCAGTCCCAACCCGGATGAGAGTCGCGTGCATGCTGCAGTGTACCAGCTTTCAAAGGACCTGAGTGCGGCATTTACACCGCGCACCACCGCCTATTACGAGATATTTTTGGATGGCCAGCCGGTGGACGCAAGCCAGCCATTTCAAACCAAGCTATCAGGGCAGGCTTCTATAGACGAAGAGCCCATTTACGGCAAAACCTACCTGCCCCGAAAGTTCAAGATCGCACTGGCTGTGCCTCCCCAAAACGACACGGATATTTTCGCCAACGACATTGGCCTGATCGCCCTAGAAAAAGAGGGCGTACTGTCGGGTTTCAACCTCGCAGCAGGGGGTGGATTGGGCATGACTTTCGGCGCACCGGAAACTTTCCCGCGATTGGCGGATATGTTGGGTTACATTGACAAAGAGGACGTTTTAAAGGTAAGCGAAGCCATCATTACCACCCAGCGCGACCATGGCAACCGGGAAATTCGCCGCTTGAGCCGATTGAAATACACCATTGAAACGATGGGGCTGGAGCCTTTTAAACAGGAAGTGGAGCGGCGTTCGGGTGTTGTTTTTCAGGAGGCCAAGCCGTATAAGTTTGTCCATTCCGGCGACTCCCTGGGCTGGAGCAAAACCCATGACGGGAATTTCAACCTCGGGCTTTTCATCGAAGGTGGGCGCATTGTCGACACCCCCGATTTTCCCTTAAAAACCACCCTGCGCATGCTCGCGCTCGTACACGACGGCGATTTCCGGCTGACAGGCAACCAAAACCTGGTGATCGGCAAAATTTCCCCGCAAAAACGCCCCATCGTGGAGGCGATATTGGACAAGCATGGCATCCTCGATGCCACGCACCGGCAGACAGCCTTGCGCCAAAATTCCATTGCTTGTGTGGCGCTCAATACTTGCTCCCAGGCATTTGCAGAAGCGGAACGCTACTTACCTTCCCTGATCGATAAAATTGACCTGTTGCTGCACGCCAACAGGCTGGACAAAGAAGCCATCAACATCCGCATGACGGGCTGCCCAAACGGTTGCGGCAGGCCGTATTTGGCGGAAATAGGCTTTGTCGGCAAATCGCCAGGTTATTACAATCTGTACCTTGGCGGGGCTTTCAACGGCGAACGGCTAAACAAACTTTACCGTGAAATGCTAAACGAAGCGGCCATTTTGAGCGAATTGGAGCCAATTTTGGCGCATTACGCCCGCGAAAGACATAGGGGGGAGCACTTTGGGGATTTTGTCATTCGGCAAGGATATGTGCAGGCAACTACGCATGGAACAAATTTTCATAATTGATTAACATGAACTTTTTGGAGCACAATTTAGGGGATGCCACAGACGAGGCCGTGTTGAGTCGACCCGACACCAACACCTTATTCCCCGTTTTCCTGAAACTGGAACAAATGCAACTGCTCATCGTGGGCGGTGGCAACGTCGGTTTGGAAAAACTGGGGGCCGTGCTGCGCAATAGCCCGGGAACACGCGTGACCCTCGTGGGGCGCGAAATCCGGCAAGATTTGCGGCAATTTGCGGCAGATTACCCACAGACTATACTCCTGGAAAAAGCCTTCGAGCCCAGTGATTTAGAAGGCAAAAACCTGGTGATCTGCGCGACAGACGATCCCGGGCTGCATCGCCGCGTCCGGCAACTGGCGCAGGAGTACAACTTGCTCGTTAACGTGGCCGACACCCCGGCGGAATGTGATTTTTACTTAGGCTCTATTGTTCAAAAGGGCAACTTGAAAATCGCCATTTCAACCAATGGAAAATCGCCGACCATCGCCAAGCGACTGAAAGAAACCTTACAAGAAACCCTGCCTGACGAGCTGGGCGATTTGCTACACCATATGCCTGTCATTCGAGAAAAACTGGGCGGCGATTTTTCTGAAAAAATACGCATCCTCAATGTGCTCACAGCCTCCATCGCCGCGGGTGAAGAGGTGCTGGCATCCGTGGTGCCACACCAAAACCTGGAGCGCATCCGCGACCGAAAGTGGCGGCGCATAGCAACGGCGGCCATGGCGGCTTTTGGGCTGCTGCTGGTGGCTAACATTGTCTCGTTCTACCTCCCCATGCAAACCTGGCCTGGCCTGGTTCAAAGCATCGACATGCAGTTTTGGCTGTTCCTTGGCGTAGGTTTTATGGCGCAATTGGCCGATGGATTGCTGGGGATGGGTTATGGGGTGGTCACGCAGATTTTTCTGATGGGGGCTGGGGTGCCTTTGGCCGCTGTCAGTTCCAGCATCCATACCGCGGAAGTATTTGCTGCGGGCGCTTCCGGGTATTCGCACTATCGCTTTGGCAATGTGAATCGCCGTTTGTTCAGGGTCTTGTTGTTGCCTGGCATATTGGGCGCCGTGGCTGGAGCGGCACTGCTTAGCCAACTCGGCGAAAAGTATGCCGGCTATATCAAGCCCATCATTGCGGTGTACATACTGCTGTTGGGCATTCGGATATTGAGCCGCGCTTTTGTAAAAACTAAAAAACGCAAGGCGCGTCGCTTGGGCTGGCTGGCGGCAGCAGGCGGTTTCCTGGATTCTTTTGGTGGCGGCGGCTGGGGGCCACTGGTCACCAGTACGCTAATTGCCAAAGGCAAAACACCCCAGTACGTGATCGGCACTGTAAGCCTGACGGAGTTTTTCGTCACCTTCGCCAGCGCGGTCACCTTCTTTTCGCTCATCGGGCTTTCACATTGGATGGTGGTGGCGGGCTTGATCGTTGGTGGGGTGCTGGCCGCGCCATTGAGCGCAAAGCTGGCGGGCAAATTGCCGATAAGGTTGATGTTTTTGTTGGTTGGGGCAACGGTGATTTTTTGGAGCTTGAGGGTGTTGTTGCTCAGTTGGTAGCGCGGTATTTATGCCGCCAGTCCAAGGCCATTTATGGCCGCTGTTACAAAGTCGACAAGACCACAAAACACGACTGGAATAAGGCATAAGGCCATTCAATGCCGTTTTATCACTCGATATTGACAAATAATTCAAGGGGAAATTAGAGTTATGAAAGATTGGGCTGATTGAATACAAATGCATAGAAAGAATGAACAGCCATAAATGGCCTTGTACGGGCGGCATAAATACCGCGCTACCCAAAAATAAACGCACATGGGACTCGCAGATCACCGCTTACCAGCGGCACATATAGCAAAAATGATTGTGGTGGGCATCAACCACCAAAATACGCCTGTGGCCGTCAGGAGCGCATTTGCTTTTTCGGAAGCGAATAGGAATGCCTTGTTCCAGGCGGCCAAACAACACAAGTGCCGCAGCATTTTTGTGCTCTCAACCTGCAACCGATCTGAAATTTATGCCATTGGCTACAGCGATGCCGAATTGATCGAGCTGTTTGTTCAGTGTACCAATGGAAATGCCAACCTATTTCAACAGTATGGATTTGTCAAATACGGCAGCCCAGCGCTGCACTATTTTTTTTCCGTGGCGGCGGGCTTACAGTCTCAAATTGTGGGCGATTATGAAATTGTGGCCCAACTGAGAAGCGCCGTGGATGCTGCCCGTTCCGAAAAATTGATCGGCCCCATGATGGACAGGATCATCAATTTCGGGCTCCAAGCCTCCAAAGCTGTTCGGGCAAAAACACAAATAAGCAATGGCACTGTATCCGTATCGTATGCGGCCATAGAGTGGTTGAAAGGCATTAAAGACATGCAACACAAATCGGTGCTGCTGATTGGGGCAGGCACGATGAGCAAGGGCATCGCCAAAAGTTTGCAGCACTATAGTATTGGCAAGTCGGTTGCGATTGTCAACCGAACCTTGCAAACTGCCAAGGCGCTTGCCGAGGAAACAGGTGCTCAATTTCAGGCTTTTGATCGGCTAAATACTGCGATAGAAAAAGCTGATGTGGTGATCGTTTGTACAAATGCTCCAAACCATATCGTTCAACCACAACACTTTAGTGGTACTAAAAATCAATTGGTGATAGACTTGTCGGTACCCGAAAATGTAAACCCGGCTGTGAAAGACATTCAACATGTTCAATTGCTGGGTATTGATGAAATTTCTCAAAAAATGCAGCAAACCCTCAGAATCCGACACGGAGAAGTAGCAAAAGCCAGGGCCATCGTGGCGGAGCACCTCGACCTGTTGTACGATTGGTTGGCGCTGTACAAGTACAATGCCGCCATTCATCTATTCAAAGCGCAGTTGTTCCAATTGGATGCGTGGCGTGCGGGTGCGAATTCCTCAACGCTGGAGCAGCGGGTAAATAAAACCATCGGAGGATTGGTCGCGCATTTGCGCAACAACAAAGGCACTGGTTGCCAGTTTATCGGGGCAATGAATTCTTTCTTAAATGCTAATTTGGCGCATGAAGGAATCACGCCCGCCTACGCTAAGGATTCGGCGGGTAAACCGTCCATCGTCCACCGTCTACCGTCCACCGTCAAATGAATAAACCCATTAAAATTGGTACCAGATCGAGTAAACTAGCCGTTTGGCAAGCTGAATTGGTACGCCATTTATTGCAAGAAAATGCGCAGCCGGCTGAACTTGTCTTCATAAAAAGCGACGGCGATATCGACCTGACGACTCCATTGTACGAAGTCGGCATCCAAGGCATTTTTACCAAGGCTTTGGATGTCGCGTTGCTGCAAAAGGAAATAGACATCGCGGTGCATTCTTTCAAAGATGTGCCGACAATGCTGGCCAAAGGCTTGAAAATTGCCGCCGTTTTGGAAAGGGGCAGCCCTTTTGACGTGCTGGTATGCCGCAACGAGGAAGCATTTGCTGACATTAGCATCGATAGGCCGAACATCATTGCCACCAGCAGTGTACGCCGGAAGGCACAGTGGCTGCACCGGTATAAAAAAGCCGAGATGCGGAATATACGGGGCAATGTAGACAGCCGGATAGAGACGCTGAAAGCATCGGACTGGCATGGAGCCATTTTTGCCCAGGCTGGTTTGCAACGTTTACGGTTACAAGCGCCTTTCACCGGCCCGCAAGTGTTGCTGGATTGGATGTTGCCCGCGCCCGCGCAAGGCACCATCGTGGTGCTTTGCCGGAAGGATGAGGAGGGCATTTGCCAAAAGCTACACCATGATAACACGGCGATATGCACCAGCGCAGAACGGGAATTTTTATCGCAGATGCAGGGCGGCTGTACGGTGCCCATCAGCGCTTATGCAACCATCGAAGCAGGAATAATACGACTGATTGCGAATGTTACAGCGCCTGATGGCAGTGATAGTATTACCGTAATGATGGCAGGAAAGGTGGAGCAATATTCCGAAATTGCCCGTAAGGCGGCGGCTGAAATGATTGGAAGGGGCGGGGGAGATTTAATTTCAAGGTAAGCATAAGCGCGAAGCGGCTGGGGGGGGGCACGCTGACCAAACCTTTTGACACAACAGCCCAGCCGCTTGAAGGCTGATTTTTTTAAGTGCGATGATGAATATTCTATCAACAAAAAAATTAAAAAACACTCTTGTCACGGGGGCGCTCAAGCTTGGCTTCCGGGTAATGGCCCATGATTTTATTGAAATAAAACTCCTGAATGGCCTACAAGAAGCGCGCGCCATAACAAAGACGCATGAACACATCATTTTTACCAGTGCAAACGCTGTAAAAGCGTATCAAAAAAACATTGATAAACATGGTTTGTCTATTGCTCCTAAAAAGCTGCATTGTTTACAAGGGGAAACGCTCGCCGCCGCTGCCCGTTTGCAAAATGTTGATATCCTTGGTCGGGCAAAGAATGCTCAGGAACTTGCCCTGGTTATTCTACAGCAACATGATATTGAAAAAGTGAGTTTTTTCTGCGGCAATAAAAGGAGCGATGTTTTGCCGCGCTTGTTGCGGCAGCATAATATTGTGGTAGATGAAATTGTTTTGTACCATACAGTTTTAGTCAACCATAATATTCTTGAAGGCTATGAAGGCGTTTTGTTCTTTAGTCCAAGCGCTGTTGAATCTTTTTTTCAACGCAATAATTTACCCAAAAACACACCCTGCTTTTGTATCGGCGATACCACCAAAAATGCCCTACGGCGATTTGCCGATAACGAAGCGATAGTGGCCGAAACTTGTAGCCAGGAAGCGGTAATGCGCGCACTGCTAGAAAAAATGTTTCACACAACGACACAACGTGCACGTTTTTTAGCAGCCAGAATGTCAACACGTTGTGCCGTTGTGTGCAATAAAAAACAGTACCATGGGCAGTACTTTTTTTTAACCCCTATTCAAAACACCTCAACCATCTATAGCATGTTCCTACAAAAACGACATAGAACTTTACGTCAATCACCTGCCATTCGCGATATGGTGGCACAGACGCACCTGAGCGTCCATGATTTTATCGTGCCGCTGTTTATCCTGGAAGGGCAAAACATCAAAGAAGAAATTCCCTCCATGCCCGATTATTACCGGATGAGCCTCGATAATACGGTGGCGCTTGTGAAAGAATTGTGGGCCCTCGGGCTTAAATCGGTATTGTTGTTTGTTAAATGCGAAGACCACTTGAAAGACAACAAAGGCACGGAAGCGCTCAACCCGAATGGCCTGATGCAGCGCAGCATTGCCGCGATAAAAAATGCGGTGCCGGAGATGTGTGTGATGACAGATGTCGCCCTTGACCCATTTTCGATGCATGGCCACGATGGCATCGTGGAAAACAACCACATTGTCAATGATGCCACGGTGGCGGTACTGGCCCAAATGAGCGTCAGCCACGCCCAAGCTGGTGCCGATTTTGTGGCCCCTTCCGATATGATGGATGGCAGGGTTGGCGCGATCAGAAATGCCCTGGAAGCGCGTAGTTTTAGCAACACCGGCATTATGAGTTACAGCGCCAAATACGCCAGTTGCTTCTATGGCCCGTTCCGGGATGCCCTGGACAGCGCGCCGGGTTTTGGCGACAAAAAAACTTATCAAATGGACATTCGAAATGGCAAGGAAGCCTTGGCAGAAGCCTTGGCCGACATACAGGAAGGCGCTGATATCATCATGGTGAAACCTGGATTGCCCTATTTGGACATTGTGCAACAACTCAGCACGATGGTGCAGGTGCCCATCAGCGTGTACCAGGTGAGCGGCGAATATGCCATGATAAAAGCGGCGGCACAAAGGGGCTGGCTGAATGAAGAAAATGCCATCATTGAATCTTTGACCGCCATCAAGCGCGCGGGTGCATCGCTGATTGCCAGTTACTTTGCCATACAAATGGCCCAAATACTACACCGATAACATGATAGACAAGAACGTATTGTTGTTTCAGGAAGCGCAGCGCCATATCCCCGGTGGGGTCAACTCGCCCGTGCGGGCTTTTAAAAGTGTGGGCGGCACCCCGATTTTTGTAAAAAAGGCAAAGGGGGCCTACTTGTACGATGAAAATGACAAACAATACATCGATTACATCGCCTCCTGGGGGCCATTGATTCTGGGGCATGCGTACGAACCAGTTGTCGAGGCGATACAAAAGCAAGTAGAACGCGGCACCAGTTACGGCATCCCGACAGCGCTGGAAACCGACATCGCCAAGTTGATAAAGGCCATGGCACCGAACATTGATTTGATCCGAATGGTCAACAGTGGCACGGAGGCTTGCATGAGCGCGTTGCGGGTAGCCAGGGGCTATACGGGCAAAAACAAGTTCATCAAATTCGAGGGCTGCTACCACGGGCATGCCGATCCTTTTTTGGTCAAAGGCGGCAGCGGCATCGCCACCTTGAACATTGAATCGGTGCCAGGCGTGAGCGCGGCCGTGGCCAGCGATACACTAACGGCTACTTACAACGACATTGACGAAGTGTATCAGCTGGTGGAAAAACACAAGGGGGAAATAGCGGCTATTATCCTGGAGCCTGTTGCGGGAAATATGGGCTGCATTTTACCCCAGGAAAACTTCTTATCCGGGCTGCGCAAAATATGCGATGCCGAAAACATGCTCTTGATTTTTGATGAAGTGATGACAGGTTTTCGATTGGCCAAAGGGGGGGCGCAGGAGCTTTTTCAAGTGGACGCAGATTTGGTCACCTATGGAAAAGTGATCGGCGCTGGCCTGCCCGTCGGGGCTTTTGGCGGAAAAAAGCATATCATGGAAAGCGTGGCACCCCTGGGCAAAGTGTACCAGGGCGGCACCCTGAGCGGAAACCCGCTGGCGATGATCGCGGGTTTTACCCTGTTATCCGAGTTGAACGAAAATGGCGATGCGATTTACAAACAGCTGGCCGACAAAACGGCGTACCTGCGCGCTGGACTGCAAAAGGCTTTTGATAGAAACGGCATTCCTGTGGCCATCAACAGCGTTGGCAGCATGATCAGCGTGCATTTTACGGATGGTCCTGTAAGCGATTTTGGAACGGCAGCGCGTTGTGACCATGCCCGATTTAGCCAGTTTTTTCACCACATGCTGGCGGCGGGCATTTATTTGCCGCCTTCGTCGTATGAGAGTTGGTTTTTGAACAATGCGCTGGGGTATGGGGATTTGGATCGGACGATAGAGGTGGTGGGGAGGTTTGGGGGGTGAGGGTTATAGCTGAACAGGCTTTCAATGTTGATGTTGAAAGGAATGGCTGGCGCGGAATTTTGGTTCCATTTCTACTATTGTGCCCAAACGCGCGCGCGCTTCCCGAAGTGAATTGGGACAGGCAGTGAGGGTCTGCGACTAGATACGCAGTGTTCTCAAGTCTGTGACTTGTGTTTTTTCCCGTCGAGATTTTTCTCGCAAGTCACAGACTTGCAGACAGCACGTATCGGGTCGCAGACCCTCACGAGCGCGCGCGGAGATTTTGGGTTTTGTGGTGGTTGGATTAAAAATTGGGAACACTTCACGCCAGCGGGGAATGCCCGCCCGCATTCCTCGTCCATGCACAGGACGACGACGCAGTACCTGTCGGCAACACTATTGCTTATTATTTAGCCTGCACCAACGCAGGTATTCCGGCGGAAATGCACGTGTATCCTAAGGGCGGTCATGGGTTTGGCATAGACAATAAAAAGACGGAGGATAAGTGGATGGAAAGATTGAAGGGGTGGATGAGGGGGCTGTAATTCAAAAACAGGTATTACTACCCATTCTCATATTACCGTAAAATTACGCTGTATATTCAGCCAGATGAAATACTACCTTTGTGAAAAGCAAAAGTATAACTCGCCATGGCAAAAATCACACAAGTTTTTATTCACCCCGCAATCGGCGTTGCCCGTGTAGGCGACAGCCCCAACGAATATTATTTCGGGTCGGAAATCATTGGAAAAGTCAAAACAGACCCTGCCAACTTCCGTGATCCACAAGGGCGTATCAAAAGGGAAGCCGCGCGTTTCCGCCTATATGGCGCCGATGCCAACGGAAATATCATCAGAGAACTTACTTCTGATGATGGAGAGATTAAATGGACCACCCATATTGCCAATAAAAAGGCAGCTTGGTATAATTTTGATATCGCGTTCGACATACCGCAGGCATCAGGCGGAATTAAAGGAGTAGCGCCGACTTTTAGTACCGTTCGCAATCCGGCCATTCCCAGGCAAGACCGCAAACGCTTAGCCATCGATCCCGGCCCCATCAGTATTTCAGGGAATCTGGTGAATAAAAACGGAGAGAACAATAAGTATGCCTTCGATGAAGGTACCTTTTACAATCCCAATGGTCCCGATACCAAAGTGTACTTAGGCGAATTACGGACAGATGAGAAAGGGCGGTTGATTTTTCTGGGCGGTCGCGGGCATTCCGCTTCTTACAGCGATGCTCCCGCCACCACCTTTGCCAACAACCAAACCTGGCATGATGATACCTCCGACGGACCTGTCAATGCAGCCATTACCCTGAAAGACGGCCGGAAGATGGAGGCTGTCGGTGCATGGGTCATTACCGGCCCGCCGGATTACGCAGTTGGTGTCGACGCATTTATTACCGGATACGACCTGGCATTTCAAACCGCTATCGACGCCGGAACCCTGCAACCTGTGGATAAACCGGCATTCTGGAAAGATATCTACCCTATTCTGAACAGGCTGCCCCTGAATCAATGGGTCAACCGGGGTATTTATATACAGCATGGCTGGGGCAACAGCGCCGATTATACCAGTTTAACTAAACGGCTCAGCGATCCGGGCGGGAAAAATCTCCCCTTCCGGATGGCTATTTTTCAGCAATACCGCAACCCGGATTACAAGGCCATGGAAGCCGAATTTATCCCGCCAATCTACGGCGACGGTTTGCAGAGTTTCAGCCGCACCGACACCGATCCGCGCAACTTTATGGCACTCCTGTGTTTCCAGTATGAATACCTGAAACAATGGGCAGAAGGAAATTTTATTGCTGACGAGCCACCAAAACCAGTCGATTGGGAAAAACTGACGCCTGCTGAACAAGCGGGTCACTTAGACCGGTCTGCATTAGACGAAACCATCGGCGGCCCTTTCCACCCGGGATGTGAATTTACATGGCCCATGCGCCACACGATGATGTACAGTTCTCCATTCCGCATTAAATACCGTCCGGACGCACCGCTGAATTACGGCGCTCAATTGAATTCGGTCGCTGCATTGGCAGCAGGCGGCCCGTTAGACGGCAGTTCAGCCGGCGATATCACGCGCTGGATGGCGGTGCCCTGGCAAACGGATACGTCCAGTTGTTTAAGCGGCTATTCGGCGGTAATGGGACAATATATCCCGACTTTCTGGCCGGCCCGTGTACCGAATGATGTCCTGACGCAGCAAGACTACGACCAGATCATCAAACCCGGTGTAAGCGAAACGAAAAAACTTCAGATTTTCAGCCGCCGGGAAAAATGGCTGCGGGGTATCATCTACGAATACGGTTATCCGCCAAAAACGGTTCCGGAAAAAACAAAAGGCGTTAATGAGTTCATCACTGCCTGGCCCAAAGTGGGTATAGTCGTTCCGAAAGACGGTCCCGCCGGCTCCACGGCATTCCCCGAAAAAATATGGGTGGAAACAGGCCGGGATATTGAACCACCAAGATTGCTTGCAAAAGCCTCCGGAAGTGCCGCCACCCCGCAAGCCGAGGTGCCGGTAGTATCCGACTGGTTATTATGGATGAAGGACAGAAGCCGGGAACGGTCGGAATGACCGATGTACTGATCATTGGCGCCGGACCGGCAGGCCTTGCTGCCGCCATCACTTTGCGGCAGCAAGGCTTATCCGCTACGGTCGTTTACCGGGAAGAAAAAGGGCTGTTTAAAGCCGGAGAAAGCCTGTCGGGCACGGCAAAAATATCGCTCCAAAAACTCGGGCTTTGGGAAACCTTCCTTGCAGACCCTCATGCTCCCTGTTACGGCAACAGCTCCGGTTGGGCAAGCGACCAACTGCATTATTATCCCTTTCTGCATTCCCTCAACGGGCATGGCTGGCATATCGACCGGCGGCTTTTTGAGCGCCGTATGCGGGAAACAGCAGACCGTCTTGGCGTTATTTTTTACCACTTTGATAAAGCAGATGCACTCCGGCAAAATACTGACCATACCTGGCAGTTTAACGCCGATAATGCAGAAAAAAACATTGCTGCAAATATCCTTTTAGATGCATCAGGCCGCAATTCCTGGGTAGCCCGGCAATTAGGCATTTTCAGAATCAAGGATGACCGGCAAATCGCCGTAGTCGCATTTTTAAAAGCCACCGGCCAACCTGTTGAAGACAAGAGCAGTCTGGTGGAAGCCGTCGAATATGGCTGGTGGTACACCGCTCCCCTACCCGATGCGCACCTGGCATGTGTGTTTTTCACTGACCCCGATATTTACAAAAACCAGCACTTAAACACCCCGGATGGTTGGAAAAACTGCTTATTTTCCGCCAGGTATACTTTTGACCGTATCAAAAACAGCAGGTACGAATTGCTGGAACCGCCCGGCATGATGGCCGCAGAAAGCAGCAGGATGCCATCGCCTGTTGGTAAGAACAGGATCACTGCCGGTGACGCGGCGATTAGTTTTGACCCCCTGAGCGCGCATGGTATCACTTTGGCATTAGTCAGCGGGATTGATGCTGCCTTGGCCATTGCCGGTCAATTGAGCGGAGATGCCGGCGCTTTCGGGCAATACGAACAATTGCTGGCAACTGTTTATGACCATTATGCGGAGGAACGGCTGAAACATTATCGCCGGGAAAAACGATGGCCTGATGCGGCATATTGGGCGCGGCGGCGATGAAAAACCCAGGGCATTAATGGGTTCGGGGTTCACTGTACGGGATAGAACACAGATTAGACAGGTAAGAGCATGTCTAATCCGTGTTCAATCGCGCATAGTAAACCCCGAAAGCCAAAACGAACTACCTATTTCGCCCGCAGACAAAAACTTACTGAAGCAGGAACAGTGCGTCCTCCCGGGCTGCTGTTAATAATAGCCCGGTCCGAAACGTACAAGGTAACGGTATACCCGCAAGGCCGCAACCCGGCAGTATTCAATTCCCAATCCTCATTAACTTCCGCACTGTTTCCGCTATCCGGCGTAAATGCGCCGCCCGCAGCAGAAAGACCAAAAAGATATCCGCTAAAATAAGCGTCAGTGGCAGTAAACTTGCCCGCAATCCGGGTACCTGCAGTATAGTCGGCGCAATCGCCTCCAACGTTGGTGATACTCAGCGCAACATCTGGCGCCACATTGTCAATTTGTACCTTTTTGTCGTCGGTACCGGCAATGGTCAGAATATCCAATTTGATATCATAAGCACGCGTTTCATCGGCAGGAGTATCTAGCCAACCGAGTACGCTATCCAAATTTTGCAAATAAGAGAGGTAATCGAAGTAGCCTGCGCCATCAGGCACGTGCGGTACCCGCTCTGTAGTAAATCCATTCCATTTCACCACTTCAATCGGCGTAAATAGGGTGATCCAGTTGGCCTCGCCTTGCGGGCGATACTGGATGCGGTATTTATGACCCACAAACGGCAATCCCTGAATGGTCACGCGACCGCTGAATGGACAGCCGCGAGCATCGACAGGAAAACCGGTGAGAGCAAATTTGGCGACAGGGGTGGTAAGCCCGCTGGCATTGTCAATCTCACCAACGGGTATTCCGCCTACGATGGTCATCACTGGCCGCACATCACCTGTACTTTCGCCGGGTTTGATCTGGATATATGTTTCTTTTACGTTGCCATAGGTTTCCAAATCATTCGGGTCGGTGCTGGATGGAGGTGTATTCCAGGAAAGTACTGAGCGGATCTTTACTACCTTCGGTTGATCGCAATGTTGCCGGCGGCGGTTGAAATCATAAGGCAAATAAGCGGCATAACACACCCCTTTTTCGGGTATATTTTTCAAATCATGCACTTTTACGCTGGCCGTTCCGAGGTATTCCCACCGGCAGGTATCATCCCAATCCGCCCAAAACGAAACATACTCATAACTGCCGCCGCCAAAACGCGGGAACATATCGGAGCACAAGTCGCCACTGTAACCGTACGGGCGTTTTACATGAATAGAAGCGGTCAAAAACTCCTGACTGTGATCGAGGCCGATATCTTCCAGTTCTTCGTAAGCAACATTCGCTTTGGTAGCAAGGTAGTTTTTTAAGAGCTCAGAAATCTTGACTTTAAAAGGATTGGATGAAAAAGCGCTTTCGGTAGAAAATGCCTCTAAACTATTGAAAGACAATGCCTTTTTAATTTCCGGAGCATGAAAACGAGTGGCGTCCACTTTGGCGGCTACATACGATTTGGCGACTGCATCGGCCGTTTCGGCCTTGCTGAAGGTCGCTGCGAATGCAGGCTCGGCAACCAACAGGTTTTGAGCCACCTGCTGAATACTCAGGTGAGGCTGCTCTTCTGCCAGCGTCAGGATTTTGTCTTTCCAGAATTCTGGGATAACAAAGAACCAACGCGGCTCAATCTGGATATGGCAGTTCTCTACATTCCCCCAAAATGGTTTCCAATTGGGCGAATTGGCAGGTGGTACCACTTCCCAGGAGAGTATAGCCCGAATTTTTGGAATGACGGGCGCGCTGCAGCCCTTGCGGTGCGCGGAGGCGTCAATCTGGATTTTAGCAGTGTAGGAAATGGGTTTTTTCGGGTTGCCTTTACAATCCTTTCCGGTAGGAATGTCGTGTACGTTCACGCCGACCAAGCCCTGGTCTTCCCAGCCTGCGCCGTAGTCGAGATAAAAACGGACATACTCGAACGATCCCCTGCTGCAAAGGCTGCCGTTGTAACCAAAAGCATTGTTCACGCCGAAAGTGGCTTCGAGCAGGCGCGTCCCGGGATCGTAGCCTACTGCGGACAACTTTTCGTAAAACGTGGAAAAATTAAAAAATACGGAAGGCAATTTGGCTTTGCCGGGACGGAGCACCCACTCGGGATTGGCGAGCAGTAATGCTTTAAAATTGGCCCGTTCTTTGTGAGGGGCAACAAGAACTTTGGTTTTTTCTGCCATGGTTTTTGAATTTAAGTCAGATAAAATTAATAGATGAAATTGGCCCAAAAACCTGCTTCCGGGTGATGTGCGGGGAGCAACTCATGGGCATCATCTTTAATGTTTGGACTATACTGATTGTGAACAGCAGGGTTAAACCTTAACGTTTGTGAATCACGGGTGGAGAGATCAGCAGTATATATTGTTGTTGCGGTGAGAGACTGCCCGGCCAGAAATTGTTATTTTTGCCCTGCTTTTCGGCTATTTTTTCGTCCGTAGCGATGCTGCGAACTCAAAAATGAGCTTTAATCAGGCCAAAAACAACTAATTTCATGGCGCGGGCGCTCTCACCGCAAAAAGTCTATCCTCAATTATTATTCGTCATTCAGTTCATACTTTTGGGAATACTTGGAATTAAATAGATTACAAACATATATTTGCCGGAAAATAGCCGCAATAGTGATTTCAGGCGATTATTATTTTTTTGAAAATATAAAATAGAGATTATGTAAGTTTAGTGCTTGAGCCAGAACTGAAGTATTTTCGAACTGATTGAGGCTCATTTTTGAGTTCGTAGCATCGCTACGGACGAGAAAATAGCCGAAAAGCAGTTTGAAAAGACTAAGTTCTGGTCAAGTAACTAAATTTACATAATCTCTGTTATCTAAAAAATTGGTAACCATCCAGCCGCTACAAGTGGTTCAAAATCAAGGTAGTACAATTTTATAAAATTAGATTCGATCCAGATTTTCAAGATGATTTGGTATTTTATTTTCAAAAAAATCACTTTTTCGAAACAAAACACTAAACTTTAACACTTGACAGGCGAAATTCGAGATAAAAATCGACAGAACCGGCCGGATAGTTATAAAAATTGATAATCTATCATTCGTAAATATTTATGTTCAACTTTTTAAAAAAGAAACTGGAAGAGAAAGTCCGTATAGAAAAAATAACTTACAAAGATGGTAAGCGCGGTCTGATGCTGCGCCACGACGCCATTACAACCGGAAAAGACAATGTAGAGTTGCTGGAAATGGCCTCTAAAAACTCGGGTATTCCCGTCTTCAAAGGCCGCGTAAAAAATTTATACGAATCAGATTTTACAGGATACAAAGACAAATGCCCGCTTTGTCAAACGGAACTGTTGCGGATGTTCAGTAACTTCGCTTACGCGACGCAGGAAAAAGCCAGGATTATGACCGCGCCGACAGGGTTGTTCTGCCCAAACTGCCCGACTGTAATTATTGACGATGATATGGCTCGCGAAGTCATCGACCAATCCCGTTTTGAATATTGGGGCGTTTTTTTGGTGGATGACGGTTACAGTAAAGACTCCATCATCGAAACTATTAATGGTGTTAAGCCCACTTTTATTGTTGACGAAAACCAAGATAATATCGAGGGTATTATGCAATCGGTTCATCAACCCGGAGGTGCGTTTTTTGACCCAAAAGGCATTGTCTTTTCAGATGGCGGAAATACAAGTGCCAGGCGACCGGAAGTGGTCAATGCGCTGCGTAACCAAAAAGCTAAAAACAAATCCCGGAATAAAAATGCTAAAAAATCCAAGAAGGCGAATCGAAAAAAGTAGTGTGGTATCTTTTCAAAATGATCACGTGAAAGAAGGCGGTATGTGAAAGGGCTTTCAAAAATTACGGTCCGCAGATTCAAGTTTCAAATGCAACAGAGTTAGGTTTTATAACAGCATCATTGTAGAATTCAATAGGTGATAAAAACCCGAGTGATTTTCGAGGTCTGTTGTTTAGATTTCCGCCTCACTTGGTCTTCCCACATGTGCACCTCAAAATCCCATGCCCAACGCCGCGCTTGTGTCTTCCCGACCTTTGGTACGGGACAGGTCTTGACCAAGCGCCCACGCGCAAAGCAATATCGGTCTAAAATCAATGATTATCAATATTTTAATAGAAGTTAAATAATTGACGCGATGGGTTGCCAAAAAACAATCGCATCCAAAATCGTTGAAAAGGAGGCTGACTATATTTTGGCATCAAAAGGAAATCACGAAACCTTTTATCATGAAGTCATTAAACTATTTGATAATGAGGTGCTTACAAATGAATCTGTGCAAGAAAACAAAGGACATGGGCGATTTGAAACACGAGTTTGTCGGGTGATTTCAGCAAGTCGCTTGCCAGATCCCGCTTGCATCATGCCTGCTTTTGCGGCGGCAGGATCAAATTGCACATAAGCCAATTCCGGCTTCCCGATTCCCGCGCCCAATATCGCAGCGGCTTCATTCATACTCAAATCTTCGGCGCCGCCGATAAATCGATGTGTATGCCCTTCAAAATCTAACGCCAAAAGGTGTTTGTTGGCCTCGTGTGCAATGTCATTGGGATGAACCAGTGGCATTTTAAGGTCGCCATTCACGGAGTAACCAAAAATGCCTGCTTGTTTGATAAAATCTACATTGCCATAAAAATTTTGCACAAAAAAGCCCGGACGAAGGCTCAGCACGTCCAAGCCTTCAATCGCCTGGGCTTCTTGCTCAAACTCACCCAGTCGGCTCACCGGACCAGCACCCTGGAGCAGGTGTGCGCCTTGTGAACTCAAAAATGCTACTTGCGTAACGACTCAAGGTATTGGCAAAGAATTTCCATCGTGGCTTTGAATACTGCCATGCTTTTTTGCACTTTGGCGATGCCATAAGCGCCTTCGAGCGTCGAAAGATAAAAATGGGCTACGGCATCAACGTCTACATCGGCGCGAAGCGTACCAGATGCTTGCGCGCGGCGCAGTGCATTGGCCGAAGAAAGTTGCATACGATCCATCACATATTTGAGGTGCAAACGAAAGGTCTCATCTACCGGGCTCATTTCCTGAATCAGGTTGTTCAATGGACAGCCCAGCGCAATGGTCTCGTCGGTACATTTGCCTGCCAGCATATTTATGTGTGCCTTCAAACTATCCACCGGATGCGCAGATGACTGATCCAAGTCACGGTAAAACGCCAAGTAGTTGGGTTTGATGATTTCGTCAATCACCGCAAGCCCAATACTTTGCTTGCTGGGGAAATAATGGTACATAGCACCTTTTGTGATCTCCAATTCAGCCATCACCTTATCTGCCCGCAGCCCCTGAAATCCGTTTTTGTGGATGTCCGTAAACATGTGAAGCAGTATATGCGCTCTTGTATCTATGTTTTTCACGGAGCAAAGATACATACCAGTTGGTATGTGCGCAAGGGATTGTGCTAATTTTTTATGCCTCGCGGTGAGAATTGGGAGAACAGGCTTTCAAAGTCGATGTTGAAACAAATGGCCAGGGCGGTAAAGAGCGACTTTGTTATGCGTAACGAATCTCTGTATACGCGACCCGTACCGCCTCATCCGGCCAATATGGTGTGAATTGGTGCGGCCGATTTTCTAATCGGAAGCATAATTCGATGCAAAAATGCGGTATTTGAAAAGGCCAACAACGATAGCGCCACCAATGCCGTTTCCCAAGAGGGTTAATAATAAGAACGAAAGGTAGTCTGTAATAGATACCGCATCGGAATATAAATAAGCACCAAAAACTTCAATATTTCCGACTATACTGTGGTGAAAGCCAATAAAACCGATTGTTCCGGTAATTATCGTTATAATAACAATCCGCGCAAGCACATCAATGGTGCTATTGAGAAGCCAGGTAAGCAGACCCATGAGCCAACCGGCAAAAATCGCGCTTAAAAAAAGTATCCAATAGCTGTGATCAGATACGTGGATTCCGATCTTTACCATAGTGGTTTGGTTGAAAATACCGAGGTGTTCGGCCAATGACCCGATTGAAAACACGAAAACTATACCTCCAATGATATTCCCGAGAATGACAACTCCCCAGATATTTAAGAGCTCAAGGATGCTTCTTTGACGATTGAGTACAGGCAGCGCCAAAACTGAAGTTTGCTCCGTAAAAAGAGCAGATTTACCTAAAATCACCAGGATAAAACCCAAAGGATAAACGGCAGCAAACATTTTAAATATAACAGATTCGGAAAAACTCCCCTCCATTAAAAAGTACAGAGAACAAATAAGCAAATAGCTAAAACCAATTTCGAGACCTGCTATGCAAGCGCTCAAAAACATCGCTCGTTTCTTTATTTTAAATAACTGCTCTCCTTCGTGAATAACACTGCTAAGGATTTCCGAATATTTTTTCGATTCCTCAACCTCATTCGATTTTTTTTCTAAATCCTTTTGGTGCTTTTCTTGATCCTTTGGGTGCTCTTTCTGGTCTTTATCTTTCATGATCTCGTTGATGTTCGGAATTTATTTATTGTAAATTGAAAGGTCTGTAGATTTTTTTATTGCTTCAAGAATTTGTTCTGGAAGTTTATTCATATCGGTGGGCTTATTGAGATAACTTGATGCTCCTATTTTGCGAAATTCATCTATACTTTCTTCGGAAAAAAAAGTGGAATACATAATGACGGGAATACTATTGAGTTTCTCAACTTTTTTTAATTCCTTTAAACATTCCTGTCCATCCATGCGGGGCATGTTTATATCAAGGAAAATAAAATCGGGTAGCTGTTCTGTTTTTTGTAGTAATTGGAGTGCTTCGATACCGCCATTTGCTTCCAAACATGCAGCGGAAGGAAATATTTCATTTAATGCTTCTTTGAAAAATATTCTGTCGTCCGTATCATCATCAATTATCATAAAAAATTTTTCAGCCATCAGTAATATCGATTTTATTTATCGTGGTTGTGTCATTGGAAGTATTACATGAAACGCCGCTCCCTTATTTTCTTTTGCCTCAGCAAAAATTTCTCCGTGATGGTTTTCAACAATTTTTTTTGTGAGTGCTAATCCGATGCCTGTGCCGATGAATGTTTCTTTGTCGTGAAGGCGTTGGAAGATGGTGAATATTTTATCCGCGTATTGTTGTTCAAAGCCGATGCCGTTGTCTTTGAAAATTATTTCAATGTATGATATGAATGGGTTGAAGTCGGGATGCTTGTCAATTTCTTCTGATGACAGGGTGCGGGATGTAATGGTTATGACAGGTGGCACATCTTCTTTAGAATATTTGAGTGCGTTGCTGATGAGGTTGTAAAAAAGCTGGTTCATCTGCAAAGAGATAGCATCAACTGTTGGGAGTGTATCCGTTTTTATTGTAGCTTTTTTTTCGTGTATGAGTAATTCAAAATCGTTTATAATATTTTTAAGTGTTTCGTTTAAATCTGTTTTTGAGAATAATTTATCGTGTTGAAGCAGTCGTGAATAGTTTAGCAGGTCGCGGATAAGATTTGTCATTCGGTTGGATGCGCCTTCAATTTTATTGAGATAAGATTTTACTTCTGTGCTCAATCCGTCTTTGTATTTGTCTTGCAAGCGCATGGAGAAGGTTGTAATTTTTCTCAGGGGTTCTTGCAAATCGTGACTTGCTATATAGGCAAACTGGTCAAGCTGCATGTTGGTTTGCTGTAGTTCTTCGTTGGCTTGCTTGAGTTCAGCCGTGCGTTCTTTTACCTTTGTTTCTAATTCTTCAGAAAATGTTATCAGTTTTTGTGCTGCTAATTTGCGTTCAGTAATATCTTCAATGGCAAGAAGAATTAATTGCTCTGAAGTTTTTTCATTTTTAATTTGCTGTGCATTCAAACGCAATGTGCGTTCACCGATGGAAGGGAATTTGAGAATGATTTCAAAATCGGTGAGGCGTTCGCGTTTGGGAAGAATTTTTTCAAGCAGTGCGCGCATAACAGCATCATCCCACTGTTGATTTTGTATTTCGTACAATAGTTTTCCTTCGGTGTCCTGTTCTTCGACATTGAATTTTTTGTAGAATGTTGCGTTGGCGGTTTTTATGCGCAATGCTTTATCAAGCACAACAAGCGGATGGCGAATGGTTGTAACAATGCTTTCTGCATAGTAACGGGCTGCATGAAGTTCAGACTGCTTGTCGAGCAACTCCTGATTTACGATGATTAGTTCTTCGTTGGTTGATTGCAGTTCTTCTTTTGATGTTTCTAATTCTTCGTTCAAGCTTTGCATCTCCTCATTGCTGCTTTGCATTTCCTCGTTTGCGCTTTGCAGTTCTTCATTGCCTGCTTCCATGTCTTCGGTAATGGAGCGCATGTCTTCGCGGGTGCGCGCTAATTCTTTTTCTAATTGCTCATTTAGCTTTTGGGTTGCACTACTTATTATTTTTCCGGAGGCTGATTTTTCTTTTCCCTGTTCGACGGGAATATTTTTTTTCTCAAACCGAATTAAGGAATGTGGCTCCACTACATCCGTGAGCGGAATAATTTCTATAGTAACCAAAGATTGTTTGCCGTTTGCCTTGACTGGAATATTTTCTTTGATAACGGTTGCCTGTTCCTTCATTGCTTTGTGAATGGCGTTGCGCAATTCAAATGCTAAACCTTCACGCGACATTTTCAAAAGATTGTGTGTTGGCTTGCCTTGTGGTACTTGCAGAAAAGGTGTGATGTCTCCATGAATGTGCACGATGTCCATAAGTGCATTCACGACCACGCTTATAGGAGATTTTGAAATCATGATTGCCTCTGCACTTTTTCTGAAATCGGTATGCATGACTTCTGCTTTTGTCTCCTGCTTATCTTTTATTGTCAGTGTTTCTTCCCTGCGTTCCGTTGCAACATGTAAGAACCTGCCCGGAACGGCCTTGCGCGAATAAATTTTTTCGTTTTTCTCTATTTGCGTAAACAAATCGGATGATGCACCAATGGTTTCTGATTTTCCCAAGAGCAGAAAGCCGTTTTCTTTGAGCGCGTAATGAAAATTGGAGAATGCTTTCTTCTGCAAAAAAGTATCCATGTAGATAAGCACATTGCGGCAAGTGATTAAATCCATTTTTGCAAATGGGGGGTCTTTCAAAAAATTGTGTGGGGCAAACACACACATATTACGAATGAGCTTGTTCACTTCGTAATCAGCATTATTTTTTCTAAAATAATTTTTCAGGTGCGTTGCTGGAAGATTTTCTACCTCGGCTTTTGTATAAAGTCCTGCTCGTGCTCTGAGGATTGCTTTATCGGAAATATCACTTGCGAAGATTTGAATTTTTGTGCCAGATAATTTCTCTCCCAAAAACTCGTGCAATGCAATGCCAATTGAAAATGCTTCTTGACCTGTGGAGCATCCTGCAATCCATATACGAATGGCTTCATCGGAGGATCTGTTTTTTAGGAACGCAGGAAAAACAGTTTTGGTTAAGGCGTGAAAAGTTTTCGGGTCGCGGAAAAAAGAAGTAACGGGAATGAGTACATCCTGAAATAAATTTTCCTGTTCGGCTTTGTCGGTGCGCAGAAATTTTAAGTAGTCGGCAAGATTTTTCTTTTTGACTAGGGCAATTCTCCGTGCAATGCGCCTGTGAAAAGTCGGTTGCTTGTAAAAAGTGAAATCAATGCCACTGCTGGTGCGAAGGAGCGAAATAATTTGTTTGAAAATAGCTTCGTCCGCTTTCGCAATAGGTTCATCATCTCCATCCACAAGCGGGGCTTTGTAGGCGTTGTTAATGTTTAAAAGATGTGCGGGAATTTTTTCGGGCGCTAAAATAAAATCAACCACACCTGCATTCACCGCGCTTTGCGGCATACTGTCGTATGCTGCCGAGTCGCTGTCCTGAGCAATGGTGATGCCTCCATTTTCTTTAATGGCTTTCAAGCCCTGCGTTCCATCGCTGCCCGTGCCGCTCAACACCACACCCACGGCAAAACTCGTATGCACCTGCGCAAGCGAATTGAGAAAAACATCAATGGAAAGATTAAGAATTGTTTTGTCGCGCACTGCAAGCTGCAACACACCATCGGTTGAGATAAGAATTTTGTTGGAAGGAATTACATAGATATGGTCGGGTGCAAGGTGAATGTCTTCTGTAATTTCATGCACGGGAATTTTTGTTTCGCGCTGTAAAATCTCTGGCAACATACTTTCGTGCGTTGGGTCAAGGTGCTGCACCAGCACATACGCCATTCCTGATTTTTCGGGGATTGCTTTTAGCAAACGCTTGAACGCATCAAGTCCACCTGCACTCGCGCCTATTCCTACGATTGGGAAGTTTTGCACGGAGGCGGGTGGTTTTTTTTTTGCTTTATTTTTTTTTAGAACAGCCAATAGTTGGAGAAATTAGAGATGCTGCGTGATTAAAATAGGC
Organism: Chitinophagales bacterium; assembly: GCA_038246345.1. Lineage (GTDB taxonomy): Bacteria > Bacteroidota > Bacteroidia > Chitinophagales > Saprospiraceae > M3007. The sequence continues at coordinate 30,652 of JBBRWA010000002.1, forward strand.
ATTTAAAATGTTGCTGACTTTCTCTGCTTCAAGTTGAACGAAGCCAGTAGGTCAAGAACGCGGCACTACTGCCGCGTCAATTGAATGACAAGATAAGTTGGATTTGACCAAATGCCACGCATTAGCTGTTTTTTTTTGTGCCTTTGGAATATTTTGTGCGGACCAGGCTTTTTGGGCATGGCTTTGCCCTGCAATTGGGCTTCCCAACATACGGTCATGGGCCTCTGGCTATGAGCAGCAGCGTCCCGCAGGACGCAATTGCTCGTAGTTTTTGTAGCGGTTCGGTGAGCGCGCTCGTGAGGGTCTGCGACCCGGAGCGCAGTGTTTTCAAGTATTTGACTTGAGATGTTTACCGTCGAGATTCTTCTCGCAAGTCACAGACTTGCAGACAGCACATATCGCGTCGCAGACGCTCGTACGCGCGCGCGTTGATTTTGGGTTTTGTGGTGGTTGAATCAAAGATTGCGAGCACTTTACGCCAGCAGCTTATTCCACAACAAACTTAATTCTTTCAGAAATCAAAGGCGTGATCACATTCATAATATATATTCCAGCGGGTAAGTTTTGAACTTCAACGCTTGTAATTTGATTGAATAAGCCCCCGCTAGATATCTGGACTCCCGTTAAAGATGTAACCTCATAACGTGTTTGATGACCTATATTTTTAACTTCGAGGTTAATACTTCCGCTGCAAGGATTAGGGTATAACTGATATGATAAATTGTTTTCCATACTTAAATCATTTGTAGCAGTAGTCGTCTCTGGACAAACGACATTTGTCATGTACTTAGAGGCTGTTGACGGAGCCTCCAAAAATAATGGACAATAACAACTATCACCAATTAGGTGGTGTCTTAGCCAGGATATGGCTATTTTTCCTACATCACCTTGCCCTCCGGTTGGATTGTTGGCTACTGAATGCCCCGCGTTAGCTATTTCATAGATTAATTTATTCGTTGTTGCTGGGGTGTAATTATAATGAATATTAGCATGAGATGCTGGGGGTGCAGTTGGATCTGCTTGACCGCTAAAAATCAAAAGAGGGGCTGGGTGATTGAGGTCAGCGGGTGTAAGTTGGTTCGTGTCTAGCCAAGGACAGAGCGCAACAACCGCTTTTAAGGTTGGATCACTTGCCGCGGCAAGTTGTGCGCCGCCACCGCCCATAGACCATCCGCCTACGGCCATTCTATCGGTGTCGAGATTGCCAATGAGCGGAGAGCCCGTTCGAGTGTTTTCTGCCACGATTGTTACAAGCGCATCCAGGAGCGCATTTCTTCTGTTAAAAGGATTATCAAAGAGACTGTTTGTTCCTATGGTCATTGTTACAATTCCATGAGAAGCCAAGAAAGGGCCCCAACTTTGAATAGAAGATTGAGGCGATACATATCCAGGAACAATTGCGATGCTGGCATAAGGGGGTGTTGCGTTTGTTGGGTAATAGATGGTCGCCCCTGCATAGCCTGGGCCATTTCTTATACCATCAGATTCTGTAAGAGAAGCAACATTGTATATGCCAGGATTCGTGATTGCGTCAAGTGCTACAGCATTGCAGTCTTGTGCCGGGCAAAAATTAGAACATATGCAAAGGCATATTAAGAGGTACATTCTGTTTGTGTAAAGTTTCAGATCAATCATTTTTATGAATTTTATTGCCGTTTTTTAAAAAATAAAGTATAGGCTTTAGGCACTCCACCGGACTTTCCTCCATTGGAACATTCTATTACTAATCATATAAGTAAGGTTCACATTGGTAAGCCATGTTCCTTACATTCTCAAGAACTCGCTTCATGTATGTCCTCCAAAATGTCTTTGCAAATAACCAGTTCAATGGATACAGTAATGGAATATTCGAATGCAAAGCATAGGTGTATTCGACCATTATTTTATTAGGTTCCAGTTCTGTCGTTTCCCATTCACCCACAAACTTGTAAAAACCCAACATCCATGATTGGAAATCGTCAACCTGAATTTTCCAATACTGATTTTCTTTTCTTTCAAGGACATGGTCAACAGAAGCAAACCCTCCTTTTTGTGAAAAAGATTTTGCCGCGAAGACTTTTTTACTTGAACCTGGCTTACCCCAATTTTCATCATTTGTCACATGCGTTACATTGGGCATAATTCCAAATCCAGTGTGGGCTTTTGAAACGTCACAAAGCATGGGTGTTTTAAATGCCCTTTCTAATGAGCACTCGTAGATTGTAGATACTTTTACTTTCGAAATCATCTGGCAAAGCTAATGCATGTATCTTATTTCTAGGGTGATTCAACAATGGTGCCCGACAAATCGTAAAATGTGTCTTAAAACCTCTAACTTTGTTCAAAATCTTTGACTAATGCAGACCATTGAGATAAAAAAAGGCGTGAAGATTGGTTTTGATGATTTGATCAAAAGCGTATCCCGTATGGATACCGTCGATCTGAAAAAGGTGTTAGAGCAAATCAACCAAGTTTTATCCGTGCGCAGTGATAAACAGCCTAATGAATTCGAAACACAATTGTTGCAGAAAATAAAAGAAGTCGTGCCTTCATCAGTAGTGCGTCGATATCGACAGTTGCACAAAAAGCAACAGATTGCTACTATTACTCCCAAAGAAAGCAAAGAAATGCTTTTGCTGACAGATTTTATGGAGGAAAAAAGTAGTGAACGGGTGGTGCTGCTAGGAGCTTTGGCCAAAATCCGAAAAACGAACATTTCTGAATTAGCTGAACAATTGGGCATTCGCGAATTTCATGCGCAGGCGTAAATTCACCCAAACTGAAAGAGCACTGATTACCCAACGTGGAGTTGCTTATGTTGAACCGAAAAGGGCTAGTCAACCTTCGCAAGGCACTTGCACATTTTGGTGTACATCCTCCTTCGGAGTGAGAATACGTATCGGGTCGCAACCTACGCGCGGGGGTTGATTTTGGGTGTTGTAGGTGGTTGGATGAAAAATTGTGGCTCACCACTCGATTGTACCAAGTCGCGAAATGTTATTGCAACTCTATTTTATCGATCAAAAGTTTAAATTGTTCCTTTTTTTTGTTTCCTATCAAAAAAGTGATTTCTTCAATATGATCATCAGAAAAATTGGGTTTGTCAAGTCTTCTTCCCCTAAACGAAGGGTACATATCTTTTAGTGGAATTTCTACCTCTTGCCATTCTCCTGAGGTTGAAAAAGGGGCTATGTAAGCAAAATAATCCTCGGAATTAGTTTTTATCCTACATTGATAATTTTTGCCATCGCCTTGAAGTTTAATAACAATTTTAGTGTATTCCTTTACGCGTATTTTTTCGAACCTGTAACGCACAGAAGAGAATCCTCCATTGTTATCCAATGATATACTGCCTTCGAAAACACCAAAACCATCAGCATTTAATTTAAAAGTACCGGATGATGCTCCCCCCATCACAACATCGTCTACAATTACCCAGTCTTGAACGTCTGACTTTTTGTTAAAATCAAAAATTACTTGAGTGGGCATTGAAGAAAATAAAGTCATCATACAAATTAAGCCTTTCATAATGTTCCTGTTTTTAATTTTTAGAAATATCTGTGGCTGATACGCTTACTGCATATCCATCCTCCAGAAATATTTTGGTGTTGAAGGTTTCAATAAAGCCTGAACCTCCTATAATACCCACTTTTTTCATTTTACAATTGTTTTAATCAGAGTGTCATCGATGAACATCAAGAGCGCAGGAAGGTTTATTTAATGCAGTATCCTTAGTACATCGATCCGGCAAAGCAACTGCACGTATCTTATTTCCATATTGGAAATCATGCAGTCGTGTCATTCCGAACGCAGCGCGGAACCTGAGGCGTAGCATTGCTGTTCCCCAGGTTCCTCGCTATGCCAGGTTCCTCGCTATGCTCGGAATGACACCGCTGCGGGGCTTTTCAATGTGATTTGACAATGCTTCCCTCCAAATAAAAGGTGTCTACATACATTAAGCCATAAACGCCAGAAACCCGCAAAGCCAACATGACTTTACGGGTTTCTGATATTTCAAACCTACGCACTAGCACCTAATCCAGTAAATTTCACAAAGGAAGCCCAAACGCGAAGCCAACCTGAAACCTTGAAACCTGAAACCTTGAAACCTTGAAACCTGAAACCCGAAACCCCCTTTAAAACCGCTCACTCCACCACTTCTTCACCTCATACCCCTTCAAGTACATCACCGGAAGGATAATCAAAGTTACAAAAGTCGCAAATCCAAGGCCGAAGATAATCGTCCAGGACAAGGGGCCCCAGAACGCTACCGAGTCGCCACCCAGGTAAATTTTCGGATCGAAGTGCGTGAACAGGCTTTCAAAGTCGATGTTGAAACCGATGGCCAGCGGGAAAGGAAGATTCAGGCAAGCGCAGCTTGTACTCGGCCTAAAGCCAACGTGATACCACGGGCGTAAGCCCGTGGAGGTTCACCCCATCAATGCCATTATACATTACCTCGCACAAACGATTAGTAAACATTCATCAACCCAAAAGCGGCGTTCATTTACGCTTAGATGCGGTACAAAAAAAAACCATGTTAATTTTTGATCAAACCCATCCTATTTTGCAACGGGGAGCTACCTTTGGTAAGCCGCATTTTATTCTTGAATATTAAATTCTTAAATTATGCTAAAAAAGACCATTTTTGATCGAATCCTTTTATTTTTTTTGGGGGGTGCCTACGTTCTTTGCCCAGGGGCTGCTTGGGCTCAACAGGCCATTTTTCAAACTTCAACCCAGACAAAAAACAATCTAACCCAAACCCAGATATCCAGATATGAGAAATCTGAATTTTCTGATGTAACTGGGGCTATTTCATTTATTCATATAAATGACTTTGCCCAGCAAGTTGCTGACCAAGTACTGGAGATACAGGTGCCCGGTGACAATCACCTGTATTTATATCATGCTAGGTATGTCTGGTCACTATCTCTGGATGATATTACCTGGTATGGCGATCTCACAGACTCAAGTGGGTATGCCTCTTTTCAGTTTAAAGATGGTGAGCTGTTTGGGTATTTTAATATTGAAGATAAAGATTATTTCATCCGACCCTTGGGAAACAATGACTATATTCTTGTTGAATTAGCGGAACAAGATGCTCCAATTTGTGGCTATAGTTCGCAAGATTTTCCCACAAAAGATATTGAGGAAAAGGAATCCCAACAAGCGTCAGATCGTGGAGAAAACTGTGATGTTAAGGTTTTAGTGCTGTACACCAGCAGAGCAGCGGAGGATATTGATAATATCTCCACGTTCGTTTCCGGATTAATTGCCCAATCAAACCAAGCACTGCGAAATAGCGCGATCACTCTTTCAGAATTGACATTCATCTTGGCTGGCAAGGCGCTACTTTCAGATTTTACAGAAAGTGGTATTATTTCAGCAGATTTGACAGCGCTGAGAACCAGTCCGACTGTTACCGTCTTACGCAATAGTTTTAAAGCTGATTGCGTAGTTTTACTCACTGATGGAGATTACAGTAGTAATGGTAATGTTTTTTTAGGTCTTACTCCTGTTTGTGGGCCAGCCCCCGCACTTTCTTTTTCAATAGTAGAAGCAGATGCAGCGGCTTCAAGAATGACCTTTGCTCATGAACTGGCTCATCAATTTGGTTGCAAACATAGCCCTGGCAATTCCAATGGAACCTGCGATCCCAACTACGAAAGACCCCATTGGTTTCATTGTAAAGGCAGTGACCGATATACCATAATGGAGGCTGGCGTAAAAAAGAAACAAAGGATTCCACACTTCTCAAACCCGGATGTTGATTACCACGGTCATGCGACTGGAACACATGCTGGGCCTTCTGGAAGTGTAGAAAGAGATAATGCGAGACAATTGCGTGAGCAGGCATGCATTGTTGGACAATACCAGTCCTCAAACGACCTATATGCAATTATTTACGGAGATGATTTCAGGTGTATTACAAATGTATCCTTCCCCGTTGCCCTTAATGCTCAAGTAAGTGGTGGTGGGCCAGGCGCATACACCTTTCTGTGGCAACAAAGCCTGGATGGAATAAACTATGACCCTTCCCCTGTTAGCACAACAGCCTTTGTAACGGTTACATTAGCTCCCACATACCAGCCAGGAGATATTTTCTTTTTAAGACTCATTGTTGGTTCTGGAACAGGCCAAACATTTATTACGTTCTGGGAGATACGAGTATTGCCAAAAGAAAGTTATGATTGCGATGGCGAGAAACCCGCAATTCTTAACACAAAAATTGAGGAGAATACCCCTTCCTTTTCAATAAATCCAAATCCGGCAGATAACTACATCAGTATTATCCCAAATACGAAAAATCAAGACGATTTTTCCATTGATATATTTTCTGTATTGAGCCGTTTTCGAGAACACAAAGATTTTTCCAGGAAAGACGAGAGCAATTCAGGATTTAACTTCAATATCGGGCATTTGCCCAGTGGGACATACTTTGTTTGTATTAAGTCAAAGGAGTTGTATGAAACCAGAAAGCTTATAATCGTTCATTAAAACACAAAATCATGCGTTACGTCAAAATAATGATTTTATTCACAGCGGTGATTTCTCTCTTTTCTTGCAAGAAAGATAAAGATTATTATTGGGGGTCGGTCACCGCCCAGAAAAACGGAGTGTCTTGGCCAGGAAATATCAGGGCAACAAAAAGTACCATATCTGATTCAAAAATTAATATTATCATTAATACGCTTGATCAGAATGGGAGCGAACTTGAGACACTCGTATTTTTTAAAGTTCCTACGAGCTTAGGCCATTACAGTTTTTCATACACCATTAACCAACCTCCAGATGATTCTTTGGTAGGATGTGACTATGCCAATGGTTATGGCGACCAATTATATGACAGCTACTTATTGTCAAAGCAAGATTCAACAAGTTACCTTGAAATTACGGAGTACGACAACAAAAAGAAGGAAATCAAAGGTCGATTCAACCTTGTTGTCTGGCCAGATATTAAAGGGAGTTGGAATGCTCCAGATAGTATCGTTTTCTCTGGTGGAGAGTTTCATACAAGGATTAGCAACTAAAATAGTATAAAACATTCTAATTCTTTCAAAGAATGCCCTAATAATGTTAGCCTCTTCAATTGTGAAGGGGCTTTTTTTTCGCCTTGCTTGGTATTCCACCACCATCGCCCAAGGTTCCGAACCAACCACCAAGCCGCCCTGCGATGGTGTTGTCGCCTCGCAGGAAACGAACAGCACGATGCTACTGTACCACAACCCCACGCCCCATTCTAGCACAATTCCACCGGAGGCAGCCAATCCGCACCATACTATTTTGTGCGGTCGTTCATTGCGTAAACGGGATGTTGGTAAGGGCACATTGTGGTATACCTTTCCTGCGTGGTGAGAACACACACGCAGGGCGCTTGGTGGTGAAGAGTAGCTTTGGCGAAGGGACGAACACCAAGCAAGGCGGAATGAACACGCTCGCTTGGCTTTCAGGGTGATTCAACAATGGTGCCCGACAAATCGTAAAATGTGTCTTAAAACCTCTAACTTTGTTCAAAATCTTTGACTAATGCAAACCATTGAGATAAAAAAAGGCGTGAAAATTGGTTTTGATGATTTGATCAACAGCGTATCCCGCTTGGATACTGTTGATCTGAAAAAGGTATTAGCGCAAATCAACCAAGTTTTGTCCGTACGCAGTGATAAACAGCCTGATGAATTCGAAACACAATTATTGCAGAAAATAAAAGAAGCCGTGCCTCCATCAGTCGTGCGTCGATATAGACAATTGCACAAAAAGCAGCAGGCTGCTACTATTACGCCTAAAGAAAGCAAGGAAATGCTTTTGCTGACTGATTTTATGGAAGAAAAAAGCAGTGAGCGGGTGATGCTGCTAGGGGCGTTGGCTAAGATCCGCCAAACGAATATTACTGAATTGGCTGAACAATTGGGCTACGATTGAATTGCTTATGTTGAACTGAAAAGGTCTAGTCAATCTTCGGATGGCTCTTGCATATTTTGGGGGGAATCGTCCTTTGGAGTGAGAATACATATTAGCCGGGACTTGTGGGGCAGACTTTGAAAGGGGATGTTGAAACCGATGGCCAGCGGGAACAAGCCTGTGTCATAGCCTTTGCAAGTGGTCTGTCCTCAATGAAATTGCGGGGGAGGTGGAATTGAAATACTTTGCCTTAAAAAAACATATTGTTTCACTTTTAGCCTATTTTCTGATACCTTTGCATATACTTTTTGGAAAGGTATCCATCGTAGTTTTCAAATCATAAAATGGGCAAAAACGGCATACTTGCACAGTTCGATATGGAACCTGGTAAGGGTTTAGTATGGGTTGCCCAGCCTCAAAATGAGATAGACCGGGTCGAAGAAGTTCTTGCCCTCGCTGAAGCCAGAAAATTCCGAGCCGATGCTGTTTATTTCCGGCGTTTCGAGGACGGTTCCCCATCTGTTCCACAAGTTTATATCTATGAACGAGAATTCTCTGATGACGAGTTGGTAAGAGTTCACAGAGATTTATGGAGTAGTGGGATTGTCCCTTTTTTCTACGTCGTAACTGACACTCAAGTTAAAATTTTCAATTGTACCAAAAGTGTAGAGATACGTGGGAAAGCACGAATTCCCGTTTCAAATCCACTCAAAGTATTTCTAGTCAGCAAAATTCAAGAAGAACTGGAAAGAGAAAAATTCTCTGCCAAACTGTTTGACAATGGTACATTTTGGGAAGAGCACCCTTCTTTGCTCAATGCCAAAGACAGCCCTTATCAAAAATTGTTGGAAGGGCTGCTTGAAGCCAAGAAAGAACTCGAAAAACGAAACCTTCCCCTAAGCTCGAGTACCATCAACAAGCTACTCATTATTGGGGTTTTGGTGCGTTATTTAGAAGAAAAAGAAGATGGAAATGGTACTAAGTTGCTTGAAATAGCTAGGGACTTGTACAAAAAATTCCCTGACTGCAGAGGATTTACTGATATTCTTCGCAAAGGTCAAGTCATTCCTTTCCTGTCCGAACTTGACGATAAATTTAACGGGAAGGTCTTTGACCTTAAAGAGAACGAACGCCAGGAACTGGCAAAAGCTGATCTTGACTTCGCCGCTGCTATTTTCGATGCCAACATACAGGCTTCTACCCGGCAATACATACTTTGGGAAATTTACGCTTTTAACCACCTCCCCATTGAACTCATCAGCGGTATATATGAAGCTTTCCTGAAAAAAGAAACCTCCCTGAAAAAAGAAAAGGGTGTGGTCTATACGCCCCCCTATCTCGTCAACTTGCTCATTGATGAGTGTATGCCTTTGAACAAGGCGGAAGAATTCTTCTCTGATGAGAAGTTCAAGGTACTTGACCCGGCATGTGGTTCGGGAATTTTTCTGGTTGCCGCCCTTAAAAGAATGGTGCAGTGGAAAGCCATCCTTCACTACAAAGCAACAGGCGAGGTGGCCTATCCTGGTATTGAAACCATCAAACGGATAACACGGAACAACATTTTCGGGACGGATATTGAGGAAGGCGCAACGCTCGTTTCTATTTTCAGCCTGTGTATCGCTCTTTGCGACAAACTGTCGCCGATGCAAATCTGGAAAAAGCTACGCTTTGATGAAGAAATTGTGGAGAAGAATATCCGCACCACGGATTTTTTCAAAGTCTATAATGACATGCCGAAGGAGGAGTTTGATTTGGTAATTGGGAATCCGCCTTTTAACCCGCCTGCCCCTTTTGGAAATAAAGCTTATTTAAAACATGTTAAGGAGAATTATCAAGTGGAGCCGAGCCATCCCATTCATGATGATAACTTGGCGATTTTCTTCCTGGATAGGGCAGTACTTTTAAAAAAAGCGGAAGGTAAGATTTGCTTCATCCTACCTTCAGGTGCGTGGCTCTATAACAACAATTCTTTTGAGTATAGAAATTATTTCTTAGAACAGTTTCGGGTTAATAAAATCATCGATTTCACTCAATTGAGTGACAGGCTTTTCCATGGCAGACCCGTAGCTGTGTGTGCTACTATAGCCTCTGATTTAGTTGAGAAGAAAAATGAACTGCTACATATTGTTGTCAGGCGGAGCAGGGTTGCGGAAGAGCGGTTTTATTTTGAAGTTGACCATTATGATTTTTATCCTGTCAAATTCAACACCGCACTGGAAAATCCCTTGGTTTGGAAAGCAAACTTATTGGGAGGTTATAGGTTGTTGAATCTGTTGAATCATTTGGGGAGTTTAAGAAGCTTAGAGGAGTTTTTGGATACAATGGTTGTAGAAAAAGGGTGGGAATGTGGTGAAGGTTATATTATTGGCCACAGCGGCAATGTCGTAAATAAAGAGATTCGGTCTAGCGGGAGCAGGACAAGGAAATTTGAGGATAATGTACTTTGGATTACGGGAAAAAAATCAGTGATTACCCGGTCGTTTGCGGAAGACGGTTCTTTTGATTGGGTTATTGAAAAAGAAGAATTGTTTGAGGAACCTCGCTCAAAAAAGAAGGATATATTTAAACCGCCTCACATAATCATAAAAGAAGTACTAGGCGATATGCGGCTACCAATGATTTTTTCAAATGAATATTTATGTTTTACAAACAGATTTGTTGGCATTCATGCACCAAAAAATCAATTTAAAGATATTGAGGTACTTTATCGTGTTATCGACCAAAACCAAAAGTTGAATCGGTTTTATATACTATGCACAAGTAGCCAAGCAGGGATAATAATGTCAAATTCCCTTTTAATGAAAAAAGATATAATGAATATCCCCTACCCCGAAAACCCCACCGACCTCGAACTTGGCCACAGCGAAACCATTATCCAAAATGACGTACTCGAATACTACATCAAATCCAACGCAAGCAGCGAGAACTCCCCGCTGAACAGTCCCGTGCAGGGCGAAGTCCTAAAAGAATATGGCGATGTGTTCTGCAAAACGCTCAATCCCATTTATGAAAAAAACGAGCAGAAATGGTTTGTGCATGGATACCATGAGGGCCAACAGGCCATAGCTTATGCTTTCTGTTATGGCCAGCCGAAGAAGGATATTTTGCCTGATTTATTCGTGGATGGTTTGGACGGTATCGAACGGCTATTGCTTAATAATACTCGCCGCAACGTCAGAATAACGAGGGTGCTGCGTGAATACCTCCACATCGAGGGCTACGATGTGTTGATTTTTATAAAGCCCAAAAACGTCCGCTATTGGTTAAAATCAATCGCCCTGCGGGATGCCGACGAAACTTATACTGACCTTAAACGCACCGGATTCTGAAAATGAACGACGCCCCTCCACATGGCCACATCCCTTTCAGGAATATTGCAAAGGGTACTTCCACCAGCGGATATGTAGACATTTTGATTGCCTTTTTGGAAAACTATCTTCCAGCTTTTCCCCTCGAAAGAACAGTAAATGCCAGTATGAATGAAAACGATATTACAGAACAACTTTATAAACACTTAACGAGAAAGGTCAAATTCAACGCGGAGAAAAAAGAATACCCTTTTGTTTTTCAAACTGAAAAGCCGCAAAAAAAGAAGCACCAAAAAGGAGGGCATCCCAAAAGAGTGGACATTGCTGGACGCCTCAACACACGGGATGTTGACATGGAAGTCATCTATTGCCTCGAAGCTAAAAAATTACCCACGGACAAAATGGGAGGAAGTAGGGAAAAAGAATATGTTTCAGGAAGCGGAGGCGCCATCGAACGGTTTAAAAATGAAGCGCATGGGTTGGATGATGCTGGCAACCAACTGCCAAGAAACGGCATTATTGCTTATGTTACGGCTGACAATTACAGCACTTGGCACTATAGAATAAATACCTGAATGAAGGAACTTCATTGGGATGAATCGGAATGCCTTGAACTGGAATATGCTGCTGCCATTGGAAAATTGAATTCGAAACACTTCCGAATTTCCGGGCAGCCTTTTGAACTGAACCATTTTTGGTTGGGTATTCCATAACAACTTTCTCTCCATTCATTTCCCAGATAAACCCCATTCCGTTTATTTCGACTTTCGCTACCTCATCTCCTTAATTACCAATTGCATACATCCTACATTTCCAAATCATCAAGCACACTTCGTAGCTTCCCCCAAATCCTGTGCATCCGAGGCAGGTGTAAAGAAATACTTTACACCTGAATTTTCTTCTAACTCTTTATCTTCCAGCACATTGACAATGTGTTGCCCAATGTTTTGCTTGTAGGTGTCAAAAAATCGGCGAGTTGGTTCTGGTCCATCCACACGCTGCCATCCCGGGCAAACAACGTTACATTGGCTTTGCCATCGGCACTCAACCCTACCCCATAAAACACCAAAAACCCGCAAAGCCATCAAGACCTTACGGGTTTCCGATATTTTAAACCTACGTACTAGCGCCTCAGGTAAAGATCACAAAAGAAAGCCCAAACACGAAGCCAACCATGAAACCCTTAAACCTTGAAACCATGAAACCCCCTTCTTAGAACCGCTCACTCCACCACTTCTTCACCTCATACCCCTTCAAGTACATCACCGGAAGGATAATCAAAGTTACAAAAGTCGCGAACCCAAGACCGAAGATGATCGTCCAGGACAATGGGCCCCAGAACGCTACCGAGTCACCGCCCAGGTATATTTTCGGATTGAAGTGCGTGAACAGGCTTTCAAAGTCGATGTTGAAACCGATGGCCAGCGGGAACAGTCCAAGAATAGCAGCTGTGGCCGTGAGCAATACCGGCGTCATACGGATACGCCCGGCTTCGATGACGGCTTCGCGCACCGCCATGCCCCGTTCTCTAAGTATGTCGGTAAACTCCACCAGCAGGATGCCGTTGCGCACCACAATACCAGCCAAGGCAACAATGCCCACACCCATCATAATCACGGAGAAATCCATGTTGAAAATGGCCATGCCAAGCAATACACCAATGATGGAGAATACGACCTCCGTCAGGATAATGAGCGTTTTGCCAAAAGAGTTGAACTGCGCAACCAGAATTATCAGGATCAGGAACATCGAAATGAGGAGGGAGTTTCCGAGGAAGCTAATGGCGTCCATCAACTCAGCGTCTTCGCCTTCAAAACCGATGGTAACGCCGTCCTGGCTTGGGTAAGCGGCTACGGCTGCTTTCACGGCATCGACAACTTGCGTTTGCTGCGGCTGAAATTCTGACGTGATGTTCGACGAAATGGTGACCAAACGCGTCTGGTCTTTGCGCCGGATACCACCGTACGTATTGGTGTATTCCACCTTCGCCAAAGCCGCAATGGGCACAGAGCGCAATATGCCGCCCATGTTCATGTCGCGGAAAGTGATGTTCATGTTTTCTACTGCATTGATGTTGCCGCGCTGCTCTTCTTTCAAGCGGACAATGACGGGTATTTCGTCCTCTCCATCGCGGTATTTGGTGGCTTCTTTGCCCAGGATGGCGGTACGGAAGTCACCGCCGATTTGTCCGGTCGAAATGCCCTCGCGGTTGGCGCGGTCGCGGTCGATCTGGATGTTTATCTCCGGTTTTGATACGATGAGGTCGCTGCGGAGTTCTTCCACTCCAGCAATGGCCAGCGAATCGAGGTAGCGTTTCACGGAAGTGGAAACTGCAATGAGTTGCTTGAAATCGTCGCCGCGTATTTCCACGGAAATCGGCTTTGGCGTTGGCGGGCCGCCCTGCTCTTGATCGACGCTGATTTCAGCACCGGCAATCAAACCTTTCGTGGCTTGCCGGATGCGATCCATGTACTCTTTGGTGTCTTCGCCGTTGCGCTGGCCGTATTCGACAAATGCCACGCCGACTTTACCCTTGTTGGAAGCCGCAGAACGATCCATTTGATCTTCAGACGCGCCCAATGCAATGTTGGTCAATACTGACTCCACAATGGGATTGTCTTTGCCCAACACCTCTACTACTTTTTCTTGCACAATGCTGGTAAGCGAATCCGTCACATCTACATCGGTGCCAACGGGTAGGTTGACATATACATAAATGAAGTTCGGATCGGCGCTTGGGAACAGCACGATGTTGGCTTTGCGGGACATGGTCATGGCCAGGGAAAGGAACAGCAGAACCACGGTGCCAAAGATCATTTTCCAGGAATTGTTCAGCGCCATTGTCAGGAATCGCGCATAAGCGTTTTGCGTCGCTGGCCAACCTTTTTTCTGGAACCAGTTCACCGCGCCTTCCAGCACGTATTTGTAAAACACCACAAACAAGGCACAGAAAACGGCGAAGTTGCCCATGCCGATACTGCCATTGGCATAAAAACCGATGGTGGCCAGGGCAAACAAAGCGTAGCCCATATAGGTGCGGCGCTGCTTCTTTACAGGATCCACTACCTTGCCTTCGCGCTTGTCGTCGCCCATAAACCACACGGCAAATACCGGGTTGACGATATACGCCACGACCAAAGAGGCGGTCAGCGTTATGATGATGGTGACCGGTAAATAGTGCATAAATTTACCAAAAATACCGCCCCAGAACACCAGCGGAAAAAACGGAGCCAGGGTGGTGATCGTGCCTGTCAATACGGGCAAGAAAACTTCGCCCGTGGCTTTTTTGGCTGCTTGAACGATGTTCAGCGAAGGCTCGTCGTGGTATATTCGGTGGATGTTTTCTATGACAACAATCGCGTCATCCACCACAATACCCAAGCCCAAGAGGAAGGCAAAAAGCACGATCATGTTGAGCGTGTAGCCAAGGCTGGGCAGTATCATAAAGGCGATGAACATCGACAGCGGTACGGCAGCGGCCACGAAAATGGCATTGGTAGCGCCCATGAAAAACATGAGAATCAAGGCCACCAGGATAAAGCCGATGATGATGGTGTTGATGAGGTCGTGCAAAGTGACGCGGGTCGCGCGGCTTTGGTCGCCCGTAATGGAAACGTTGAGGTTGGGCGGGAATTCGCTGGCCTTCATTTCTTCCACCACGGCTTTAATTTTGTCGGAAGCGTTGATCAGGTTTTCGCCAGATTTCTTGATGACGTTGAGGCCAACGACATTTTCGCCGTTGAGGCGGCTGTAACTTTCCTGTTCTGCATGCCCGAGCTTCACTTCGGCAATGTCCTTCAGGTACAGCATGGCACCCGATTGGGAAGCGATGAGCAAGTTTTTGATTTGCTCAATATCTTTAAAATCGCCGCGAATGGAAACCGAACGCGTCATGCCACCCACGGTTACATTGCCCGCTGAAATGGTCATGTTTTCGAACGCGAGTGCGTTTTCAACATCGCGGAAAGTGAGGCTGGCGGCAGCCATTTTGTACTTATCGAGGTTCACTTGCACCTCTTTGTCCAACGCGCCGATCAGGTCGACACGGGTGATTTCGCGCATGTCTTCGATGCGATCCTTGAGCGCGTCGGCGTAGTCCTTGAGCTTGTCGAGGCTGAAATCGCCGGAGATGTTGACGTTCATGATCGGAATGTCCGAGATGTCAAATTCTGATACGGTCGGGTCTTGCAACAAGTCGTTTGGCAGGTCGCGCTTCGCTTTGTCCACCGCGTCTTTCACCTTCTGTTTGCACAACGGCACGTCGAGGTTGGTGTTAAATTCGACCACGACGCTGGAGAAATCCTGAATGGAAGAGGAGGTTACTTTTTTTACCCCATTGATGCCTTTCAGTTGTTTCTCGATGGGTTTGGTGCAAAGCTGTTCCATGTC
Organism: Chitinophagales bacterium; assembly: GCA_038246345.1. Lineage (GTDB taxonomy): Bacteria > Bacteroidota > Bacteroidia > Chitinophagales > Saprospiraceae > M3007. The sequence goes on from JBBRWA010000002.1 coordinate 46,230, forward strand.
GGAAGGCGATGCGCCCGGGTATATGGTAGATACGATGATGGTGGGGACTACCACATCGGGGAACTGCTCTTTGGGCAGTGAATTGTATGACATGACACCCGCCAGCGAAATGATCACCGTAATGACGAAAATGGCTGTCCGGTTGTCAATCGCCCAAGAAGTTGGTTTAAATTCTTTCATTATCTAGGAATAAATGAGTGATTTGCAAATAAGGTAAAAGGGTGTTACATGTTCGAGCCAATCCAGAAGCTCGACAATCCGAGGTACAAGCAAAGCGGGGAATACCAGCGTGAATCCATTCGGCCAAATTCGGTGTCTTTAATCGTTTTAAAGAAACCAACTTGTTTGAAATCGCCAATAGCCCTTACGCTGAATATGACCCCCAACCCCCAGATTCCAAAGCCGAGCGGCAGTATCCATTTATATGCCATTGCTATGGAAACATAGTAGGCCGCGAACCCAAGCAGTCCTACGCCGACAACCAGGCAAGCAACTGTTCCAGGGCGAAGCGTTTTGTTTCCGGCTTTGTCTGTAGGAATTGCTTGATCGAGCCCCCATTTTCCGCCGGATGCCCAATAAAGGTGCAAGAAGCCAAGCAGGGCCATGATGGTGCCGTTGATGTAGGCGAGCATTGTGGTCATTGGATACTGCGTTTTAGAAATTGACAGTCTCCCCGGCATTCACATCTTGGAAGCCCGTAGAAATAACCCAATCGCCTTTTGAAAGCCCGTTGAGAATCTCCACCTGACCGCCATAGTTTTGGCCTTGTTTCACCGTGACTTTTTTTACGGTAGCTTGCTTGTCAGCTGATTTTTCTGCTACTAACACAAAATCACCGTCCGCAGCTGTTTGGATCAAATTGACCGGAATAATTACCGCCTTCGGGTTTTGGTAGTCGATGATTTTCATAACGGCTACCTGGTTGGCGCGGTATCCAGTACCAGGAAGGGCGCACTCAACAGAGAAAGTACGACTAGAAGGGTTGATGGTTTTGCTCACAAAAGTGATGCGCGTATTGATCTCCTTGTCCATGTCCGGGAAGAACACTTGTACCGGGTCCCCTTTGCGCACCTTGGCTGTATAGGCTTCTGTGACATCGCCTTTTACCTTCAAATTGCTGAGGTTCAGGATGTTGCAGAGCGGCATGCCGGGTGCGATGGCTTCTCCTTGCTTGAGGATTACATAGTCGACACTGCCGCTGGTTGGGGCATATATTTTGGTCATGGATATTTGCTCCTTCAGCGTAGCGATGCTGCGCTCCAGGGATTCCTTGCCATTTTTTGCTTGAATCAGGGCAACTTCAGTGCCAATTTTCTGATCCCAAAGTCCTTTTTGGCGGTTGTAAATGTCCGTGGCAGTAGCCAATTGGCCTTCTATTTCAGCCAGGCTTTTTTGCAGCATATTGTCGTCAATTTCAGCGAGCAGTTGTCCTTTTTTGACGTTGTCGCCATTTTTAACGTACACCCTTTTGAGGGCACCCGCCATTTTGGCGGTAGCCATCACGCTTTCGCTGGCGTCTACTTTGCCTTGAAGGTCGATGAAGTGACGGAACGGCGCGATGGTTATCTCGCTCAGTCCAACGGTGCGGATTTTCGGTGCGGGCTTTTCAACCTGCTTTTCCAGGTCGGCGATTTTTTGCTCAATCTGAGCTTTCTCGTCTTTCAGTTTTGCCAGTGCAGCAGCAGGGTCTTTAGTTTCTCCGCCACAAGCCGTAATGACAGCTGAGGCAAACAGGAGAAGTACGAATGCGAAGAGGTTCTTATTTGTCATGATATGTGCTGGTTCGTTTTTTTTGATGTCAGTTATTGTCCCAATGCTTTTTTGATAGAAACCTTGGATGTAAGCAGGTCGAAACGGGCGGACATCAGCGCTTGCTGGGCTGTGTATAAGCCCTGTTCTGCTTGTGTTACTTCAAAACTGCTGCCGACACCGGCGGAATATTTTATTTTGGTGGTATCGTAAATGCGTTGGGCGAGGTCAAGGTTTTTTTGTTGGTTGGCGACACGCTCGGCGGCATTTTGGAATTGTTTGCGGGCAGATTCCAGTTCCAGGTTAAAGGCGTTTTCCAACATTTGCTTTTGAATATCAACCGTTTGCAGGGAAATTATGGCGCGTTGTTTTTTGGCTTTTGAGCCGCCGCCGTCATATATTGGAATGCTCACAGAAAGCCCAGCCACTGCGGAAGGAATGTAGTACCAGTTGTTGAATCCCGCGTTACTGCTAGAACCAAATCCGGCCTGGTAGCCGGGCGACCACTGCGCAAAACCGGCTACGGTTGGCATCCATGGCTTGGTGTATAGCTCAATTTGGATGGCGCTGAGTTCACGGCCTTTGAGCAGGGTGATGTACTCCGGGCGGTTCATTGGATTGAGTTGGGAAGTCATGTCGGCATCGGTGTATGTTGCCATGAGTTTGTCCACATTGTCGGCCAGGCTTATCGATTCCCCAACGGGCATTCCCATGGTGAATTTAAGGGCATCCACGACAATTTCTCGCTGGCGGGCCAGGTTGCCGCGTTCGCTGCGCAGGTTGGAAAGCGACAGATCGAGCCGGTCAACATCCAATTGTTCTGCGAACCCGGCTTTGGTGATGGCACGTGTATCATTCAACAGCTTATCTAGGTTGCCGATGTTTTTGTCGAGCGTTTGAAGATTTTCGGAAATCAGCAAAGCGGGCAAATAGGCATCCGTCACTTTGTTGCGCAAGGTGAATTTTGCGGATGCCAGTTGATCTTCCACGTACTGCCGGTAATATTTGGCAGCACGAAGGGCGATGAGGAAGGAGTTGTTGAAAATCAACTGGGAGAGTTTCACTTCGCCGCCCAGGTTGTGTACGGGGCTGAACACCACTTTTCCGTCACCAGCGCCTGGGAACCCGAGCGCGCTGGCGGGAATGCCTGCCCGTTGCAAAAAACCGGTATAAGTGATGCCTGCTGAAAGTTGTGGCAGGCCTGTTGAGAGGTTTTCCTTGATACGCCAATCAGCATCGGTTATTTGCAGTTGTGCCGTTTTGATTTCTGGGTTGTTGGTCAGTGCGTACTGCACACAATCCTCGAGGCTCAGGTTTTGTTGAGCGTTAGCAAATTGCATTAAAAAAGAAAGGGAGAATAATAGGGTAAGTCTTTGCATAACAGCGGTTTGCGTTCTTATTGTGAAATTTTTTCGGCGTGTTTTTGAATGAATTTTCGACCTTTTTCTGAAAGAATTCCATGGAGATAATGCATCAGGTATTCCTTAAAAATCACGTCGCGCTTAAAAGAATTTTGAGGGAAAATAGTTTCATCAAATAGCTGGAAAGATGTAGCAATGTGCAATCTCGTCACGATTTCTATATCAAAATCATCCCGGTATAGCCCTTCATTGACCCCTCTTTTCAGGTTTGCTTGCACCACTTTATACAGGAAACCCTGCTGGAATTCGTGCATCAATTCCCAGGCATCCCGATGGTATTTTTGCAGATCATGGACGATGTTGGCTTTCATTTGCTCCATTTGTTGGGAATTGCTTTCAAGGACAAAAAACATTTCTTCGATGGCATTTCCCGCCTTGCTGCACATGGCTTCGCAATCGCGTTTTTCTTGTTCAATGTGCAACTCCAGCACTTTTTTTACGAGATCATCCTTGCTGCTGACGAATGTGTAGAGGGTTTTCTTGGAAATACCAAGCTCCCGCGCCACGTCGTCCATCGTGATGCTTTTTATACCAAGGCGGAGAAACAGGTCTTGCGCCCGCTTCAGCCATTTATCCTGCTGCTCAGAAATCATAGTGCAAAGGTAACGATGGAAACGTTTTACGCGCAAATAGTTTCCACTGTATTCGGGCGTTTATCGACGAACGTCAAGTTTCGCGGCATTAGTGGCGAAATTTAATTGGGCGGGGTAGACTTTGTGGTGTTTGGAAGCAAATAAAATGTGGCTTGATGAGCGAAACCAACAAGTGCCATGCAAGCGTGGCATATCAAGTAAGCGCACAATGCCTAAGCGAGCGTGTCATTCCGAGCGAAGCGAGGAACCTGTGGAATAGCAAGGCGTAATTATCAGGTTCCTCGCTTCACTCGGAATGACACGTTCGCTTGGGATGGGTGCGAAAGCAAACAAAGGGTTGTTTCAGCTAATTACCTTGAAAAAGGGTTTCAGGTTTCAAGGTTTCAGGTTTCAAGGTTTCAGGTTTCAGGTTTACGCGATTTGTTCGTGGCCTTGAAAGTGTATTTCAAAATTAACAACAGATCGCGTAAACCTGAAACCTGAAACCTTGAAACCTGAAACCTTGAAACTTGAAACCTGAAACCCCGTTTTCAACGTGTGCCCAACTCCTGCACCGCCAACCAAGCCATCAGCCCCACCCCTGTTTCCAAAGCCGATTCATCGATATCAAAAGTATCGGTGTGAATGGGCGCGGTAATGCCACGCTCCGGATTGCCGGTGCCGAGTCGGTAAAAGCAGGCAGGCATCACCTGGGAGAAATAGGCGAAATCTTCGGCGGTCATGCGTTTGGGGAGGTCTACCACCTTGTCTTTGCCGAGGAATTCAATGGCCCATTTCTTGGTGCGGGCGGTGAGTTTTTCGTTGTTGTGCAGCACCGGATATCCTTTTATGATGTTAAAATCGCAGGCGCCGCCCATGCTTTTAGCCATGCTTTCCGCTATTTTTTTCATGCGTTTGTGGGCATCCATTCGCCATTTTTCGTTCATGGTACGGAAGGTGCCTTCCAGTTTCACTTCGTTTGGAATGATGTTGGTGGCACCGCCAGTCGTGTTCATTTTCCCGAAAGTGAGTACTGACGGAATGCCGGGATCGCCGTAGCGGCTCACGATTTGTTGTAAGGCAACGAGTATTTGCGCCGTTATCATCACCGGGTCTATACATTCTTGCGGCATGGCGCCGTGGCCACCTCGGCCTTTTACGGTCACATATATTTCATCGGCAGAAGCCATGTAGATGCCTGGGCAAAGGCCGATCATGCCTGCGCGGAGGGGTGGGTGCACGTGCTGGCCGAAAATGCTTTGCGGTTTGGGTTTTAGCAGTACACCTTCCTTGATCATGATGCTGGCACCACCGGGTAGCTTCTCTTCTCCGGGCTGAAAAATGCACTTGACGGTGCCTTCAAATTTGTCGCGCAACTCATGTAAGATCCTGACCGTACCCAGCAGGGAGGAGGTATGTACGTCATGGCCGCAGGCATGCATTACGCCTTCATTCTGAGACTTGTACGGAACATTGTTGGCCTCAAGAATGGGCAGCGCGTCCATGTCGCCGCGCAGCGCGATGACGCGTTTGCGCGGGTTATTGCCTTTTATAAGGGCCACTACGCCATTATCAGCAATACCATGCTGGTACGCCACGCCCATGGCGGCGAGTTGGGCGGCGACAAATTGTCCTGTTTTCACTTCCTGGAACGACAGCTCCGGGTTGGCGTGAAGGTGGCGGCGGTTGGCTACCACTTCGGCATGGTATTGCTGGGCGAGGCGTTGGATTTGTTCTTTCATGCTACAGTCTGGTGAGTTCTAGGGGTTGCAAATGTTCGCAAAAGTAAGCGGATTCAAATTGGGATATGTTTCAAAATGATAAATCATACTGCGATGCAAGCGGAAAAGACGCTAAATCGCTGTATTATTTGAGACTTTTATCCAATTGTAAGCCGATACACCATTGACATAAAGTTACTCAGTCTAAAACTCTTTCCGCATGAAATACTCATTATTGGTACGCGTCTTTCTTATTTTCGCAGCAGATAAAATCGAATCGCAAACCCTGGACACCTGTGGCTTTAAGGTGGCCTATCCTTTATATGCCAACGATGGTTTTGGGGTTAACAGATAACTGGGGCTCAAGGGCATTTCTATCGTACCATTCAAAGCATCAATGCTGGGTCAATTGCCGGGAGAAGCAAATGGTATTAGCCAAAACAGGGTTTTGATATTTTTAGACTTGTCTAAAAATAAAATTTAATTATCTTTGCATTCAAATTAGGGTAACAAAAGTATTCTCGAACAGTGCTTTGACCTGCGCGCTATTTTTGTTTTCAAACTACTTTGGATCAATATGAAAAAACTGCCACTTCTTATTTCCTTGCAATTACTGGCTCTTGGCACTTTCGGACAGCTTCAGGCCAAATATTCCGGTCAAGTACTCGATGCTGTCAGCCGTGAAGCCGTCGTAGCGGCCACTGTGGTGGCAGCAGGAATGCCAGGCGGCGTTTACACTGATAATGCAGGGCACTTCCAATTGCCCGCTGCTTACCAAAAGTTACGCTCAAAAGTCACGGTGCGCTGCATTGGCTACAACGATTGGGTAGGCACCTTGGTTGACCCGGCACAGACCATTCTGCTGTTGCCCGCCGAAAATGCCCTCGGAACCGTCACCATTTCCGCCACCATGAAAGAGGTTTCCAAAGATGCCTCGCCGATTCCGGTGGAAATTTACACACCCCGTTTTTTTCAAAAAAATGCATCGCCCACGATTTTTGAAGCCCTAACGGCCGTCAACGGCGTTCGGCCGCAGCTCAATTGCAGCGTTTGCAACACCGGTGATATTCACATCAATGGCATGGAAGGGCCTTACACCATGATTACGATAGACGGGATGCCCATCGTTAGCGGACTTTCCACGGTGTATGGGCTGAGTGGGATTCCCAATGGACTGGTGGAACGCATCGAGGTAGTAAAAGGGCCCGCAAGCACCTTATACGGCTCGGAGGCTGTGGGCGGCATGGTCAATGTCATTACCAAAAATGCCCTTACGGCGCCGCGATTCTTCGCAGATGTATTCGCCACATCCATTGGGGAGCTCAACGCTGATATCGCTGCCACGGCCCGCATCGGCAGGGCTCGAAGTTTATTGGGCGTCAACTATTTCAGGTTCCAGAACCGCCTTGACATCAACGGCGACAATTTCACGGACGTAACCCTGCAAGACCGGGTTTCGCTCTTCAATAAGTGGAGTTTTGTGCGAAAAGATAACAGGGCAGCCTCTATTGCTGCCCGCTATGTACATGAAAACCGCTGGGGCGGCGAACTGCAATGGGAGCCTCGCTGGCGCGGTTCCGACAGCATTTACGGAGAAAGCATTTTCACCCGGCGTGCTGAATTGCTCAGCAAATACCAACTGCCAATTGCTGCCCGGCGCGTAATGCTTGATGCCTCTTGGAACCTGCACGACCAGGATTCGTACTATGGAACCACCC
>JBBRWA010000003.1:0-49362 GCA_038246345.1 Chitinophagales bacterium
GAGCCAAGGCATTCCCCGCACGCTCTTATTCGCTTCCTATCCTTGGCCCACATACTAATATGTGAACATTATTCCTTAACGCAATTCTACTACTTTACTACCTCTCTTTTTCTCTCTCTCCCAGCATGTCAATGAACTCTTTATGTCAATAATCCAATCGAAAAAGGATTAATCGAAATCATGTATTGTTTGTTAGGGGCGGCAAAGGTAACTTTAGGATTAACGATCCACCAAGCCTTTTTGCATTTTTTTTGAAAAAAAACTTAAACCTTGATTTAAACGTAATCAGGGCGGTTTTTCTAATGAAACTTTCTGTCCTACATGGAATAACCATCCATACGCTACCGCCTCATCAATGCCAAGCGCCCTTCGTGGTGTTTTCACCGCGAAGGAATGGCGCGGTACATTGCTTACAGTCATGAGGAAGCCTGTTTCCTTCGTGGTGAAAACACTACGAGGGGCGGAAATCCAATTGCTCCGAATAATCGGGTGGAAAGAACAAGCCCGGCTTTCCCGGCGATGTGCCGCAGAGCGCGTAATGAGGTAGGCGACAAAGATTTCAGTCTGCATGTATTGAATGAGCCAGTTATGTCCTTTTTAGTTATTATAATTATATCGTACATTTACAATTGAAAGAGGATATCTCTTTTTTAGAAACCGATTTTCTCACTTAAACTTTTACCCAATATGAAAAATCCAATTTCAGTCATGCTTAGCGCTGGCTTGCCACAAACCACGAAGTTCCTGCCTGCCACTATGGGGGGGGGGCAAACCTTTCTTAGGATATTGGCCATGTGTATCCTTTTTCAAATCGCAACCTTGCCTGGATGGGCGCAATGCCCAATTACGACCTACAACGTCGGCAGTGGGGTAGGCATCCCGAACCTTTCAGGCGCTCCGGCCGGGGTAGCCAACCTTACAGCAGGGCAGACCATAATGGTTACGGGCACATTTACCGTTGATGCAGGCTCTTGGCTGATCAATGGTGCCACTGTTTACTTAACGACCGCCGCGTCGGAAATAATCGTCAATGCAGGCAGAACCTTAAATGCCGCTGCTGGTACTACATTCCGAGGATGTAACCCCACTGACGATTGGTACGGCATACGGGTACAGAGTGGCGGCACTATTTTAGCAGATCATTGCACTTTCAACAATGGCCTATATGCCATCAATACTTTTGCAAATACGACATTCAGGGTTACCAACAACATCTTTAACACCTGTACCAGAGGGATAAAAATTTGGGGGCAACAAAACCCGCTGAACCACACAGTTTCTGGCAACATTTTTAATAGCAACTCCAGTTCGGCCATATATATTACGGGAAGAGACGTAACTGTTGGCTACAACACCTACCAAAGAACAGGTACAGCTTTCGGTACTGGCATTACATTGAATAACAGCCAAAATATTCTCATTGCTGGAGGCCAGATGACAAACCTCGCCAGAGGGCTCGACATATTGCCCGTTCCTGCCTCTTCCTGTATTGAGATGAAAGATGTAATATTTTCAGGCGAGCGGGGCGTTACAAGCGACGGAGCACGATACGCCTTAAATATCCACAATTGCTTGATAAGGGCTACCAAAACAGCCATTAACATAAAAAATCACCTCACCGCAACATTGCCAAACCCTGGGATTGCCTGTAATGGCAACATCCGCATTGCAGACAATACCATCAATTCCTATTCGGAAACAGGCGTTCGCATCACATCAGCTTTAGGCGACGGCACGGTAACTGTTTACCACAATTTCATTGGGACCGAGATTGCTTCAACAGGGTTTGGCCATTATGGCGTTGAAATAGTCAGCGTATTAAAAGCCATTGTTGTGGTGGATTTTAACCGCATTGTAAATTCTAAAGAAGTGATTGCAGGCACCCCACCTGGAGCGATTTATCTTAATAACTGTAAGTTTGAAAACACAATATCCCGCAATACCGTGATCGCTTCACCCGGCGGCGGTTTTGGCGACATGGTATTTGGCATTAAGGCAGTTGGCACCCCACACCTTAGAGTGAGCGATAACTCGATAGACGGAGGCCCCAATGTCATGGATCGTGCGATCAGCATTGAAAACGCGATGATGGATGTCGATTTGTGCTGCAACATTATGACAAAATCGACTAAGGGCCTGTATTTCCTCGGCCCGGTAGAAGACTGTATTATTCAAACTTCGATTTATGGGCAACATGTGGAGGGCTTGTATTATGATATGGTGGTGAGTAGTAGTGCAGCTCAGTTCCATAATGGAAATGATTGGAGTGGGGCAGGTACGACATGGGATGGGTATTTTAATGGGAATCCTTTTAGTGCTGCGGCCCTTAGGTATAGAGTTAATCCAACTCTTATTCCTAATGGCTTAAATAAGATATTTGTAACTGGCGGCAACCCAAGTGATTGGTTCAGCACACCTACAGGTACTGAGCTAACCTGCAATTCAGCATGTGGCAACGGTTTTTCAGGCAACAGTGAAAATGAGCTTACCGGGAACGATCATTGGGCGATGGCCACATTGGCAGATGTAAGCTACAGCACCCTGCACTGGGGCGCTCAGCGCAACCTGTTTGCCAAGCTGCTCGCAAATCCGGCACTGTTGGAAAATACTCAGGCATCTACATTCTTCAATGCGGCTCAAAATGGCAATATTGGAAAATTTCATACGATTGAAGCAGGGATTGCAAACCTATATGACCCGACCATAACTGCCGACCCCGCACAAAAGTTAGCCGATTTGGCTGCGCTCAACAGCTCTATTTCAACACAGGCTGATTATCAGGCTTATGAAAAATCCATAAACCAAATCTACCTAGCTGCTCTCACGCAAAACAACTGGGATTTCAGCGCATCAGAAAAGGTCGCCATAGATGATATTGCTGCCCGATGTCCGCAATTGGCTGGTGATGCTGTTTACACTGCCCGGTTTTTACAAGAAAATTACAGAGTGCCAGCCTGGAATACGGATTGTGCTTTTGTAGGGGCTCGCAGCGGGAATGCAATAATTCAGGAACGGGATATTTCAGCATACCCCAACCCTGCCCAAACGGAAGTGGTTATTGCGCTTTCACAGCCAGCATTATCAGAATGCAAAATCATGGTTTTCAACATGATGGGGCGCATAGTATCAACGGCTTCCATTCCAACAGGTAGTACGGACATTGTATTGCCAGTGTCCAATTATCCGAATGGTAATTACATCATCAGTGTTTCAGAAACAGGCCGTCAACCCTGGAAACAAAAACTGAGCATACTCCACTAATTAAACTTTTCATTCGGCAGCCTGCAAGTACCACCTTGTAGGCTGCTTTTACGTTTATATACGTCATGCAAAAGGCATTTTTACTCATCACCTACCTTTTCATTTTCCAGCATTCATCATCAGCTCAAAAGGAAGATTATTCCTGGTTTCTTGGAGGCAATTTTGGCTCGCCCGACAGTGTTTACAGAGCCTGTCGAATGGATTTTTCAACGGACACTTTTTCGATCACTTATGTTAATAAGGATTTGCCTTACGATATAAGCAATTCAAGTATAAGCGATTCATCAGGCCATTTCCTATGCCTTTCAAACGGAGAAAATATATATGGTGCTAATTATGAAATAATAACTAACGGAGAAAATTTTTATCCAAATGCAGACTATGAAGGGGGCGTTCCTTATCTTCAAGGTTATCTATTACTGCCATTACCAGCATCACAAACCAAAATTATCCACATTTACGGTGTTCCAAAAGTGGTTTACCCTCCAAGCGGCGCAACCCTTGGTTATATTAAATTACAATATGCCATTGCAGATATGGCTTTGAACGGAGGATTAGGAAAAGTGACCCAGCGAAATGTACTTGTGGGCAATGATACGCTTTTACCAACCCAAATCAATGCCGTGCGCCACGGCAACGGCCGGGACTGGTGGTTGCTCGCGCCCTATTACCTGGGCCATCGCTTCTACCGTTATTTGCTCACACCGCAGGGGCTGCATAAGGAGGGAAAACAAGACATCCCAGCCACAGACCTGGGCTTGGGGCATACCTGCTTTTCCCCAAATGGCCAATGGTACGCGCGGTTTAACTGGCATGGTATCATTCCAGATTCTTCCTTTGCAACCATCGAACTCTATCGCTTCGACAGGTGTTCCGGCTTGCTCAGCGACCGTGTTTTCAAAACTTACGATCTAGGCGGTCTGAATGGGAGACCCGGTGGGGTGGCATTTTCGCCTTCTTCCCGCTTTATGTACGTCACGCGATGGGACAGCCTTTTCCAATATGACCTGCAAGCTCCCGATATTATCGCTTCCGAGCAAGTGGTGGCAGTATATGATGGATTTGCCGGCGACCTTGGGTTTCCCACGCGTTTTTTTTATCCCTTGCTGGCGCCCGACAACAAGATTTATATCTGTGTGTCGAACTACAACTCACGCTACCTCCACCGCATCGAGCAGCCCGACTTGCCCGGGCTTGCCTGTAATGTGCAGCAACACTCCATCTATCTGCCCGTGTTCAACAACTTTTTGCTGCCCAATGTACCTTTTTACCGGCTCTGGGAATGGGAGGATTCTCCTTGTGATACCATCGGAAGCGTTGGGGTGAAGGAACTGGCAGAGGGCGTTGGTGGTGTAGCCATTTATCCAAACCCTGCCCAAACAGAAGTGGTTATTACCTTTTTTCAGCCTGTTATGGCCGAAACTAAAATCAGGGTTATCAATGGATTGGGCCAAGTGCTGGCAGTTCATTCCATTCCTGCGGGCAGCACAAACTATGTTTTACCCGTAGCGAATTACCCGAACGGCTATTATTTTATCCAAATAAGTGATGGGATCAACCCCACAGTGTTAAAAAAGGTGGGCATAATCCATTACTAGTGGAAAAGCATAACAGGATGATGCTGCATTTGTGCTTTCAGCGCACTTTACTTGGACGGATGCTTACAAGCACGACAAGTCAGGGAAAGAGGAGGCTTTGCATTGCTTTACAGTCATGAGGAAGCCTGTTTCCTTTGTGGTGAAAACACCACGAAGGGCGCTTGGCAATAGTTACAAAATCGAAAACTCCTTGAAATCCAACTGCCCCGGATAGTCGGTGGTAAAGTGCAAGCCCCGGCTTTCGCGGCGATGTGCCGCCGAGCGCGTGATGAGGTAGGCAATCGTGATCAAGTTGCGCAAGTCCATCAACTGCGGTGAAATGGTGCTGGTGCGGTACAGCTCTTCCGTTTCTTCATACAATAGATATAACCGGTCGAGGGCGCGTTTCAAACGCAAATTGGAGCGGACTATACCAACGTAGTAGGACATGACCTCTTTGAGCTCCTTAATGCCCTGGGTTATCAGCACCATCTCTTGTGGATGCGTGGTGCCTTCGGCATTCCAATCTGGCACGTTTTCTTTCAAGCTCCATCCGTCAATTTTTTCACACACGTCCTCGGCAATCCGGTGGGCGAAGACCATGCCTTCGAGCAAAGAGTTGGATGCCAGACGATTTGCGCCATGCAATCCAGTGCTGCTGCATTCTCCGGCAGCATACAAACGTTTGATACTGCTTTGCCCAAATTCATCCACCAGAATACCGCCACACATATAATGACAGGCAGGCACCACGGGAATCAAATCTTTCATAGGGTTTATGCCAATGGACATACATTTTTCATGGATGGTGGGGAAATGTTCCAGGAAATCCTTTTCGTCGAGGTGGCGGCAATCGAGGTACATACAATCGGTACCGCGCTTTTTCATTTCAGCGTCGATGGCCCGCGCTACAATATCACGGGGTGCCAGGGAAAGGCGGGGATCGTAGTGTTGCATAAACTCCGCGCCTTCTGCCGTTTTCAGGATGCCGCCGTGGCCACGCACCGCTTCAGACACCAGAAAGGAAGGGTTTTCACCATTCGGATTGTACAAAGCCGTCGGATGAAATTGCATGAACTCCATACTGTCCACCCGTGCTTTGGCGCGATAGGCCATGGCAACGCCGTCCCCAGTGGCAATAATCGGGTTGGTGGTAGCCTTGTACACCTGCCCGCCACCGCCGGTGCAACAAATAGTCGCCCGGCTGAGGATGGTTTCAATCGACCCGGTTTCTTTGTTGAGGGCATAACAGCCGTAACACTCAATGCCGGGCGTGACCCGAATCACCATGTGGCCCAAATGGTGCTGGGTAATAAAATCGAGCGCGAAATAATGCTCCAGCACCTTGATGTTTGGATAGCGCTTGGCTTCTTCCATCAGCGTGCGCTGAATTTCCCATCCGGTAAGGTCCTTGTAATGGAGTATCCGGTGCTCCGAGTGTCCGCCTTCACGCGCCAGGTCGTAAGTGTCCGTTTTTTTACTCTTGTCAAACTTTGCACCCCATTCAATGATCTCGCGTACCCGATCAGGGCCTTCTTCTACGACGATGCGCACAATGGCCTCGTTGCAAAGCCCATCTCCGGCATCAAGCGTGTCGGCAATATGTTTTTCAAAGTTATCTTTATCTAGATCCCAAACGGCAGCCACGCCTCCCTGTGCATAGCGGGTATTGCTTTCGCCTTCTACGGTTTTGGTCAGTACCAGAATTTTGCTTTCGGGGAGCTGCTTCGCAGTTTTGATCGCAAAGGTTAGGCCAGCGATGCCAGATCCCAGCACGAGAATATCGGTTTCAATTCGAGCCATTCGAGGAAATTGATGGATGTATTATGAATGAATTCAGTCCTGGCAAATGTTAGAATGCCCAACCCAGCGTGAGCGACCAGGTGGCGTTTTTCAAGTTGCCAAGGTAGGCTTGAACGGAGCCTTTATCTGCTACTTCTTTGAGGCCGCGGGCTACCCGGAAATGGATACCCAAGTTGCCCAAGTCAAGGCCAGTGCCCAACTGGTAGCCGTAGTCGATGTTGCTGTAATCGCCTTTGTTTAATTTTATGGTAATCGGATTGCCATTGGCGTCCTTAATCTTGCCTTCTGAATCGGCCAACAAAGCGGCGTACATGCCGGCGTGTAGATTGAAGAAACCGAATATATGCCATTGCAGGGAAAGGGGCAGCTCCACATAGCTCAATTTAACGTCGGGGCGTGAACCGCTGGTAAAATCAAACGCGGCGCCTTTGGCAGAGAAAAGTAATTCCGGGCGGATAGAAAACCTTCCCTTTACTATCGGAAATTGCCCAAAAATGCCCGCAGTGTACCCTATCCGCGTTTTTTTATCGCTGGCCCGGGCGTCATCATAAAGATTGGCACCGTTGATGCCAGCCATTATTCCAAATTGTGCACCGTCGTTCATTTGAGCCATTATGGCCTGGCAAGTTGTGCTTAATAAAACTGTCAGCAGTAGATATTTCAATGGTGATTTCATAGCATGCGTTTTTTTGAAAAATATAAAGGGCAAAATTGCAACAGTAAGCGGAGAAAACAGGCACTTACCTAGCAATAACAGGTTTTTTAGGCGATTGTTGCCTTTGCGGGCCAGCGCCGTTCCTGGTAGGGTATACTGCACAACTGCTGCGTGTGGACATGGCAGTAACCCGTACGTCAAGCATCCGTAATCATTAATAGTAGGGGCGGAATAAGGAGGTGCCAAGCATCGTTTAGTCATGCAGAATTGAAAGAACAGTTTTGTAAAACACTCATTTTCAGCCACTCGCGTTTGTCATTTATACTGCAAATCTTCAAAACGGGGTAAAAATGTTAAGGAAAATGCTTGCACGGATACAAAATGATATACTTTTGGCGTTCGCAATTTTGAAAAAGAAACAATCAGTTTCACCTACAACAGCACGACATCTTTATGACACTCCACGCCTTTCTGAGCGCATTCTTCTTTCTTCAAGCTCCCACTACGGTGCCAGCAACCACCAAAACTGCTGAATCGCAATCCTTGCTCGATATTGTACTGGGAAGCAGCACCTCTGGTTTGGTTGTAATCGGTACTCTTTTGGTGCTTTCCATCGTAGCCGTTTACATCATTTTTGAACGCTATCTTACCCTTACCCGGGCTGGTCAAGTTGACCATAACTTTATGAACAGCATCCGCGCCAGCGTGGAAAGCGGCAACCTGCAGGCTGCCAAAGCATTGTGCCAGAGCGTTGATGCCCCCATGACCCGCATGGTAGAAAAAGGACTTGACCGCATCGGCAAGCCGCTTGATGATATTAATAAGTCCATCGAAAATGTGGGCAACCTCGAATTGCTCAAGTTGGAAAAGAACCTTTCTACCCTGGCGTCTATCTCCGGTATTGCACCCATGATTGGTCTTTTGGGTACGGTAATCGGTCTGATCATCGCCTTCCAGGACATGGCTGTGGCGGATGTTATCAAGCCTTCTACCCTTTCTAATGGTATTTATCACGCCCTTACGGCAACAGCTGCGGGCCTGTTTGTATCCATCATTGCCATGGCAGGCTACAACGTTTTGGTAAACAACCTCGACAAGGTTATTTTCAAAATGGAAAACACAGCGGTACAATTCATGGATCTTTTGCAAGAGCCTTCTCGTTAATAATTAAAAAAATAAAAGATGGGACTCAAACGCCGTCAACGAGTCGAACCTGAATTCAGCCTTGCAGCCATGATCGACGTGATCTTCCTGCTTCTGATGTTTTTCATGTTGACTTCCAATTTCGTCACACCCAATGCCCTGAACCTGCAATTGCCTTCAAGCACCTCCAAATCAATGGCTTCGCCTGCACTGTCAGTGTCTGTGAAAGCCGATGGCACTTTTTATATTGACAGAACAGGGGTTGATAAATCAAAGCTGGAGGCTGCCCTTCGCTCGCGCATCAAGGCTGAAAATAAAGATCCAAATGCAACAACCATCACCGTTGCTGCCGACAAAGCTGCTACGGTGGAAGCTGTAGTATTTATCCTGGATATTGCCAACCGCCTGAAAGTGAAGACAATATTGGCCACCAATCCGGATCAGGGAGAAAAATAGGGGTTGGTTTGTGCAAAATACTTTCTTCAAACATCATTATAGCTAAACAAAGATGTTATGAAAACCGCAGTTTATGAACAAGAGAACCGCACGAAAAGCTTTTTAATAAGCATGATATTTCATGTGTTGCTGGTACTTATGATGTTTCTATACACTTTCGCCAAAAAGGAGGAAAGTGCCCAAGTACCCCCCATCACCATTGAATGGGGCGGCGGCGGCGACAATGCTGCTGCCGGCGAGCCCGACAAAGGCATGAACGACGATTATACCCCACTGGGTGAACAACCTGCTGCGGTACCTACCACTTCGGCGCCTTCAACGCCTGATCCGGTACCAACGCCATCGACAAAACCTGTAACCCCGCCGCCGCCAACTGCGACGTCTGAAGACCCCAATGTTGCTGCCGTGCGGCAACAAAAGGAAAATGAGCGCAAGCAACGCGATGAAGCAAATCGGCAGGAGAATGCCCGCCAGGCAGAGGCCGAGCGCCAACGTCAGGCTGCTGCGGAAGCCGCACGCGCTGAAGAAGCGCGAAAGAATCAAGTAAAAAATAATGCCGGAAGCGCCTTTGGAAAGCCCAATAGCACTGGTAGTGGTGCTGGCGGCGGCGGAAAACCAGGCAATGGCGGTGTCACGGGTGGCACCGGCGACAATCCGTTTGGAAAAAGTAGCGGCACTGGTGGCGGCACTGGCGGCGGCGATGGCACCGGAACCGGTGCCTCCGTTGGCGGCGGAATTGGTGGCCGGAAGGTTGTAAGTCGCGGCAGCATCACCGACAACTCCCAAAAACAGGGACGTGTCGTTGTTGCCGTATGTGTCGATTCAAACGGCCGCGTTACCAGTGCTGACTATCGGCTCAGCGGCTCTACTACCAGCGACAGTGAACTAAAAAACAAAGCCGTCGCTGCTGCCAAAGCTTACCGATTCGGAGCCTCCCAGGCTTCCCAGGAATGCGGCACCATTACATTCAACTTTAAATTGCAGTGAAAATGGGTGCTGGATGTACCGCTACCCGGTTACGGAATAGAGGAGCATCCGGCACCCAACTTTCTGCATGTATTGAAATTGCCCAAACTGTCCTTGCATAGAGCAAGTTTTGAGGCGACCTTTGCATCATACTTCTACTAAAACGACTTGTATGATGCAGCCGCCCCCCCGCGCGATTATTTTCCCCCTTACTTGAAGCTAATTGGTTGCCATCCCAGACTGGCCTTACCTTCTTTTCGATTATCGTTCTTTGAAACGCTTGAAAATGCTTGTGCTCTGCTACAAGCCCTTTTTGCTTTTTCTGTACACGCAAAATACTACTATGAGAGCCCTTGATATTTTAAACCGCTTAGAACGGATGGATCAGCTTATTCGGCTCAAAGCCACCGGAAACCCAAAAGAATTCGCAGCCCGCTTGGGGATTTCTGAATCGTTGCTTTATTACAACCTCGATTTGTTAAAATCAATGGGCGCGCCCATTCGGTATTGCAAGCAGGCAGGGCGTTATGAATACGAGCAGCCTGTTATCTTGGAAATTGGGTATCGCCAAGAGGAAAGTGAATAAATTTAGGCACTCCAAGAAAATTGGAGTGGGTGGGAATAAATTTGTGGGTAGTTGCAACTGTGGGCTATCCTGAAACCACCCAAGAAGTAGGGCGCGTATGCCGAAAAGCGGTTAGATTAGGCATAATTTCCTAAACAATAAAATATGAAAAAATTGTCTTTGTGTTTAGCTTTAGCATTTTGTGCTACGATTATGTATGCAAACAACACATTGCCACTGCCTGGTATTGACATACAAGGTGCCAAATCTGAGCTTTTGGCTGATTTGGATTGCGCCCCATGTTATGTGTGCGCGGCATGCCATGGTCAAACCTTCTGTTTGGTTTGTGATTGCAGTAATGAGGATTGCGCAAACAAAGCAGATGTCTTACTTGCCATTCTTTGCAACGCTTCACCAGACTGTTGCTATGTTATTGGCTCTGGGCCTAAATAATAGGTAATACACCAACTGCCAAGCTCGGCTGTATCGTGACGACATGCCGAGCTTGGTATTTTTCCCAAATCAAAATTATCTAACATGAAATCTACCATATTGATTCACTTCTTATGCCTACATGCGGCCATACTTCTCGCGCAAATGGACAGCTTGCCAACGGGCAGGGTTGTTTATTTACAACAGGTTGATACCCATGGAGATGCGCAAAACAATGGTTATGCTTCGCTCTTGTTTAACAACCAAGGCTCTGTATATGTACAACATGAAGCTCCTACCAGCGACACCTCATTTAGTAATCCTGAATACGTTTTTCCGGTAACCATATTTGGCGACAAGGAAGGGTTTCCAATCTACAAATATCATGCAGAACGCCGGATTATCTGCAAAATTGATTGCCGCCAGTCACGCAGCCATTGCATCCTTTCCGATACATTCGGGACCATTGATTGGGTATTACAGCCTGAGCGAAAACGCTTTGGCATTTATGAATGTCGAAGAGCAACCGGTGTTTTCAGGGGGCGGGAGTACGAGGCTTGGTATGCCGTTGATATCCCCATCTCAAGCGGCCCCTTTAAGCTGGGTGGGCTTCCTGGTCTGATCTTAGAAGCAACATCATTGGATGGAAAAGTGAAATTCCTTTTTTCTACGCTTGTAATAGGTCAAAATACGCCAGGCGTAATCCGATTGCCAACCGGGAAGCAAATGAATATGAGCTATGCCGATTTCATACAAGGCGAAATAAAATTCATGAAAAATATGGAAAAAGAAGCGGCCGCTAAAGGATCTGAGCTTAAGGTCTCCCGCGACGAATTTATCGAGTTAAATGAAAATTAGCCACCCATCATGTGCCCTCACAAGGTAATAACCAAGCTCGGCTGTATTGTGATGACATGCCGAACTTGGTATTTTTCCCAAATCAAAATTATCTAACATGAAATCTGCCATATTGATTCACTTCTTATGCCTACATGCGGCCATACTTCTCGCGCAAAAGGACAGCTTGCCAACGGGCAGGGTTGTTTATCTACAACAGGTTGATACCCAGGGTGACGCGCAAAACAATGGTTATGCTTCGCTCTTGTTTAACAACCAAGGCTCCGTATATGTACAGCATGGAGCCCCTGTCAGTGATACCTCTTTTAGTAACCCGGAATACGCTTTTCCTGTAACCATAATTGGCGACAAGGAAGGGTTTCCGATCTACAAATTTCATGCAGAACGCCGGATTGTCTGCAAAATTGATTGCCGCCAGTCACGCAGCCATTGCATCCTTTCCGATACATCCGGGACAATTGATTGGGTATTACAGCCTGAGCGAAAACGCTTTGAAATATATGAATGTCGAAGAGCAACTGGCGTTTTCAGGGGGCGGGAGTACGAGGCATGGTATGCTGTTGACATCCCCATCCCAAGCGGCCCCTTTAAGCTGGGTGGGCTTCCTGGCTTGATCTTAGAAGCAACATCGTTAGACGGGAAAGTGAAATTCCTTTTTTCTACGCTTGAAATAGGCCAAAATACCCCAGGCATAATCCGGTTGCCAAGCGGGAAACAAATGAATATGAGCTATGCGGAGTTTATCATTGGCGAAAGAGTGTTTTATGGAAATCTCGTAAAAGAGTGGGCCGCCAAAGGTGTCGAAGTACTCACAGCTCGCATGGAATTTATCGAATTAAATGAAAATTAGCCACCCAACATGTGCCTTCAAAAGGTAATAACCCTGCTCCTTTTCCTCTTTTACACTTTCCTGCTCCCTGCCCAAAAAATCAGCGGCTTTGTTCGGGACTCCATGGGTGCGGCCGTCCCCTACGCCAGTGTTGTAGCTACCAGTTGCCGTGACGAGCTGGTATTGGCCTATACCACAACAAACGACAACGGAGCCTTCCAACTGAACCTGAACACCGACTGCGACAGCATCACCCTCACTGCCAGAAGCTTGGGGTACCGAACAACAGCCCAAAAGATATCCGTTGGCGCAATCCCACTTACTGTTGACTTTGCGCTTGCCGCTACCGTGCTGCAAGAAGTGGTGATTCGGGCAAAAACGCTCCCTGTTATAGTACGCAATGACACGACGGAGTTCAACGCAGCCTCCTTCTCCGACAGTACAGAATTTTCGGTAGAAGACCTTTTGAAAAAATTGCCCGGTGTACAAGTGAGCGAGGGCGGGCAAATCAGCTATAATGGCAAAGCGGTGGAGCGGGTACTAATCGAGGGCGATGACCTGTTTAGCCAAAACTACCAGATCGCCACGCGAAATGTGCGCGCCGACATGATATCAAAAGTACAGGTGATTGACCGTTACGAGGAAAACCCGGTACTCAGCAGTATCCGAAAAACGGATCGCATGGTGATGAACCTCAAAATCAAACCCGAACGGAAACGAGCCCTCTCCGGGAGTGTGACCGGCGGAATCGGTTACGGAGATGGTTGGAAAGCGCGAGGGCATACCAACCTTTTTTCCTTGAGCAGGAAGGATAAAGCCTACCTGATCAGTACGGGCAACAACACCGGGAAAACAGCTTCCCAAAGTTTGGGCTTTCCAGGCACAGGTTCGTATTTCGAGCCTGACAAACAAGAGCTCCAAAGCAATCCACTTCGAGCCAATGGCTTGGTACAAATCCCACCAATGGAAAGGGTGGGCTTGCCAATTGAATACACCAACACCAACCGCAGTGGCATGATTTACCTCGGGGAGGTAATTCCCATTACACCACAATTCAAGGTGAAATTTTCTGCCTGGGCTGGTAAGGACAAGTTGCGGCAGGAAACGACAAATGCGACACGGATACTGCTGGAGTCAAGTGTGCTGGATATTATAGAAAACAAAGAAACAACACAGCGTTTGGCATCCCGAGTCCTTCAAACAGAATTTGAATTTTTCGCGCCCAACAAGAAACATGCGATCAGGAGTTTTATCAAAATCAGCGACATGCCTGTTGGGGGCAGCTTTCAATTGTTGCGCAGCCAAACAGGCAATCCCGACACTTGGGTTACAAACCTGAACGACCATAAGACCAAAGAGGCTTTCGCCGCTCTGGAATACACGTATAAAATCAATGACAAGACAGCCTTTCAATTGATCGGCAAGTCGGCTTGGTATAGTGGTAATGCGCTTTTGAACCCGAATTATAGTGGGTACCCCTCGTATTTTGGCTTGGATTCTACCTTTACCAATTTATTCCAAAATGTAGGGCAGCGCCAAAGTAAAAACCTGATTTTCGCCCGGATTCTTTCAAACTATAAAAGGTTTCAATGGGTCGCGGAAACAGGCATTGTGGGGAATGCCGGGAAGATAACGTCCGATATCAGGCTCGAAAACCCTTCCGGTACAAGTAAAATATTAGACGACGCTGCATACCGCAACGACTTCCAATTGTTGTCGCCAAACTATTTTGCCAGCGTACAGGTTTCGCGCGAATTCGGCAAATTGAGGGTGCGTGGGCAGTTGTACGAACGGTTTCAAACCCTGCACATCACCGCACCCAACATTGCTTCAGAGACGACGAAATACCTGATCACAGAACCAAGTTTGAATATTTATTACAAATTCAATGAAAAAGCGGGACTTGGCACTGACTATATGTATCAACAAACCCCTCCCAATATCACGGCCCTGGTCCCGGCCTTCCTCTTTACCAATTATCAAACCTTCAGTCGAGGTTTGCCCTCATTAGACTATATGCCGGGCAGTTCTGTGGGCCTGAATTATTTTTTCAACAACAGGCAAAAGCAATTCTCATGGAATTTTGGCGGGAGCTATAAGCAAAATAAAAACCAGTTTGGGGGGCAGTATCAGATCAGTCCCGTACTTTCTATACAAGAAAGGTTTAGGCCCGTTGAAAGCAGTACTTATGCTTTACACACCAACGTCAGCCGGTTTCTGAGCACCATTAGTTGCCGATTTGAATTGGGTGCCAGCATTTTTCAGTTTCAGGAAACCGCCCTCATCAACAGTGATGCACCCCGGAGGCTGAACACGACGGTTCAAAACCTAAACCTAAGCTTCGGCACTGCTTTTGATACTTGGGTGAATGTCATATTAGACACTGGAGGCAGTTTTTCTTCCTTAAAAAGCAGCACAACTACAAACGCAGCGTCATTGCGGGCAGCTAATCTGTTTTCCACGTTTCAAATCAAGGTACGCCCCTCTAAAAAATTTGACCTGAAACTGTTCGTGCGCCATGCCGCGAACCAATTGGACAAAAATAGGCCATATCGCCATTTTTTTGCCGCAGACGGGGTGGCTTATTTTCGGTTCCCTGCATGGCACAGCAACTTGGACATTTCAGCTTTCAACCTGCTTGGCACCCGAAAATTTGAACAAGTGTCTGCGGACGCTTTTTATCGAAACAGTACGGCCGTACAGGCTGTAAATCCTTTTTTTGTCTTGAGTTGGGATTATAGTTTTTAGGGAATTCTGGATGAAAATCTGCTCTTTGATGGTGGATAGCAGTGCATCCAATATCTAAAATCCAAAATCCAGCTTACTCAGGCTTAATTTCCACTTTTTCCTTCCGCGTCAAAACCCGCTTGTCCTCCGACACCAAAAACACATCCGGGATAAAAATTTTGGTGGTCGCTATTTCAAGGCATTTCTGCCCGTCCGGGCGTTTGATCGGCTTGCGCTCCTTAAATTTTGTGTAAATATTCATCGCCGCTGGCGTAGGCCCTGCGGTGGAGTCCATGGTGACATCATAGCGGCCATTCTTGATCAGATAGCCCAATATTTCACGGGAAGCATCCCATATTTGAATGTTGTTCTCCACCAGGATGCTACTACCTGCCCAAGTATGAATTTCATAAATACCAACAATGTCGAGGGTTATGGTTTTGGCAGAGTCCACGTTGAAAACCTGGTACATGGTACGCTCCATTTGTGCATTTGCCGTGTACAGGCAAAGGGAAAACAATATGGTTGAGAGCAGTTTCATAAGTTATTAATGTGATAATTAGGCAATGTGATAATGTGTAATGTGACAATTTGACAATGTGATAATTATCTGGCACCTGGGCGTTTATTTGGATTCTGGGGAAAAAGAAAACGAAGTTCAGGGCCGAATTATTAGACCCTTTTCGGCGCAATAGTAACAAAAATGCCCTGGTATCGGTACCAGGGCATCGTAGGAATTTGTAAGAAAGTAAAAGATCGGGTGTGCTATCGGTAATTATTTATTCAAATCTGCCACTACAGGAACCTTTGGCAGTTCTATTTTCATGTTTTCTGGAACAAAGACAACAAACACAAATTCTTCTCTAAGTTCCGCTCCCTTAACCTTTAGTTGTTTTTGAAGGTTGGGCGCTGTGATCGTAAGCACATCGCCTTCCGAATGCGATGTCAGGTTGTATCGGCCAATGTAGGCCAGCTCGTTCAGGATGGAGCCGTTACCGGATGGGATGGCGACTCCGATCTCCACTTTAATGTAAGCGTTGTCCCAGGCCTTCACGTCAATTTGTCCGGGCAAATCAAGCATGATGGTGCCTCGGTTTTCCGAATTAAATGATTTGTTGAAAGTTCTGCTGGCCGTCTGAGCCGAAAGGGCAAAAGAGAGGGACAGGAGGAAAATGGTGAGATGGATGCGAGTAGTCATGGCGAAACCTCCTTTTTAGTTTGGTTTAAAAGTACATCTTATTATTGTAACTTCCAAATGTTTTGACAAATTAAATTCTTTATCGAGTAACGCACACAGATTCTGAAAGGTTGGGTGGCCGTATAACTTTTTTTTCAAAATGAGTCAAACATGCGTCATCCCGAATTTTTTTAGAGAAAAAATATGGGATAAATTTGGGCGTTTGTGTATATTTATTGGTCGGACGAAGAAAATTCGTCAGACCAAATGGCCCTCGTCCGACCACTTTTCGTGGTCTGACGAATAAGTAAGTACAATTCAGCCCCACCTGACTCCTCCCTACAAAAATAACAAGTACAGATTCTGAAAATTCGGGATGACTCATGGTAATCGCTACCTTCGCCGGAAATTCGTCTGTTATGCATTCCAATAAATCATTTGCAGGCATTCTCCTGTTGCTTTTTACACTGATTGGCAACCAATGTGTACCACCCGGGCATTACCCGCCCAGCAACGATCTTTTCGCTGCTGCGGGCACAAAAGGCTTGCAAAGCGGCCCCATGATCGGTTATGTCGATATGTTTGAAGTACTTGTTTGGGTGCAGACGAAAGGCCGTGCAGTGGTTGAGGTCGTTTATTGGGATATTGACAATCCCGCACAGCAATTTAAGACCAATAACGTTTTTACAGATGGCCCTGAATACACGGCAAAATGTATTGCCAACGCGGTGCAGCCCGGCAAAAGCTACCAATACCAAGTAATGATCGGTGGCAAAAAAGTGGAGCTTTCCTACCCAACCACTTTTAAAACGCAGTCGCTCTGGCAATGGCGTACCGACCCACCCCCGTTTTCTTTTGTCACAGGAAGCTGTAATTTTATCAATGAAGCGGAATATGATCGTCCCAAGCCCTACGGCTCCAATTACCAGATTTTTACGAAAATATACGAGCAAAAGCCCGATTTCATGCTTTGGCTGGGCGACAATGTGTACTACCGGGAACCCGATTGGAATACCCACACCGGCATGGCATACCGCTACACCCATACCCGTTCACTGCCCGAGCTACAGCCTTTACTCGCCTCTACCGCCCATTATGCCATTTGGGACGACCATGATTATGGCCCCGACAATTCAGATGGCACCTGGATACACAAGGAAATGGCCTGGGAGGTGTTCCGCAATTTTTGGGGCAACCCTACCTTTGGTATCAATGGCCAAAAAGGTTGCACCACGCGCTTCCAATACAATGATGCCGACTTTTTCCTGCTCGACAACCGCTACAATCGGGCGCCCAACCGCTGCAGCACCTGCGAGCGCACTTCCCTGGGCAAGGATCAAATTGAATGGCTGATCGGCTCTTTAACCAATAGCAGGGCACCCTTCAAATTTGTGGCCATCGGTGGACAAGTGCTCAGTTCCGACGACCACGAAGAGTCAGCCTTTCACGATTTCCCGGCAGAACGCGACTCCATTATCAGCAGAATTGAACGCGAAGGCATAAAAGGGGTGGTATTTCTCACGGGCGACAAACATTTCACCGAGCTTAGCGCCTTCAAAAACAAAGCAGGCAATTGGATGTATGACCTCACCTCCTCTTCCCTCACAGCGGGTTCTTTCAGTGATGCGGCCACCAAAACATCCAACGACCTTCGGGTGCCCGGCACCATCGTGGCAGAAAATAATTTCTCTATGATCCGGTTTAGTGGGCCGCGCACAGCCCGGGAATTAGCGATCACGGTGTACAATGCACAGGGCAAGGAAATGTGGACAAAAACAATTTTGCCGGATTACAATTTGAAATAGACGATGTGTTACTAGGTATCAACATGAAAATTATGAAAAAGCCGATATCCATAATCCTGCTCTTTTTTCTGTGTACGAACCTGCTCCCTGCCCAAGATTATTGGAGCAAACTATACGACCTCGATGTCGGGAATGAAAGCGGTGAGCAAGTTATGGCATTAGCGGACGGCTATTTGGTGCATGTTCGTGCGCTTTGTGGTTTCAACAACCGTTTTTGTATCGGCCTGATGAAATTTGATTTCGAGGGCGAGCTCCTTTGGAAATCCATCTTGTATGATACCATCACCACCAATCATTTTGATGCCATCCATGTCAGGGGCGACAGCATATTGCTCCACATGAACTACGTCACGCTGGAGCGTGGAAATGATTTTGCCGTTGTCGCTTTTGACAGCTTGGGGCATTACCTGAACCGTTTTGATTATCAGCAAAAGACGATAATAGATCTATCCGTTGGTGCGCGACAAAAGCGACCAGGGACAGCGGACTGGTGGTAGTTTATTCGTAGGCAGTTGGAGTGGGAAAAGGTGGATTTCGGTGAACAGCTCACGATCTCAGGTTCGTTTGTGGCCAACAACGGGGACATCATTCAATATGGCCTGGCGGAGGAATATCTGTATGACCAGGTGGAAAGAGAAAATTATTATGCGGGCTATGTGGGGCGATATTCGCCCGATGGGGAGCGTAAATGGAGCCGGATCATCTCAGATAAAAGGGATGGCGGGTTTTATTACGAGTTTTACGGCGGAGCAGAAGACCTGTCCGGCGACCTGATCTTTACGGGCTGGCTGTGGGATACGATCAGGCCGCCAGAAGACCCCTTCACGGATCACGTGTGGTTGGTAAAACTGGACAGCAACGGGTGTTTCACGCCAGACTGTATCGGAGAATTTCAAACTTTGGTTTCGTCAAAAGAAATTGCGTTGGCTCCAAGCCGTACAAACTTGTTTGGAGTGCTTCCCAACCCCACCCAGGGTCATATCACCCTGGGGGCAGTATTTGGGGCTCATTTGCCGAAAGGAATTTATACGGCTAGGATTAATAATGCTACTGGGCGAGCGGTAAAAACCATTAATTTCGACCCAAATATCCTGAATGAATTTTCCGTAGCAGAGCTTCCGCCGGGACCATGTTTTATGGAAGTGCTGTGCGATGGCATAGTGGTTCAGGCAATCAAATTTATAAAGGGGTAATCAACCTCAACCGCCATAGCCTTTGCGAGAACAGGGAGGCTACGGCGGGAAAAATAGTCAAACATGGCATCACCATACAATCCAGTAGGCGTTTTAGGCGCCGGTTATTTCGGTACCGCAATCGCCAATTTGTTGGCATACAACTCCGATGTATTGCTATTCAGCCGTCGGCCCGAAGTCGTTGAAGAGATCAATAAAAATCACCGGCACCTGGGCACCCAAATATCGCCTAGGGTACGGGCCACCATGGATGTGGAAGAACTGGCCAAACAATGCACCTTGATTTTTCCCATTGTGCCATCTAACAGTTTTCGGAAAATGATGCAGGCACTCTCGCCGTACTTGCGCCCACACCATATTATCATCCACGGCACCAAGGGTTTTGATTTGTACGGCTATGAAGAAGATGAGCTCGACAAGCAGGGCATCGTCATCACGCGGGCGAACGTGCGCACCATGAGCGAAGTGGTGCGCGAAGAAAGCAGCGTGGTACGGGTAGGCTGCCTGGGAGGCCCCAACCTCGCGGCTGAAATTATGGCAGGGCAACCCGCCGCTACCTTGGTGGGCAGCCGTTTCCGGGAAGTGATACAAGCGGGGCAATTGGCGCTCAACAGCTCCAAATTTCACGTGTATGGCTCTTATGATATCCTGGGTGCGGAATTGGCCGGAGCTTTGAAAAACATCATAGCGCTGGGTTCTGGCATCATTGGCGGACTGGGACTAGGCCGCAATGTCCAGGGACTGCTTATTGCCCGCGGACTGGCGGAGATGATCTATTTCGGTAAATCGCTGGGTGCATCGAGCCAGGCATTTGTGGGCGTGGCCGGCATTGGCGACCTGGTAGCTACCGCCACGAGTAAAAATAGCCGGAACTATACCTTCGGTACCCGACTCTCCAGCGGTGAATCGGTGGAAAAAATCCGTGAAACCATGCCGGAACTGGCGGAAGGGGTACGCACCCTGCGCATCGCGCATCAACTGGCGCGGCATTACAAACTGCACGTGCCGATTACGACGATGCTTCATGCGGTGGTTTTCGAGCGCTATCCTATTGAGAAGGCGCTGGAGTATTTGATGACGTACCCGTATGCGGTGGATGTGGATTTTTTGTAGGGAGAGGCTCCCGGCTCCAGTAATATTTTGCCCTTCGGCTCGATCTTAATCGCTTTCTTAAACATGGAAAGCTTATCTTTGTAAAGGCATTTGCCGAACACGAAGCGGTACCATTCAGTATCAATCATGCAGAACGGGACATCAGGCCCGTCAAAACAAAGCAAAAAGTGGCAGGGTGTTTTCGAACCGCACAAGGCGCAGACCGATATGCTCGTATACAAGGCTTCATCAACAATTATCGTAAGCATCAACTCAATGTTTTCAAGGAACTTCGTGCTGTCTGCAGCACCACTGATTTATATATCGCACCCTTCGGGTGCTAAACAGTTACAAATCATCATGGTATTGACATGCTTTTTTCACATTTTAAACAATCATATATATGTTACACAAAATTAGTTTTTGTAAAAAGGGGGGGGGGGCTTTTTTTATTTCGCTCCTGTTCTTGGCCTCTACCAGTGCGCAATTCTTGTGCCTGCCCCAGTTGGTGGAGTTTGAGATTGTAAAAGTGCCACCCCAGGCGCCATGGAGGGCAAAACATACTTCCCTGAACAATCCTGGAGCTTTTCAGGCTTTTTATCATGTCAACTTAAAGGCAAAATCCGGAAACCTGCCAACGCAGATGGCGATCAGCCAATTAAGCTTTAACGGTGTTATTAACGCAAACAACTTTACATCCAGGATAAACAGGGCGCTAACCGAGCAATTGTTGCCAGTACCCAATAGCCCTGGTTTGACTGATATGGGGCAATTTCTGAACCTGGATGACCTTGCAAATGGCGAGATAAACTGGGAGATCATCGCCGGAACCAGTTGCCTAAATCAGGAGCCTCCCGTTCAAATTTTGCTGCCGCCGAATACCAGCAGCATCCGGTTGTTTACCATTGTGGCAGATGCCGTCCCTGGCGATTTTCTGAAATGGAACAGCTTCTCCGGGTGGTATGATGATTGTATGAATTGCATGGGGAATGTTTTCGTTTCTGCCGTGGGGGGCAATACAAACATACTGTTTCCTCAGCCGGCCGCGAGTAATGCCCCGCTTCAGTTAACCTTCGAATTTGTTCCGCCAAGCATTCAAAACTACCCGATTGTACGCGTCAAAGCACAATCCCTACCGGCATCCGTTTTTGGGAAGATGGACGGAGTCGTGCATATCGTTCCTGATATGACCCCAGCTTCTTTGGATTTTTTGGTTAAAGATTTGACGATTTTAGGCGGGCCCACATTAATCGATAAGATGGTCAGAAAAAACAGCGACGGATCTTTTGATATCTATTTTTCATTCACCGATTGGGAAAA
Organism: Chitinophagales bacterium; assembly: GCA_038246345.1. GTDB lineage: Bacteria > Bacteroidota > Bacteroidia > Chitinophagales > Saprospiraceae > M3007. The sequence goes on from JBBRWA010000003.1 coordinate 21,860, forward strand.
TACCACTGATCCTGTTTTGTTGTTTGATTTGGAAATGCCGGGATTTTTTAACCAATCGCAGGGCGGCATTCTGGATTGTTCCTTGACGACTGGCCGTTGGACGCTTTTTCCTTTCGACAGCAACCCCGTCACTTACCGATTGAACAGCGTTCCGAAGTTGATCAGTATTCCAGGCCGTCCAATTTGCGCTCCCGAAATCAAAATCTCCAGCGAGGTTTACAAGAACCCCCAGGATTGTTCTACGGGGGTAAGGTTCGTGTTTGAGCATGGTAATCCGCAGCCCATTTCGCTCAATTTTTTAAAATTTGAATTTGTTCTCATCCCAACATCAAACACGAATGAGACACCTGGCGCTGTTACCTCGACCATTCCTCATGCTGCAACAAACGGAGAACTGATTACAGGCTCCAATGCCTACGCTTACAGGTATGTCTATGCGGGTCAAATAGATTTGGAAAACGGCGCTTATGTTGATATTCCATTTGAGATAACCCGAGGTTGCATCAAATATTTTGTGTCGTTAGGAGAAGGAATCATCACCGGCGGTTCGCTATGCGCATTCGAGGTAATGCTCGGAGAAGATATTTGCGATCCTAAAATATTTGGGGAGGTATTGTATGACAACGGGAAAAAGGTGCAGGATTACCGGTTACGGGTAGAAAGTATCAATAATAGCAATTATGAATTGGAGAACCTGCACAATTGTGAGGAAAATTTCTCCCTTTGTGCCGATGCAGCCCAGGCACCCTTCAGATTGCGGGTCTTGCCGCAGCTCAACGCTCCCTACCTTGAGGGCGTTACCACCTACGACTGTGTGCTGATTTCCAAACACATTCTGGGGTTAGAGCCGTTCAATACACCATATAAACATATCGCTGCAAATGCAAATGAGCAGGGCGATCCCGATAACAACTATGTACAAGCAATTTCGACAACTGATGTAAATAACATTCGTAAATGTATTTTAGGAATCCAGAATAACTTTGGATCAATGAGTGCCCCGCCATACCGGTATGTCTCCGATTTGCTTCAACTTCCAGCTAACCCGCTTCAAGGGGCAAACCCTCCCTATATGACGGCCAATGTGGTGAATGTGCCATCCAACGGCATGCCGTTTAACTACGGCAATTTTAAAGCCATAAAAATGGGGGATGTGAATAGAAGCGCCAATGAGATATGCGGTATGAGGCCCGCTAGTCAGTTGAATGGGTATTTCAAAATTTCAGAAATCGATTATACCGCCAAAAGCGGCTCCGTGTTTGTAACGCTTGCGTTAAACGCGCCGCATGAGGTGATTGCCGCACAATTGGGCTTGCGTTTCGACGCGGGCGCCCTCCAACTTAAAGCGATTCATCCGAATCCGGCATTCCCAATCGGGCAACTACATTTTGGGCGAGCTAACGAGGCTTCGGGCGAACTGCGGTTTGCCTGGGACAGCCCGGATGCTTTTACCACCCTGGATAAAGACGCCTGGTTGTTTAAGCTGGAGTTTGAAATTCGGCCCGGCCAAACGCTTCCTGACAATAATTACCTGGTCTGGTCGGCCGATCAAATGGTGCCAGGCTTCATATACGACGCCGAAGGCAATGAATATGCCAGTAAATTGCAGGTGCTGCGCGACCGGACAGGCAATGGCGGCAAACTGGGGGCAATCGTGGCCCCCAATCCATTCCAGGATCGAATTTTGGCTTACGTTTATGCCGAATCACCCGCCAAAGCTCGCCTGTCGATTCAAGATGCCAAAGGGCAGCTTGTCGTAGAACAGGACATTGAGTTGAGGGAGGGCGACAACACCCTGGAAGTATCCGTTGATCCGTCCACACCGGCGGGATTGTATTTCCTGGTGCTGGAATCGGAGCTGGGGCGCGTTGTTCGCCGGCTGACTAAAATCTAATTGCCTCTTTTCGCCGGATAAGCAGTTTATTGACGTTTATCCGGCGAATTTCACCTGAAACAGGCTTCGCGCTGTTCGGCTTTGAGCAATACATTGATTGACAGCGCGAAGTATTCGGCATCTCACTATTTTTACCTTAAACACCCATTACAATGCGATCATATCTTTTATTCTGGCTCGTTTGGGTCGCCGGCTGGAGCGTATCGGCTCAAAACCAGGTTTATTTTGTTCACCAACAGGCGACGGGGAATCAATCCGGGCAAAGCTGGCAAAATGCGTTTACCGACCTTCATGCCGCGTTGGATGCGGCTCAATCCGGCGACCAGGTTTGGATAGCCACTGGAACCTACCTACCCGATGCCGACGACAATAGGGATCGCTCATTTGTGCTAAAATCAGGGCTGCGTTTATACGGCGGATTTGCAGGCAATGAAAGTGCGCTGATCCAGCGGGACATCGCCGCCCACCCGGTCATATTAAGCGGGGATATCGGCGTTCCCGGCGATAGCCTGGACAATGCCTACACCATTTTGTATATGCCCTATCCCGACAGTACGACCCTGGTGGACGGCTTTGTATTTCAACACGGCTACGCCTACAACGATACCATTGCCGCATCGGATGCACTAGCTGCCTGCGGCGCGGCAGTGTATATCATGGCCAAATCCGGGAAAGCATATCCGACCTTTGAAAATTGTAAATTTTTAAACAATGCAGCCCGTCTTAATGGTGGTGCGGTTTATGTAAATGGCCAAAGCTCACAAGGCAACCTGCCAGTGTTTAAAAATTGCGATTTTGAAAACAACAAAGCGCGGTTGGGTGGTGCCATCTACCTGTACGGAGGCAGTGACCTTGACAGAGGGAAGGAAATAGAGAACTGCCGGTTTATACGGAACCGGGCGAGTTTTTCCGGAGGGAGTATCTACTATTACAACACCATCGGCAATAGCGATTTGAGCATTTTCGATTCCTATTTTTTTAAAAGTACCTGCTTCTCGGAAGGGGTCGTTTTTTACATTTTTAAATTCACGGATTCGCCTTGTCGACTTGAATTTAACCATTGTACCCTGGATAGCAACGGCTATGACGGGATCAGTTTGATTTATGGCAATCTGATGAATGAAGGTATAAAAATTAATTTTAAATTTATTGGAAATATAGTTAGTAATACCAAACTGGTGCCCGCATTCGCAGGCGGGGCATCTCACATGTTAAAACTTGAAAACGGGTCCAATACTTCTACATCTGATTCTTTTAATATCTCTTCAAATCGGATTTTAAACAATACATATTCGTATGCATTTCTATCAAGTGTAAATTACGAAAAATATATAGTTTGCAATAACAACTTCTGCTATAGAAGTCCCGCATTTTCTGTTGCAGCTAAGACCTTATTCTATGAAAACAATGTTAATTTGTTATATGACCATTCCTTTTTGGCAAGTTTCTTTCTCTCAAATAGTCTAATCAATATCAAAAACAATATTTTTTATGCACCATTGAATGGAATTGCCTTAACTTTAAATAATTACTCGGGAAGTGCATTAGATACTGTTGAAATGTTCATTAATAATAACTTATTTGCCAACTCTCAGATATCCGTTTCTCGCAATGCGTCGGAAAATGCTTGTTATGAAAATTTCATTAACAATGTTTTTTACAATTCAGGTCTTGAGTACGTCCTGAATACTATAAGCCCAAACTTATCCCTCTTTTTCGACCACAACCTGAGCTACCGCCCCTGTAGTGATATGAACATTCCAGGGCTTGTTTGTGGCCCCAACAATATTGTATCCAGCGACCCAGGCTTTGTGAATCCCGGGCTGCTTGATTTCCGGCTGCTCCCTTGCTCGCCCCTCATCGATGCCGGCTCCAACGCCGCTGTCCTGGGCTTGCCGAGCGACCTCGACGGGGTGCCGCGCATCCAGGGTGGCACGGCCGATATCGGGCCGTATGAAGCTGCGGCGTTCGGCTGGCTTGCGCAATCGGCCAGCGTGCTGCCGGCCTGCGAAGGCTCACTCGGCGGTGCCATCCAGCTGCACCCTGAAAACGGCTGCGAACCGCTCCTCTACCACTGGGAGCCCAATGTGGGCAACGGCGCGGAAATCAACAACCTGCCGCCCGGCGATTACGCGGTCACGGTAAGCGACCAGCGCGGCCACAGCATTAGCGACACGATCACGATCGCCCCGGCGCCGGCGCCAACGGTGCTGGAGATCGAAACCACGGCGCTCAACTGTGGCTCCGTCGCCGGCGGGACGGCTTTGGTGGGCGGCAGCGGCGGCACCGCTCCCTATACCTATCAATGGAGCAACGGCAGCACAGGCGTGCAGGCTACCCAACTGGCCCCTGGCCCGCACAGCGTCACGCTGACCGATGCCCTGGGCTGCCTCGACTCGCTGCAACTCAACATAGCCGCGAACGGCCAGCTCACCTTGTCGGTGGACGGCGGACCCATTAGTTGCCACGGCGACCTGGATGGCTTTGTGTCGGCAGCGGCGGCCAACGGCCTGGCGCCGTTCCATTACGCCTGGGTGCCCGTGCTTGGCCCTGACTCCAGCTACCATGACCTAAGTCCAGGCCAGTACGTGGTGACGGTAACAGATGCCTACGGCTGCACTTCAAGTTTCAGCTTCCAATTGAACGACCCGCCGCTGCTGAGCGGCCAGGTACTGAGCAGTCCAGCCAGCGGCGCCCAGTCGCCCGATGGCACAGCCACGGCGGTGCCGACGGGCGGCACATTGCCCTACAATTACGCTTGGAGCAACGGCGCTGTGGGCATGGAACAGACGGGCCTGATGCCGGGCTGGTACACGGTGACGGTCACAGACGGCCACGGCTGCACGAGTACAGCCTCGGGCGAAGTGAGTTTTATCTCGGGAACAGAGGATATGGAAGCGGTGACGCTGAAGGTGTGGCCGAACCCTGCGGTAACAATGTTGAATTTCGAGTTGCCGGGATCGGGTCGGGTTGAATTGTACGATCCGCTGGGGCGCCGGTGTTTGGAGTCGGCGCTAAAAAACGGGCGCGCGGCGCTGGATGTACGCGCATTGCCGGCGGGGGTGTATCGCTGGCGCTGGCAGACAAGGAGTGGATGGGTGGTGGTGGAGCGGTAGGGGCAGCGCCCAGCGAGCGGTAGAAAGCCAAGTCAGGTAACGGTCTGCCAGATAGAATTGGTATAAAAACACCTAATATCATACGTCTTGTTTTTCTCCGACTAACTTTAGCAACATTTTTTCTAAAAACTCAACCCTGCTTTCCAGTTTTGTGGTACGCTGGATCAGGTCAATAGTTTTTCCCGCAGCTTCGCCAGAATAGGTATTAAAATATTCACCATCCTGATTGTTGTTGAAACTATTAAAAATAGGGCGCTTGTCAAGCGACATCATCACTTCTTCCGGTATTTCCAGCAATTTAGCCACCTCTTTCATCTCATTGCGGGTCATATCACGCTCCCCGGATTCTATCTTGGAATAAGTGCGTTCAGATTTTCCAATTTTTTCTGCCATTTGTTCTAAGGACAAACCGCGCATTTCACGGATTTTTCGAAGGTTGTGGCCAAAGTCATTCATGTCTTAAGGAGTTTTTATGTTGAAACGTGCTGTTATTACCCCTTGCCAAACGACCTCCTCTTACAATATATTATACTGATAAGGCGGGGCAAAAGATCGTTCGTACAAACTTACAGGTTTTTTTGACAAATATTTCATGACATGTGAAGGAAACTTCAGAATTATGCACACATTTTGGTGTTGATCTTTTGAAAAAACGATGGACTTTTGTAATGAAACACTTTTGCCTTTTGCAAAAAAACAATCGGCAAGAATGAAAAAGGTAATAATAAAGCTCATTAGAACTAATTTCACCAAATAAAAAATCAGTTATGGACACTAAAATCTTATTGATTATTTTCGCTTTTGTAGCTACTTTTGGCATAATTATCTCGTGTTCTGAAGATAATAAACTCATTAAAACCATTGAAGAATCCGAATTATTAGCAATTGATCGAGATAATACAGTATTGAGCACAGATGTTTTTGAAATGACCGCAAACGACGGAAGTTGTTACACTGTTACATTAGAGTGGCTAGAAGATGGTAGTGTAAGGCACAGTAAGTTACCTGTAAGTTGTTCTAGTAATGCAATTGATAATAAGGGTGTTTATTTTACACATTCAATGAATCCAAATGTGGATGGCAGGATCAAATTGGACGATGGTGCAATTTATTGGTTTATACCCTTAACGGGCACACAGGTATTTGATATTTCTGGCCATGACCTGATCTGCTTTTGTGAAGTGGTTTCTCCGAACCCATTCCCAGGGTCCCAGGATCCTTGTGGTTCTGATCTTGCGGAATGTAATTGGAGGTATTCAGGTCCCTTTAAAGCTTGTGTAGAGGGTGGTTGCTGCGATGATTGTGATCTCCGTGTTTGTACTGCTTTGGAAGTTGGGGATTCCACTGTCCTTAGTAAGGCTAATGGTATTGTAGTGCGAGCGTCGTTTGTGAGAAACGTTTATTATGGTAGCACCACCAAAATCGAAATTAGTCGACAAGGAGGTACTGTTTTTGCTTCCAGAACTTCCGTTCAAGGAACACCCCATCCTAGAAACTTAGTAAATCTAACCACTTTGCCATTGGTAAATGGAGAGATTATTATACCTTCGGGAGGAAACTATTGGTTTATCCCCTTTGAGCCCTCAGTTGCTGTAAGTGTTCCAACTGTTGGCCCAAGCTGTAAACCTGATAAGGGCGATTGCACAGAGTGTGAATTAAGGGTAGGTAAAACAGGGTGTGATGAGTGTTTTTGTAAAGAAGGTCGTGGCACAGGGGATTGTGATATGGTTCCCAACAGTCACGGAGGAATTCTCGTAGAGGCTACGACTATTAATCTTATTGACCTTTAATATGCACAAAGTTGCATTATACATATTGTTTTCAGCGGTTCACGGCACTGTTCCACTATATGGCCAGCTTGAAAGCCCTATTCCCTTTATAGAAATGGTCAATGAGAAAATAGCCAAAATTAATCAAGGTTTTTTTGATTGTACCTATAAGTGGAAATCATCAACAAGTGCTGATACTAGTTCTAAATCTGCGCGTGTTTACTTTTTTAAGAAAGATACTGGAGAGGACTCTATTTGCCGCTTTATTATTATGAGAGAGGGCGGATTAAGCGAAGCATACGATGGGAAGTACTTATATTATGTTGATAATGTTGGAAGAAACATTAACGTATACTTAGCAAGTGAAAAAGGCGGTGTGGTTAAAACTCTAAGAAAAAACTTCCTTGACTTCCTCGCCTTTCGCCCATATATTTTGCAAAAGCAGGCTTTCAATTTGACAGCGTTCCAAAATGCCATTTTCAGCCCAATAGAAACAGCAAAGGGCAGGGGGGTGAGCATTACCGTACTTGACTCATTTAAAAATCAACTTAAGCTGCTACCCAGTGATCCCGACATGACCCAGGTAGAAGAGATTTATGAATTTGAATTGCCTGATGCTTATCTTTTAAAGAAACAGGAGATTATCAAATTTTCTACTTCCCCCCAATTTTTAGAAAACAACCTATCACCCATTTCATCCTTACCAGATTCTATTTCCTTTGAGGATATTTTTGATTTAAGGCAATTTCAATCCAATGGATATAAAGTAAAAGAAATTTCAAAAAGCAGCTCAAATAAACCATCTGAATTCATTCTTAAGCCTGGAGATACATTGATGGAAGTTGATCTTGTCGATTTAGATGGCAATGCATTTTCCTCGAAAAGCCAAAATGAAGGATTGATTTTGTTCGATTTTTGGTATAAAGGATGTGCCCCTTGTTTAATGGCAATGCCAATATTAGAACGCCTCCACCAAAAATATGGAGATAAAGGTCTTAAGGTGTTTGGGATAAATGGGATTGACAAAAATCCAGTGGAAATCAAATCTTTTTTGAAAGAACGGTCAGTTACGTACCAAACACTTGTCGATACAGATAAAAAGATTTCACGCAAGCTTCAAATTGAAAATTACCCAACAATGATTCTTTTCGATGTTAAAACCAGTAAGATTTTAATGGTTCACACCGGGTTTTCAGAAGAAATTGAAGCAGAAATTGTTGGTTTTTTGAAATGAAAAGCCACTCGCCCTACTTGGTATTGAAAGTATAGGGTTGTTTGATGTCTTATCCGTATGCGGAGCTACCAAAAAAAACGCCCGGTCTTTTGAACCAGGCGTTTTGCAATCTATTCTCAAATTATTTCTATCAAGCCGAAATCATCGGCGCTACCTTCCCAACAGGCGGCTTCTTCGCCACTGGTGCCTTTTTGGTCGGCACCGTTTTCTTCGTCGTTCCGTTGCTTTCGCTCGACTTGGTTTTCAGCCCTATCGCCAGCGCCAGCACCTCGTCCATTTTTTTCACATAATGGAACTTCAAGCCCTTGATGTACTCTTCCTCGATTTCCCCAACGTGTTTTTCGTTTTCGTGGCACAAAATTACATCTTTGATACCAGCGCGTTTGGCCGCCAGTATTTTCTCCTTGATACCGCCCACAGGCAATACTTTGCCGCGCAGGGTGATTTCTCCTGTCATGGCCAAGAAAGGCTTCAACGGGCGACTGGTCAATGCTGAGGTAATGGCTGTAAGCATCGTGATACCAGCAGACGGGCCGTCTTTCGGGATGGCACCTTCGGGTATGTGGATGTGTATGTCCATTTTTTCAAACATCTCGTGCTCAATGCCAAAATCGTCGGCGTGGGCCCTGATGTAGCTGAGTGCCGTGCTGGCGCTTTCCTTCATTACCTCGCCGAGGTTGCCCGTGAGCTGTAACTTGCCGTTGCCTTTGTTTAGGCTCACTTCTATGAACAGAATTTCACCGCCCACGGAAGTCCAGGCAAGGCCAATGGCCACGCCAGGGGCTTGCTGCTCTTGGTACACTTCTGCGTCGTACTTCGTTGGTCCAAGGATGGTGTGCAGGTGCTCGGGGCGCACGCTCATTTCATACGGTTCGTCCATCGCTACCCGTTTGGCGGCATAGCGCATCACGGAACCTACTTCCCTTGCCAGGTTGCGCACCCCACTTTCGGCGGTGTAGCTCTGGATCATTTTCACCAAAGCCTTGTCGCTTATTTTGATGTGGTTGGGTTTTAGTCCGTGTTCTTTACGCTGCTGCGGCACCAGGTGGCGCTTGGCTATTTCTACTTTTTCTTCGAGCGAATAACCCGCAATTTCGATCATCTCCATACGGTCGAGCAAAGCTGGCTGTATGGTGCTCAGCGAGTTGGCCGTGGCGATAAAGAGGACTTTCGACAGGTCGTACTCTATTTCGAGGTAGTTGTCGTGAAAAGCTACATTTTGCTCTGGGTCTAGCACTTCCAACAAAGCAGAAGATGGGTCGCCGCGGAAATCCTTGCCGACTTTGTCGATTTCATCCAAGATAAACACCGGGTTGCCTGCTTTGGCTTTTTTGAGCGATTGAACGATACGGCCAGGCATGGCGCCGATGTAGGTTTTGCGGTGACCGCGGATTTCGGCTTCGTCGTGCAGGCCGCCCAGGCTCATGCGCACGTATTTGCGCTTGAGTGCTCGGGCGATGCTGTTGCCCAGGGATGTTTTACCCACACCGGGAGGGCCGACGAGGCAGAGAATGGGCGCTTTCATGTCGCCCTTGAGCTTCAGCACTGCCAGGTGCTCCAGGATACGCTCTTTTACTTTGCTAAGGCCATAGTGGTCGCGATCCAGCACTTGTTTCACCTTTTTCAGGTCAAAATTGTCTTTCGTGAAATCCAACCAGGGCAGGTCGAGCAGCGTTTCCAAATAGTTCAGCCCGATGGCGTATTCGGCCACCTGTGGGTTTACCCGGCGCAGTTTGTTGATTTCCCGCGCAAAGGTTTCCTCCACGTTTTTAGGCCATTTTTTGCGCAAGGCTTTGCGCAGCAGGTCGTTGATTTCTTCTTCCTGCGGGTTTTGTCCCAGCTCCTCCTGAATGGTTTTCAGTTGCTGGCTGAGGAAATAATCGCGCTGCTGTTTTTCGATGTCTACCCGGACTTTCGAATCAATCTGGTCCTTCAGTTCCAGCAATTGCAACTCCGAATCCATGTGGTGGAGTATGACGCTGGCTTTGTCTTTCAGGTTGTTGATCTCCAGGATATCCTGCTTGTGGCCGATTTGGATACCGAGGTTGGAAGCGATGAAATTGAGCAGGAAATTGTCGTTGTTGATGTTTTTCAACATCACAACGGCCTCCGAAGGTATCTGTGGGGAAAGCTCAATGATCTGCTTGGCGGAATCGCGCACGCTGCTGATGAGGGCCTTGAACTCTAATTTGTTCTTGGCGGGCTCATATTCCAACATGGTGACCTGGCCGATCATGTAAGGATCGTCGCTCAGTATTTCATCGAGGCGGAAGCGTTTGCGGCCTTGCAAAATGGCGGTGGTAGAACCATCCGGCATTTTTAGCAATTTCAAAATACGCGCTACCGTGCCAATGCGATACAAGTCGCGGGGGCTCGGCGCTTCGATCTTCATGTCTTTCTGCGACAACACACCGATGTAGCGGTTGTCTTCATACGCTTTTTGGACGGCGCGAATGCTTTTGTCGCGACCGACCGTAATAGGCGTCACGATGCCCGGAAACAGCACGGTATTCTTCAGCGGCAAAATCGGAATGCTGTCCGGAAATATCTCACCGGCCTTTTCGTCGTCTTCTTCCAGCGAGAAAAGGGGTACAAAGTCGGGCTCATCATCCGACTGCTGCGTCATCAACCAATTATCAAACATATTCATACGATTCGGAGGGTGAAGGGAAAAAACTCCCAGCAATATGTAAGTCCTGGGACTTAAACGCAAAAATCCAGAATTTGGCTGGAAATCTGCTGGTAAAAATTGAATTGTGTCAAACTGGCAGCAAAAATGCCAGCACAGGACACTCGCGGTAGGAGGCAAATTGTCTGCCAGCCTGAAAATAGATTTTTTTTGGCAGAAAAACGGGAGCATCCTGGACAAAAGGGCAGATGACTTCTATTTTTTGTGCCATTTTTGTACTTCGCTTGAGCAGAAATTTCACCACAGAGTCGCACAGCGTTTCACAGAGGTATTCACAGAGGTTTCATTTATTTGCCGACAGCGTTTATCAGATATTTTTCCTCAATGAAACTCTGTGGTAAAAAAATAGATGCCCATCAAAAGCCAGTCTCATCACTCATCACTCATCTCTCATCACTACCTTCCTAGGTGCACCAACAAGACACTCACATCCGCCGGGTTAACCCCCGATATGCGACTAGCCTGCCCAATAGTCCTCGGTTTCATGCTAGATAGTTTGTCGCGGGCTTCAATGCTCAGCCCCTTAATGCTGCGATAATCAAAATTTTCATGCAGTGCCATTTCTTCGAGTCGGCTGTGCTTCGACACCATTTCCTCCTCTTTTTTGATGTAACCCTCGTATTTGATCCCGATTTCGACGATTTCAAGGACTTCCTGATCATAAACTTTCAGGAAATCACTCAGTCCAGGTATCACGGCTGCCATGCTTGCAATATTGACTTGCGGGCGGAGCAGGATGTTGTGCAGTTTCAGTTTTTGACTGATCGGCGCGGATTCTACCTGCTCCAGGTATGGGTTAATTTCTTCGGGCAGCACGCTGGTATTCCGGAAAAACGCTTCGATTTCGGCGAGTGCCTGGTTTTTTGCCCGAACGCGATCCATGCGCAAATCGGTGCCCTGTACGCCCAAGTGGTTTGCAATGGGCGTGAGGCGCAAGTCGGCGTTGTCCTGACGCAGCAAAATGCGGTATTCGGCGCGGCTGGTAAACATGCGGTACGGCTCCTCGGTGCCTTTGTTGATGAGGTCGTCGATCAAAACACCGATGTAGGCTTCGGAGCGTTTGAGCACCAGCGGCGCTTCGCCTTTGGCGGCCAACGCAGCGTTCATGCCCGCCATCAAGCCCTGGCAAGCGGCTTCCTCGTAGCCCGTGGTGCCGTTGATTTGTCCAGCGAAATAGAGGCCCTTTATGAGGTTGGTTTCCAGGGTGGTTTGCAACTGGGTCGGCGGAAAATAATCGTATTCAATGGCGTAGCCTGGGCGGAACATTTTGGCGTTTTCCAATCCAGGAATCAGCCTAAGTGCTTTATACTGAACGTCTTCCGGAAGAGAGGAGGAAAAGCCATTGATATAAATTTCCACCGTATCGCGACCTTCCGGCTCCACAAAAAGCTGGTGGCGGTCTTTGTCGGCGAATCGGTCGATCTTGTCTTCAATGCTGGGGCAATAGCGCGGCCCGATGCCCTGGATGCGGCCATTGAACATGGGGGATTTATCGAAACCCGTGCGCAGGGTATCGTGTACTTTTTGGTTGGTATAGGTACTCCAGCAGCAGAGTTGGTTGGTCAGTGGCGGAGTATCGGTGTAAGAGAACCTGCCCGGCGGTTCGTCGCCCGGCTGCTCTTCCATTTTAGAATAATCGAGGCTCCTGCCGTCGAGGCGGGGCGGTGTCCCGGTTTTCATGCGGCCTGCTTCAAAGCCCAGCTCTACGAGTTGTTCCGTGATGCCTTTCGAGGCGCTCTCGCCAGCGCGGCCGCCGCCGAATTGCTTTTCCCCAATATGAATGAGGCCGTTGAGGAAGGTGCCGTTGGTGAGCACCACCGTATCGGCTTCTATTTCGATGCCCATACCTGTGACTACGCCGCGCACGCGGCCGTCTTTTACGATGAGTCCGCGCACCATTTCCTGCCAGAAGTCGATGTTGGCATGTGCTTCGAGCATGGAGCGCCATTTTGCTGCAAAAGCCATGCGGTCGCTTTGGGCACGTGGGCTCCACATAGCGGGGCCTTTGGAGCGGTTGAGCATGCGGAATTGCACGGCACTGTGGTCGGTCACTATGCCGGAATAGCCGCCGAGCGCGTCGATTTCACGCACAATCTGGCCTTTTGCCACGCCGCCCATGGCAGGGTTGCAGCTCATCTGGGCGATGGTTTGCATGTTCATGGTGGCCAGCAGCACTTTCGCGCCGAGGTTGGCCGCGCCCACGGCGGCTTCGCAACCTGCATGGCCTGCGCCGACGACGATGACATTGTATTTTGGAAACATTGATTTTGTGTATGCGAGAAAAACTGATTTCAGCCCTTATTCTTTGCGATAAACCCTTTTTTTAGGGGAAAAGTTCGCAAAGATACGGGGAAATTGGAGGGAATGGGTATTCTTTTCCAGGTACACCAAGTGCTAGTAGGTTGATTTAATGCTTCTTTAAAAATTAAGCGGTGGGTCGTTTTGCAGCTTGGCTTTCGTTCGCTGCTCGAACTTCCCGAAAGTTTGAAACTTTCGGGAAGTCGCGCTTGGGTTGGGTGCTTTGGGAGCGAAAAAACTATTGGTTTGCTTTCAAATCCTTCAAATCCTGAATCTGCTTCATTTTCGTTGCAGCCCTCTGCCTGACTGCTGGCTTCCGGGCCACCACCTGATCAAATCTCTCTTTCCTGATAGGCTCTGGAAATTGATCCAAAAACTTCTCTGCTTTTGCGGAGGTAAGATTTTGTTCCATTTTTTTCAAATAAGCCTCTTCCAGTTCCGGCTGCACTTTAGCCATAACCTCAGGTTTGCTCGCCGCTGCAGCGGACACGGCATCGAGGCTATCCTGCTGGGGGAAGTCGCGCAGGTAGGCGCGTACAATTTTAGCGGTAGGTTTTGCTTTTGCGGAAACGACGTATGCATCTTCGACCGCTGATACCAATTCATCGTGGTTTTCAGTGCGGGCTTCTGCGGCTTGTTTCACCAAAGAAAGCCGCTCGGTTTCCGGGAATTGAGCGGCAAATTGGCGGATGTTATTTCGCGTAGGCTGCTCGACAACCCTTTCCAATGCCTTTGTTTCCAAAGCTACAACCCGAGCAGCTACCTTTTCCTGATACTGCCCTTTTGGAAATTTTTCCTGATAAACCCGGAGGTCGGCTAATTGCGTGCTGCGTTCTGCCTTGAAGAAAAGTGCCTTCTCCAAGTGCGGGCTCTCAGGGTATTTTTCGATATAAGTGGCATAAGCTTTGGCATCATCTTCCACGATACTGGCCACCCACCAGTCGCGGGTTTCGGCGGGGGTAAGTGCCCAAGTCGCGGAACTGCCGAGCAAAAGCAGGGCGAGGGATAGCGCGACAGTGCGTTGGGTGTTGTTTCGGGAAGCAGGTGCTGGCGGCGCGGTTGCGGTGGTAGGTTGAGAGGGTGCTGGAGCTCGAGCGTTCTGTTTATTTTCAGTCTTGGACTCATTAACAACAGCTTCAGCCCCCTTGCTTTTAGGCTGTTCCGCCGCTGAAATGCCCGGGTCTGCACCTGCAAAAGAAAGTGCCTGGCCTGCATTTTTAAACTTCGAAGTGGACTTGGAGGGTTTTGCCCCTTCTTCGCTGTCATCAGCAGCACCAGTCTCAGTGAGTATCTGTATGGTTTCCCTAAAAACGAGTTCTTTTCGGTGCACCTGATTGAACGCCAATTCCAATACAGATACCTTTACTTCCAATGGGTGGACACCATCACGCAGGGGTTCTACGTAAAAAAACCACTGGGTATAGCCTTCTTCTGTGATGAGCTGCTGGGCAGGGCTGGTGCTCCTGATAGCAAAAACAGGCTGTTTTGCCGGGTCGCCGAGTTCCACTTGCATCAAGTCAGAAATACGGGATAGATCCTTCAGTACCACCTGATCGTCGAGCGTAATTTCCTCTACAATAGCATCTTCGTCGATGGCGATGCGGACGATGCACTCTGTCTCCTCGCGCAAAGGCATGGTATCGGGGATGCGGTAAAGGACGCTACCTTGTCTGGCCGCCATAGCTTTGGCATCGTCGGCGCTCACTTTCCCAGCATTCGCATCAAAATCGGTCTCCTCCAATCCCTGAACAAGGTCGGATAAATCGGATCGAATCGCGTTGTATTCCGTTTGCAAGGCTTTGTCGTCAATGGTGCCACGCAAGGATTTTTTATTTGCATCGTTCAGGCGACCGAGCAGGGTAAGCACGGTAACACGTTTTTCAGAATGCTCAGGCAGCAATTCGCGCAATTGCTGCAATGCCTTCACAAGCAGCCCTTGGTCGAGCAGCATTTCTTCTAATTGGCGTTTGAGTTCTAAAAGATTCATGGTACGGTGGACGGTAGACGGTTATGAGTGATGAGTGATGAGTGATGAGTGATGAGCAGCACAACTTTTGTGCGATTAACTTGGCATGAAGTTTCAGCGGTTTTGTCAGGTGTTGCGTGATGTTTTATTGGGCAAATCTACATTAATACGTCAAAAGCGTGCATTTATTTCCTCTAATTTAAAGTGCTGGAACTCAATCCCAAGCCATAGATCGGATGCTGTGCAACCCTCCTACGCCAAGGCTACGGCGGGTAAAACCGTCTATTGACTAAGCAGCTGAAACTCCATGCCAAGTTAATCGCACAAAAGCTGTGCTACTCATCACTCATCACTCATCACTTATAACTCATCACTTATCACTCATCACTTATAACTCATCACTTATAACTCATCACTCAAATCGTCAACCGTTGAAGTAGCCAATCCTTTTCCGCAACATCCGTGCGGCCTTCCACTTCATTGTGCAGTGCCATCATGGCCATGCGGTCGGTTCGGTCGGTTTCGAGCAGTTTTTTGGTGTACAAAATCAGGTTTTCGTTGGTGTTTTGGTGGTAGCCCAAGCTTTTTTGACGGCGGAGGTAGGCGCCGAAACTTTGGAGCAGGGATTCGAGGGCATCCCATTCGCCGAGTTCGAAATAGGTTTGGAGGAGCATACGGCGGGCATCGAGGTTGTTGAGGGAATCGTCCAAATCGACTTGCTGCAGGAGGGGCATTGCGGCGGCGAAATCGCCCTGGCGGAAACGCAGGTAGGCAAGGTTGTAACGGTAGAGGTTGTCGCGCTCGCGGGCGTGCAAGGCATTGCGATGTGCTTCCAGGAATTGCTCGGCCCAGGCATGATCGCCCGCACCGACGGCCACTCGGAGTATGTTTTTGTAGGTAAATCCTGAAAGCAGGCCGTTTTCTATCAAAAAGCCGCGATCAAGCGCTGTTTTGTAGAGATTGAATGCCTGACGGACGTAGGATTTCCGACCAGCATTCATGTGCCGGATGCAATAGTTGATGGTCATGAGGTAGAGGCCGCGCATTTCGCTGGGTGAAAAGCGTTGCTCGTGTTTTTCCAGTGCCCGTTTCAACTGCTCGAACGGCTCCTCATCGGCGGGGCTTTTCAACATTTGATAGGCGTGGTAGTACACCGCCACGGCTGGAATCTGCAGCATTTCCTTCCTTCCAGCCACTTTTAGGATCAATTCCAGCAATTCCAGGCGGTATTCTTGTCCCGTCATGGCCTGGTGCGTGTGGGCAAGGCAGGCGTAGCGCAGCATTTCGGAAACATAGAAAGTGGTCAGTTCGTCGGGCAGGGGCTGCAGGTTGAGGCGGGCACTGCGGTCGTTGCGGGATACGTGTTCCACCTGTTCCTGTTGCAGGAGGTAGCGGCTGAAATGGTATTGCGCATCGCGGACGGGCTGTTGTTCGATGCGTTCGCTGCCCTGCTCCCAGGCTTTTTCGAATAGTTGGTCGAGGCCGCGCTCCCGCAATACCCGCAGGAGATAACGCTGCACATCGGCATCGTCGGATTGCCATTCCGACCAGGCGAGGTATTGCCGCACGGTGGCCAGGAGGAAGGACATGACGTGCCGCAATTGTTTGACATCCATGGCTTTGTCGGGGCAGGCGGCAGCCCAGAGCGCTTCGGCGGAAAGGCTTTTGGCGCTTACTTTTGTAATGTTGTCGACGAGGTATTCACAGAGCAGGGCTACGTCGTCGCGGCGGTTGAAAACGCCGCAGCGCACCCATTGCCGCAGGGCGCGGAGGTCTTTGGGGGAGAGTTGGCGGAAGGTGCGGATGAGGAGTGTGGTGGTCATGGCTTGGAATTTTCAATTCAGGTGCAATTTTCAAAATAATTCTGTGGTGTTGTTTTTATGCCACAGGCAAATAATTGAAAGCTAACAGACAATTCGTTGAATATTTTACAAGAATTACACGGACAAATATTAGTATTAATAACTGAACAACAGCTATTTAGTAAATTATTTTTTTGATTTTGGCCAAAATTTGTATTTGAATACCGGGTATTACTTGATGACTTTTGATGCAGCTTAAAAATTGGAGCTAAAACCCGCATATTATGAAAAGGACATTATTGCTGATTTTCATTTGCATCAATACGTTGATGACTGTTTTTGCACAGAGCTCGTACTGGGAGGAAACAAAAGGACCTTACGGTGGCGAATTTTCCCTGGTAAAGGCTCCTGGTGACACGCTGTATGCCGTTCATCAGATAAACTGGAAGAAAACCTACCGTTCCACGGACAATGGGCAGACCTGGCAACAATTGACTTTTCTACAGCAGTTTTTTCCAACCAAGCCTTTAAAATACGTTTCTGTAAGCGAAGCAGGCACCATTTATGTCAGGGTGCCAGGATACTCTACCTATAAAACCACCAATGATGGTCAAACATGGACAGGCTCATACAGCTTTTCTGTTGAGTTGGCGAGTGGTGTCATGCTAAGAAAGGAAACCTCCTCCATTACACGCTCCATAAATGGCGGGCAAAGTTGGACGGCTGTGCTGAATTTCCCTTCTGGTATCATAAGTAGCCCGACAGTAGAAAATACGCCATTTGGAGGGTTGTTATCTTCCTGCTATAGAACCCTTCCAAACGGCGACACCACAGTTACTTTTTATCGCTCATTTGATGAAGGCATAACTTGGGCACCTCAGGATGTTTCGCCCGATTTTAGCTATTACTTTTTTGCCTCCCCCAGCTTGATTCTCTGTATTAAAACGGATACCTTATTCCGTTCTGATGACGCTGGAGCTTCTTTCCAACCTACCGGGTTGACAGGGCTTTATTCTGCATCTTATATGAAATTGCCTTCTGGCAGGATTCTAATTGAGGGTAGTTACGCTTCAGATGACGGGGGGATCAGCTGGGAACCGTTTGATGGTAGAGCTGGAAATTACATCCCCATTGCGCCTTTGGCAGATGGCACAATATTCACGAAGCACCAAAAATGCATCCTGAGATCCACCGATGGGGGTACTAATTGGCAATTTGCAGGCATGGGAATGCGCGCCAACCCGGTGAACAGGCTTGTTTTTGTCTCTGATAGTGTTTATTATGCATATACTGAGGTTGGGCTGTGGAAAACAACGGATGCGGGGGAAAATTGGAATTTGTTCGACATTAATAACATTTTAGCAAACAGTTATGCAATGTTCGAGGTGACTGCAAATGGCGGAGTGGTAGCCCTAAAGCAGCTCCAACAGCTGTATTGGTCGGCAGACGGGAATGATTTCATGGAAATAACGCCACCCAGCGGCCTGGTTCCTAACTATGGGGCAAACTTGGCTGTGAACCCGCAAAACGGCCATATTTTTATCAACACACTACAAGGGCTTGAACGCTCTACCAACTTTGGACACACTTGGGAATTATTGTCCGACAGCCTTAATTTCGTTGCAGGGATCGGCTTCCACCCCTCTGGCAGGCTCATTGCTTGTAATGACTATAAAGAAATTTTGGTGTCCAACGACAACGGCAACACCTGGGCTGCTTCACCTATTCTTAGCGTTCCAGGTGTGTTGGCAACCAAGGTAGCACCCAATGGCACTGTTTATCTCGTGGTAGCAACGAGTAATTCTGAGTTGTTCCTTTGGCGATCAAAAGATGCAGGCGACAGTTGGGTAGAATTACCCCAAGAATTAGACCTTAACCTATTATGGTGGTACCCAATATTTGAAATTGCAAGCAATGGGCATTTATTCATAGGAGCAGGATTGGACATTACACTTTCCACTAATGCTGGCCTAACATGGCAAAACCTGCCTAACCCGGCAGATAGTGCTTATGTTGCACAAAATTATGCCCGTCTCAGCAGCTTGGCCATATCCCCCAGTCAGCACCTTTATGCTGGTACGCTGAATTTTGACTTATACAGGTCAATAAATCCTGTCTCTTTCGGCTCAACCATTGAAGGGGTTGTTCAAGTTGATGCAGATGATGATTGTTTAACTGATGATGGTCAGGTACCGCTTCAAAACCGCACCATTTCGGCGCAGGGTGATGGGTTCACTTATTTTACAAAAACCGATCAATTGGGCTGGTATCGTTTTTTTGTCGATACAGGTTCTTATAATTTAGCCATACGCAACTTGCACGATATTTGGTGGGGATATTGCGACAGCACCCAAGTTGTTGATATTCCGGCTTATTATTCCACCGATACCCTTAATTTTTCTGCAATTGCCCTTGCTTATTGCCCGCTCATAACCGTCAACGTTGCAATACCAACCATGCGCCGCTGCTTCAACAATCCAGTATCCGTGCAGTACTGCAACCAAGGTTCCATTACCGCCGATAGCGCATACATAGATATTTTCCTCGACCCATTTCTCAACTTCATAAGCTCTAACCAACCCCACAACGACCTGGGAAACAATCAAATACGCTTTTTTCTCGGCAACCTCCCCAGCGGAGATTGCGGCCAGTTTTCCTTCACCACTTATGTCAATTGCGACTCCACCATACTCGGCCAAACCCACTGCATCACCGCCCACGGCTACCCTGACACCCTCTGTATCCCGTTGCCAAGCTGGTCGGGTGCGAACATCAATGCCCGGGTCAACTGCCAGGATTCCATTGTGCAATTTCAACTGCACAATACCGGCACAGGGTCGTCACAAGTCCTTGATTATATCATCATTGAAGACGATGTGGTCATGTTCCAGGGGCAGCAGCAATATGCGCCCGACCAGTCGATTTCAATTCCCGTGACCGCCAATGGCCACACTTACCGCATCGAATCGGAGCAGGAACCAGGACACCCCTTTTCCACCCGCGCCATCGCTTTTGAAGAAGGCTGCGGCGGCTTCGAATCCCTGGGTTTTATCAATCAATTCAGTGTAAATGGCATCACACCTTCCTGGCATAGGGTGTGCCGCGAAAATACCGGCTCCTTCGATCCCAATGATAAACACGGCTACCCGCTTGGCTTCGGGGCGGACAATCGTATCCGCCCCGGACAAGCCTTGGAGTACATGATACGCTTCCAAAACACGGGGACGGACACGGCGTTTACGGTCGTCATTCGCGATTCGCTGTCGGCCTGGCTCGATCCGGCAAGCGTGGTGCCGGGCGCGGCATCGCATCCATACACCTGGCAATTGCAGGGCAGCGGGGAAATCAGCTTTACCTTTTCCAATATCCTGCTTCCCGATAGCACCACCAACCTTGCAGGCTCTCAGGGCTTTGTCACCTTTTCCGTTGCGCAGCAGCCCAATGTGCCGTTGGAAACTCAGATTTTGAATACCGCCGCCATTTTCTTCGACTTTAACGCACCCGTTATCACCAATGAAACTCGGCACACCGTGGGCTTGAATTTAATAAGCAGCACGCTGGAATTGCCGAAATCAAAAGGCCAAAACGCAGTGCAGGTATCGCCCAATCCGGCCAGCACACACGCGACCTTTCAATTGGCAAAAGGGCCGTTCAAGGGCCATCGATTGCAGTTGTTCAGCCCGATGGGGAAACTCGTTTTTGAAACCGCCGTTAGTGGGAACCAAATGGTGGTGCCGCGGAATAAACTTCCGGCGGGCGCGTATGGCTGGCGGGTTGCGGACGCGCGCGGTATGCTGGTCGGGAGTGGCGTGTTGGTATTTCTGTAATTACCGTTTCAACAATTTAAACCCGATGTCTCGGCCCTGCCCTGCACCATGGCAAGGTTGATCCAGAACCAGGCAAATTGTTCCATGAGTTCAAAACGGTCGTTGCCGCCAACGGAGTAGCAGTTGGCAAAGCCCGCATCTTGTATGTCATGCACCTTGGTATTCGGGTTGTTTAGCAGTTCAATGCCTTTGAAATTTTGGGTATCCCGAACGCCCAGGTTTATCGCATGGCCTTTATTGGCCCATTTTGCGGCCAATGCACCGCCGACATTCCCGGTGCCTATGACGGCTATTTTCATAATTTATGGATGTTTTTAGAACCAGATAACAAATAATATTAAGCTTCAAATCTAAATAAGCCGCCAATGTAATTGTTGCTCGAAAAGTTGCTGTTTCCCCATCGTTCTACCGAATGCGGAGCCAAAAAAGAGCCTGTTGAATAAACTACTGGTACAATCCTTTGTTTGGCAAGTACACCATTGTATGTTAGTATGCCAACCCAACTTTCACCCGACAACATCGACCGCATCATCCAAATGGCTTGGGAAGACCGCACGCCCTTTGAGGCCATTGAACTGCAATTCGGACTGAACGAAAAAGCCGTCATTGCACTCATGCGCAGCCAGATGAAGCGCAGCAGCTTCGAAATGTGGCGGCAGCGCATGCATGGCCGTTCGACCAAGCATGCTGCCATGCGTGAAGCATCCGTTTCCAGGTTCAGGTGTACGCGGCAACGCACTATTTCCCGCAATAAAATTTCAAAACGATAAATGCAAAAAACATATCTCTTCGCGGGCGCTTCGAGCGCCATTGCACAGGCTGTACACGCGCAATTGAAAACAGCAGGCCATCGCGTGATTGGGCTGAGTACCAAAGACATCGCCGCGCTCGGCTATGCCGAAGCCTATCCGGTTTCCGAATACAGCAAAGACCATTTACCCGAAATAGAGCAGCCCCTCGATGGATTGGTGTATTTCCCCGGCACCATCGACTTGAAGCCCTTTCACCGCTTGTCGGAAGAAGCTTTTTTGAACGAGTACAAAATCAATGCGCTGGGTGCTGTCAGCGTGGTGCAGCGGTATTTGCCCAACCTGAAAAACGCTGCGGAAACGGCGTCAATCGTATTTATGAGCACTGTAGCAGTTGCCCAAGGCATGAACTTTCACAGCTCCATCAGCATGGCCAAAGGAGCGGTGGAAGGTTTAACATTGGCACTGGCAGCTGAATTAGCGCCGAGCATTCGGGTAAACGCCGTAGCCCCCTCCCTAACGGCTTCTCCCCTTTCTGATCGGCTCATCAACACCCCTGAAAAGCTGGAAGCCAGTGGCAAACGCCACCCTTTGCGCCGGGTTGGGCAACCGGACGACATTGCTTCGGCCATTCGTTTTTTGCTCAGCGATGCTGCTGCGTGGATGACTGGACAGATACTGCACGTAGACGGCGGCATGTCGTCGGTCAGGATGATGTGAGTATGAAAGCGGTAAAAAAATCAGATTTGCCCCAGAAAATATGTTTGGGGTGCGGCTTGCCGTTTACTTGGCGAAAGAAGTGGGGGAAAGTCTGGGCAGAAGTGAAGTATTGCAGTGATCGGTGTCGCCAAACTAAGCGGAAATAAAAAAGCGTCACACCGGAATTCCGATGTGACGCTTTTTTTAGTGGGCTGAGAATGGTGATTCGTGATTGGTTGAATGCTGATTAGTTGCACATCAATTGTGCTTCTACTCAGCATTGTGTTTCAGCACCCAGGGTCGATTTTTCAGCTTATTTTAGTGCTGAAAAACGAATTCCCATTTAAAAACAAATGCTGTGCATAACTCATCACTCATCACTCATAACTCATCACTTATAACTCATCTCTCATCTCTAAATCAATACCGGTAGTACTCTGGCTTGTACGGCCCTTCCACTTTCACGCCGATGTAGTCGGCCTGGTATTGCTCCAATACTTCCAGTTCAACGCCAATTTTAGCGAGGTGGAGGCGTGCAACCTTCTCATCGAGGTGCTTGGGCAGCATGTACACTTCGTTGTTGTAGTTTTTGCTGTTCTGCCACAGTTCGAGCTGGGCCAACACCTGGTTGGTGAAGGAGTTGGACATCACGAAGGATGGGTGACCAGTGCCGCAGCCGAGGTTGACCAAACGGCCTTCCGCGAGTATGATAACGTCTTTGCCATCAATGGTGTACATGTCTACCTGAGGCTTTACGGTAGATTTGGTATGGCCGTATTCACCATTCAGCCAAGCCATGTCGATCTCATTGTCGAAGTGGCCGATGTTGCAAACGATGGTTTTGTCGGTCATCATGCGGAAATGTTTTTCCATAATGATGTCGCAGTTGCCGGTAGCGGTTACCACGATGTTGGCGCGTGGGATGGCGTTTTCAAGGCGTTTCACTTCGTAGCCGTCCATGGCAGCTTGCAGGGCACAGATCGGGTCAATTTCGGTAACAATGACACGAGCACCTGCACCACTGAGGGAAGCAGCGGAGCCTTTACCTACGTCGCCGTAGCCAGCAACAACGGCTACTTTACCCGCCATCATAATGT
The DNA here is from genome assembly GCA_038246345.1 of Chitinophagales bacterium. Taxonomy (GTDB): domain Bacteria; phylum Bacteroidota; class Bacteroidia; order Chitinophagales; family Saprospiraceae; genus M3007. Next base: position 45,000 of record JBBRWA010000003.1, read on the forward strand.
CGGTAGCGCGGCGGATGGCATCCACCAGGCTTTCTTTGCAGCCGTACTTGTTGTCAAATTTCGATTTGGTCACCGAGTCGTTGATGTTGATCGCCGGCATCGGCAGGGTGCCTTTGGTGACGCGCTCGTACAGGCGGTGCACACCCGTAGTGGTTTCTTCAGAGATGCCACGGATACCAGATACAAGCTCTGGGAAATGATCCAGCACCATGTTGGTGAGGTCACCGCCATCGTCGAGGATCATGTTGAGGGGCTGCTCATCTTTAAATGCAAAAATGGTTTGCTCGATGCACCAGTCGAATTCCTCGGCGTTCATGCCCTTCCAGGCATAAACAGGAATACCTACAGCCGCAATGGCAGCCGCCGCGTGGTCTTGAGTAGAGAAAATATTGCAGGACGACCAGGACACTTCAGCCCCCAATTCAATCAGTGTTTCGATCAAAACGGCGGTTTGAATGGTCATGTGCAGGCAGCCGGCAATGCGGGCGCCTTTCAGTGGCTTGCTGGCGCCAAATTCTTCGCGCAAGGACATAAGTCCCGGCATTTCAGCTTCGGCGAGTTGGATTTCCTTGCGGCCCCATTCGGCAAGGCTAATATCGTGAACTTTGTATTTGGGACGAATTTCTGTTGCGACGGACATGCTATAGAAAATGTGAAGGTGAGAAAGTGTAAAATCAGTTGGTCTTTCTGGGCTAATATTTGGATGATGGGCAGTTTGTGTATGACAAACAAAACATCATTCGGTTTGGTTCTGAGAATTTCGTTGCAAAAGTAATGAATTTTCGAATTTAGCCTTGTTTGGCTAACATGAGTCATTCCTTATTTTTTTCAATTGGCGTTTATCTGTCATTAATCAGCCCTTTTGTAGCACTTATTAGTAATAAGTTCCTATAAAAACGATTGACAGGTATTTCCTACCTTTGAGCATTACATAATGATTCATTTAATAATTTAGCGTGCGTGACTTGATGATCCCTTTGCGTTTGGTAATTTTTGATGATAACCACGATTTTCGGGAGAGCTTATTGCATCTTTTTCGATTCACGCCTGATTTGGAAGTAGCCGGAGCTTTTGCAGATTGTTCTGACATTCACAATGTCATCACGAGCTTGGAGCCAGAAGTTGTTTTGATGGACATCGATATGCCTGGAATGAATGGCATTGAGGCAACCGCCGTGGTAAAGGCAATATCGCCCCGTATCCAGGTGGTGATGTTGACGGTGAGTGAAGAAGAAGATCGGATATTTCAAGCATTGCGCAACGGCGCAACGGGATATATGCTCAAAAAATCAGGCCCGGACGAACTGGTAGATGGCGTTCGATTGGTTAACCAGGGAGGTTCTCCCATGAGCCCGGCAATAGCCAGAAAGGTGCTCCAGTTCTTTCATTCTTCCAATATTGGCCAAAATGCTGTTACGCATGTAGGGCTGTCAAGAGCAATGGACAGCGAGGAAAGTCTTGCGGCTGGGCTGACACCACGTGAACAAGAAATACTAGAGGCTTTGGTAGATGGCCTGTCCTACAAAATGATCGCTGCAAAGCACTTTATCAGCACCGACACGGTAAAAAACCATATCCAGGGCATCTACCGCAAGCTGCATGTAAACTCAAAAGGAGAGGCCATTAGTTTGGCGCTAAAAAAAGGAATTGCGGGCAATCGCCTGTAGTTTACGCCCAAAACCAGACTAACACTATGACGTGTACACATGCTAAGGTGTGCCCCCCCCCGGAACAGGTTGTTTGCTTGGGTTATGTGCATAATTTACCAGTCAGCGCCTTGGAAGGTTTTCACGTAAGAATCCTCCTTTTAATTGTTCACATTTCTCTTGTCTAGCATACCTGTTCCATTTTTTCGAACCCGATTGGCGTTTGCGCGCCAGCCGGGTTCGTTCTTTTGCGATACCTTCGCCCCACATTTTTAACCATGTTACATCATGAATACCTACCAGCAAAAACTTGAAGCCTTTGGCCGACTCCTCACGATAATGGATGAATTGCGGGCCGAATGCCCTTGGGATAAGAAACAAACCATAGAATCGCTGCGCAACCTGACCATTGAGGAAACCTACGAATTGGCTGATGCCATTATTTCAAATGATCTGAAGGGCGTAAAAGAGGAAATTGGCGACTTAATGTTGCACATGGTTTTTTATGCCAAAATCGGTTCCGAAACAGGCCACTTTGATATTGCCGACGCGCTTCATGCTATTTGCGACAAACTGGTTCACCGGCATCCCCATATATACGGCGACGTGACCGTGAAGGACGAAGCAGATGTGAAACGAAATTGGGAGCAGTTGAAACTTAAAGAAGGGAAAAAATCCTTGCTGGAAGGGGTTCCCAGTGGCTTGCCCGCCATGGTCAAAGCCTATCGGATGCAGGAAAAAACAAAACAAGTTGGTTTTGAATGGGAAAATACCGCGCAGGTATGGGCTAAGGTGGAAGAGGAAATTGGGGAATTACACGAGAACATTCAGTCCAATGCGCCCCAACATGAAATAGAAGAAGAGTTTGGCGATGTGCTGTTTTCGCTCATAAACTATGCCCGGTTTATTGGCGTCGATCCGGAGACAGCGCTGGAAAAGGTGAACCGGAAATTCAAAAAGCGATTTGAATATATTGAGGAAAAAGCGCCCAAGCCGCTGCAAGACATGACGCTGCAAGAAATGGATAAGTTGTGGAATGAGGCGAAGGGAAAGGGTAAAGAGCAGAAGGCATCGTAACAGCGCTGGCTTTTTTGGTATCTCGCTGGCTTTTTTTGATTTACGAGTAATGATTGCCGATTTACGAAGTTTATGCGCGATTTGTGCGGTATTGCGGCTAATTTCTTCGATTGGTGCAGGTTGAAATTATTTCCTGCTTGGTGTTTGTTTTTAAAGGAAAAGACTGATTGCCGAATTCGTTTGTTGGCTTTTCGTTTAATTCAAAACTAGGTGTCAAAGCAAATACACTCCATTTTGTCATCCCTTATTCTTTAGAAAAAAAATAAGGGATGACTCATGGCTGTACTTTCAATTTCAAAGGCTGAATTTATTCCTTTTCAGCGCTGTCGTCTGCTGTATCTTCTGGAAAATTAATATCATCATCCATTGGAAGGTCAATATCATCCTCCATGTCGTCTACATCTCCTTCTTCATCCTTTTTCCGCTTTTTCCCGGTTGAAGGATGTCCTGTGAAATGTTTCAACATGATTACCTCCCGCTGCGTGAGCTCGCGGAAACTGCCCCGTGGCAGGTCTTTTTTGGTTAGCCCGGCGAAATAAAAGCGGTCAAGTTTGAATACTTCATAGCCAAGGTGTTCAAAAAGTCGGCGCACGATGCGGTTGCGGCCGGAAGTAATTTCCAGCTCTATGATGTCGCGGTTGGGGTGATCTTCAGAGAATCGAATCCAGTTGATCTCCATGAGCCCGTCTTCAAGTTCAACCCCGCGCTCAATATGCTCCAGGTCTGACTGTTTGAGCGAGCTGCGCAGTCCTACGCGATACTGTTTGTGTACCGCATAGCTGGGATGCGTGAGTCTTTGTGCCAGGTCGCCATCATTGGTGATGACGATGAGGCCCGTGGTGTCGCGGTCGAGTCTACCTACAGGAAAAAGTCGTTCTGGAAAGCTGCCGTCAACCATGTCCAACACCGTGGCACGTCCATGATCATCTTCCGTGGTTGTAATCACGTTTTTTGGCTTGTTCAGCAACACATATACTTGCCGCTCCTGAATAGACATTGTTTGTCCGTCACAGATAACAATATCTCCTGGCTGAATCCTGTAAAATGGTTCTGTTTGAACCACGCCATTTACGAGCACTTTCTCGTCATTGATGTAATCGACGGATTTGCGGCGGGAGGCAATGCCACAGTGCGCCAAATATTTGTTGAGGGGCATTCCTTCACCGCTGGGTAGCCCGGGCTTTGGTTTGCGCTCTACGTGGAAATCATCTTTTTTGCGGAAAGGTTTTTTGCCGAAAGACTTATTGCCAAAGCCGCCACTTTTTTGCCAGGGCTTGCGCTCGCCACCTTGGCTGCGATCCTGATATGGTCGGCGCTCGCCACCTTGGCCACCACTGCGGTCTTCCCAGGGCTTGCGCTCACCACCTTGGCTGCGATCCTGATATGGTCGGCGTTCGCCACCTTGACCACCACTGCGGTCTTCCCAAGGCTTGCGCTCACCACCTTGGCTGCGATCCTGATATGGTCGGCGTTCGCCACCTTGACCACCACTGCGGTCTTCCCAGGGTTTGCGCTCACCAACTTGGCTGCGATCTTGCCAGGGCTTGCGTTCGCCACCTTGACCACCACTGCGGTCTTCCCAAGGCTTGCGTTCGCCTCCTTGGCTGCGATCTTGCCAGGGTTTGCGTTCGCCACCTTGA
>JBBRWA010000004.1:0-47254 GCA_038246345.1 Chitinophagales bacterium
AATTTAAACAATATTTCTTTTTTATAATTGATAAAAACTAACCGGCGGTTGTATTTTATATTTATTATTTAATTCCCCCACCCCAATCCAATGTTTTCGCAAATCTGGTTATTGTAACACGTGCAAAATTCCACCTTTTCGCGAAACCTGGGTAGAGGGGAGGAGCTATAACTTCATAATGATAATCTCCACCCGCCTGTTCTTTGATCGCATTTCATCCGATGAATTATCTGTTAAAGGGAACTTCGGGCCATGACCGACCACCGCTATCCGGGCATCGGCAATACCCTTTCCCACCAGAAACAACTTAATACCCTTTGCGCGCTCTTCTGAAAGCGCCACTAAATCTTCAAGTTTTCCCACATTGTCGGTATGGCCATCAATGCGAATATACATACCAGGGTTTTTGGCCAAGGTCAAAAACAGCCGATCCAACTCCGTGTATGACTCCTCTAATATGATCGCTGTCGACTGTTTGAAATAGATAGGGTTCAACTGAATCTTGGAATTGACGGTCAGTGGCTCTACATATAAAACCACATACTGCTCCCGGAAATAGTAGTAGTCGCGCCGGAATAAAACCTGCTCCACCTCTCCTGCAAACCCAGGGATATCCGCTACCATATCCGTCTTAACGCCCTTTGGTATCTTCAATTTAAAAGTACCATCTGTGGCAACGACCTGATTTTTTCCACCTTTGCCCATGTCATAGTTCACCAGCGCATACGCCATCAACTCGTTTGTTTTCCTGTTGATGACACGACCAATCACTTCCATTTCAGTGGCTTGGGGAGGTGCAATGCGCACCCGGAATATGTCACTGTTTCCATCTCGCTTGGAAGCGAAGTATAAATACCCCGAGGTCATATTGAAATAAGGCTGACTATCGTCAAACTTGGAGTTGATTGGCTCCCGCACTTTTTCCGGTGTCGACCAGTTCGTCCAAGTACTATCCAGCCTTTGTGCCGTAAAAATGTCATTGCCACCGGAGCTTTCCTTTCTATTGGAGGAGAAATATAGGGTGGTATTGTCCTCCGAAAGAAATGGTGTTGTCTCCCGACCGCTGGAATTTATCGTTGTCCCCATGTGCTTGGGCGCACTCCATTTGTGTTCTTCCTCCCTAAAACAGACATATAAGTCCATATCTCTGGAGTCGAATCGCGCCGCGGAAAGGATGAGTATCTCTCCATCAAAACTCATGGTCAGACTAACATCGGAGGTAATGGTATAATAATCTTCAATTTCGATTGGGGTAGGAAAGCTCCAACCGAGACTATCCGACGTTCGATTTACTTTGGAAAAGCCCCGATCCATGTTCCCGTTTGGCATGAATCGATTGATGACATAAAAAGCATTTGGGTCGGGCGTGATGGTGACCAAACTGTTGGGCAATGCATTGTTCAAAGGGTATCCTGGATGTGTCAAATCCGTGAATCCAATGGAGTCGCCTGTCGCTACCCATATCTCTTGATTGAATGCCGATGCCGTTGGGTCGTATATTTTGGTACTGGCAATTTGGGAATAGACACTGCCTAACATTTCCAAATATTTTTCTGGCGTGAGTTTCTTGGCCATGTCCACACTGTCAATAAACAAGGTGTGGTCAAAGTCTGGATGCCCGACTCGGGTGAAATATAAGGTGCGCCCGTCGCGGCTCGGCACCGGGGTAATCTCCGTGTAGGAAGAGTTAATGAATGCTGGCAGTTTTTGCAGGACAAAATAGTCTTGTGAAAAGCCCTCTTGGAAAGAAGAAAAAAACAATGCCGTAAAAATGAAAAACAGTTTATTCATAGATGCAAAAGTAAAGATATGGTGTTGTAAATCCAGATAGAGCATGGAGATGGTGTAGCAGTGTTTTACCTTCGCAGCATGAAACATCTCATCTTCTTTATCTCCGCAATCTTGCTGCCCATGGCAACCCACGCCCAGTACCAATCCACCTCTATCAGACCACTGCTCCATAGCTCCAACTGGGAGTTCCGTCAAGCCAATACAACGGATTGGAAACCCACGAAAATCCCCGCAAGCGTACATACAGCGCTGCTTCAAAACGGGATGATCGAAGATCCTTTTTACCGCGACAATGAAGAAAAGCTACAGTGGATTGAAAAAGAAGACTGGGAATTCCAAACCACTTTTGATGTTGATTCCGCTACTTTTTCAAAAAAACACATCGAACTCGTACTCAAAAGCATTGATACTTATGCCCAAGTATTTTTGAATGATAGCCTGATTCTTGAAACAGACAACATGTTCCGTAGTTGGAACGTGGATGTAAAAAAACTGTTGCGGCCAAGCGGTAATAAATTACATTTCTACTTTGAAAGCCCTTTGAAAAAAACCGATGAAGCATGGAAGGCAATGGGATATGAACTTCCCGGTGGACAACGCACTATGTCCAGAAAAGCACAGTTTCATTATGGCTGGGACTGGGGGCCAAAACTTGTAGGTTGTGGCATTTTAAAAACACCTGAATTCCTGGCCTGGGATGATTTACTCATTGAAAACATCTTTGTAACCGCACAAAGTATTACCCCTGAGCTGGCTAAAATGGTCGCACATTATAGGTACCGATCCGATTTCAAAGGAGGCGTGCAGGTCGTTGCCAGAAATGGCAAACAAAAAACCCTTGAAGATCGTGTCTTCTGGGAAGGCATGCACGAGGATTCTGTTACCTTCGAAGTGGCGAACCCTAAGCTGTGGTGGTGTGCGGGTATGGGCGAACCACACCTCTATGATTTTTCATTTGAAATAAAAAAAGACTACGTATTAGTCGATAAAGCCGAAGTGCGCATGGGCATCCGAACTATAGAGTTGGTCACGGAAAAGGATACAAAAGGTGAGTCCTTTTATTTCAAGCTCAACGGAAAACCAGTCTTTGCTAAAGGAGCCAACTACATCCCGATGGATATTTTTCAGGATCGGGTGAACCCCATGCAATACAAAAAACTGTTGGACGATGTCGTATCCTCCAATATGAACATGCTCCGTGTTTGGGGTGGCGGCATCTACGAGGATGATACTTTTTACCAATTGTGCGATGCCCGCGGCATCATGGTCTGGCAAGATTTCATGTATGCTTGCGCCATGTATCCCGGCAATGGTTCCTTTCTGACTACAGCCGCCAAGGAGGCTCTTTTCCAAATTGAGCGTTTGCGCCAACACCCATGCATCGCGCTTTGGTGTGGCAACAACGAAAACAATGAAGCCTGGAACAATTGGGGCTGGCAAATGCAATTCAACGAAGCCCAACGAAAACAAGTTTGGCGGGACTATACAACACTTTTCAACGACCTGCTCCCCATTTATGTGGAACGCAATGCTGGTGGTGTTTCTTATTGGGAAAGCTCTCCGAAATACGGCCGGGCCAACCCCAAATCACTAACGGAGGGCGACTCCCACTACTGGGGCGTGTGGCACGACGAAGAACCTTTCACCGTGTTTGATAAAAAGGTACCACGCTTTATGAGCGAATACGGGTTCCAAAGTTTCCCGGAGTGGCGTACCATCCAATCTTTCACGTTGCCCGAAGATCGTATGTTGGACAGCAAAGTGATGCTCCTTCATCAGAAGCATCCGCGTGGAAATGCGCTTATTGCCGAGTATATGAAACGCGATTACCGCAGCCCTAAAAAATTTGAAAATTTCGTGTACGTAAGCCAGCTCTTACAAGCGGAAGGAATGCGCACGGGCATAGAGGCCCATCGGCGAAACAAACCTTATTGTATGGGGACGCTGTATTGGCAGCTCAACGACGTTTGGCAAGTTGCCTCCTGGTCGAGCATCGATTATTTTGGGCGCTGGAAAGCCCTGCAATATTATGCCCGCGAAGCGTATAGCCCGGTGGCGGCACTACCCATTGTGGAAGATGACATTTTGAAATTGTACGGGGTGAACGATATGTCCACCGAACAAAGCGTGACCCTTCAGGTACGTGCGCTCAGCTTCGATGGAAAAGTGCTCAGCGATGTTACCCAAATTGACACCCGCATCAGCCCCGATACCAGCCGCATGATTTGGCAGGCCACGACCAAAACGGTGCTAGATAAAAACAAACCCGAAAGCAGTGTTGTGGAAATCACCTTAAAAGGGGCCGATGGAAAACAACTGTATCGCCGCTTGTACTACCTCGTCTCACCAAAAGATCTTTCGCTCCCCCGAGCCAATATATCCATGGAGGTGGAACAAGTAAACGAAGGGTACAAACTGACGCTGACTTGTAATCGCCTGGCAAAAAATGTTTTCATCGGCACGGAAATAGATGGCTTTTTTAGCGACAACTATTTTGACCTGCTGCCCGATGAAAAGAAAGTTGTGGTGTTTAAAACGGAGCGCGTTCTGGATGATATGAAAGCCGCCTTTAAGACAAAGAGTTTGGAGGGTGCGGACTAAGAAAGCCCCAGCGGGCTTAACCTTTGTAGCACATAGAGCGGTTTTAATATTTCCCCGTTCCATCGGAACGGTATCTCCACCCTGGAGATGCTGTTCCGATGGAACAATAAAATTGCCCCATTTACTATCACAAATAAAAATAATCAACAGCATCCATCCTACTGTGACAACAAACAAGCCCATTGATATAGATGCTTATATTGCTGAATTTCCAGCGGAATTTCAAGCTGTATTGGAACAAGTGCGTTCAATGATTCAAAATAAAGCGCCCGGATCTGAAGAAGCCATCAGCTATGGAATGCCCGCCTTCAAGCTTAATGTTCTCCGAAGAAGACCACGCCAAGGTGACACACCAAGCGGCATTTGATGCGTTGCGGCTTTTACATCCAACGCAATCAGGTAACAAATAGGCCATCCACTCGCCCAATACAAATCATGGGCTACAGTGATCCTCATCAAAAACAGGTCTTTCCTATTGAAAAATTTGTTCCGATACAACAACTCTCCATATCTTTGGTTAGTAAGTATTCACTAACCAAAAATACAATGAACGGTAAAAACAATGTTGCTATAGGCTTTCTTACAATGGGCTTCTTCATGGCTTACGGTTTCCTACTCATTTACCTACGCGATTTTGCACCCGGTAAAGAAGAGTGGGTCAATTCTTATTCCATTGGCAAGCACTTTGAATCTCGCTTGGCCCACGTGCATGGAAACCTGTTCGCGTTTCTAAATATTCTAATTGGCTATCTACTCCTCAGGTTTAGAACCCAATTAAAAAGTGCCAACACGATTTCATGGCTGGCCTTAACTGGCTTGCTCATGCCCTTAGGCATTTTATCCGAAGTGTATTTTGGACTTCCGCCAGTGTTGGTATTGGTAGGCGCCATAGCGATGACGGCTTCCGTTATTTGGTTGGGCATCGCATTTTTTAACATTAAAAAACTTACAACATGAACATAAATTCATTTGGACTCGATCAGTAAAAAATGGTTTGGATGTATTCTTCGTTCCTAAAATAAGCACAACATGCTTGCAACTTTTACAGACCGCCAATTCCAAATCATAGAAGCTGCCGGTAGAATACTAACAGCATCGGGCGTTAGCGGGTTAACCATCAAGAACCTCGCGAAAGAAATGCAGTTTTCCGAAAGTGCCATATACCGGCATTTTGAAAGCAAGGAGGCCATCATTATTGCCATGCTTGAATACCTGGCTGCTAACATTGACAGCAGATTGGAGACCCAGGTATCAGCACTGTTGACACCGGAGGAGAACTTTATTGCCCTTTTCCAAAACCAGTTTTCTTTTTTTAAAAACAACCCACATTTCGTGGTTGCGGTGTTTTCGGATTGTCTGTTGGAAGAGCGTCAACAAGTCAATGCAACCATCCTTAAAGTGATGGGTATGAAATCAAAGCACCTAATGCCCATTATTATAGCGGGGCAGCAAAAGGGTGTTTTTAACAATGCCATTTCAGGAGAAGCAATGCTGCATATTGTCATTGGAGCTTTCCGGCTTCAAATGTTCCAATGGCGGGTTACCAACTTTGAATTCGATATTGAAAAAACGGGCAACAACCTGATTCAATCAATTTTAACCATCATACAGTCAAAATGAATAAAACAGTAATTAAATCTCTCTTGGCAATGTTGCTTATCAGCTTCTGCCAAATATTAAAGGCACAATCAACGCCTTTCAACATTTCCATAGAACCCGTCAATATCAATGGGTTGGGTGGAATTCAATCCTTTGCTTTTGGCCAATATAATGGAAGATGGCTCATCGTTGGTGGCCGCCTCGACGGCTTGCACCAGCGGCAACCCTTCGCAGCTTTTGACTTAGCTGGCCACAACAACCAACTGATTGTTGTGGATCCTGTTTCAAAGCAAAAATGGTCTGCGCCTTTAACATCCTTGCCGGTCTCCATTCAAGAGCAACTTAGTGCAACCAACATGGAATTTCACCAAGAAGGAAATATCCTGTATTGTATTGGTGGCTATGGATATAGTGCCACGCTGGCTGACCATACAACTTTCGACAAACTCACCGCAATAGATGTCCCAGCGGTCATCAACGCCATTATTTCGAACAATAGTTTCAGTGCCTACTTTCGGCAAATTGCTGACACACAATTTTCCGTAACAGGTGGCCATTTATCCAAAATAAACAACACTTACTATTTGGTGGGTGGACAGCAATTCATTGGAAGGTACAATCCGATGGGGCCAACCCACGGGCCAGGGTTTTCCCAAAAATATACCAATGCCATTCGCAAATTCAATTTGGCGGATAACGGCACGAGCATCTCGATTGAACACCTCCCCGGCAGCATCGATTCTATCAATTTGCATAGGAGGGATTACAATGTTGTTTCACAAATACTGCCAAACGGAACAGAAGGGATTACTGCTTTCTCCGGTGTATTTCAGCCCACGGTTGACCTGCCCTTTTTGAATGCGGTCAACATCAACAGTACCAGTTATGCTGTGAATAATGCCTTTACGCAACATTACAACCACTATCACTGCGCGGTAATTCCGTTGTATTCAGCCAGTAACAATGAAATGCACAGTGTTTTTTTCGGCGGCATCGCCCAATTCTATGACAACAACGGCATGTTGGTTCAGGACAATAATGTGCCATTTGTCAAAACCATAGCACGTGTCACCAGAGATGCCAGCGGAACCATGGCAGAATATAAACTGCCCGTAGAAATGCCCGCTTTACTGGGCGCTGGAGCTGAATTTATTCCCCTTGAAAACCTACCTACCTATCCAAACGGGGTCATAGCATTGGACAGCTTGTCAAACAATCCCACCCTGCTCGGTTACATCTATGGCGGTATCAGCAGCACGGCACAAAATATCTTTTTCACCAATACCGGCGAACAAAGCAGCGCCAGTAGCCAGATATTTAAAGTAAGCCTCCAAAAAGGAGCGGTTCTGGGCAGCGATGACCTGAATGAACACAGTATTAGCGCGCTGAAATTGATGGTTTACCCTAACCCCAATAATGGTTCGTTTATCATACGTTATCAACTAGCCCAAGCCTCCGACGTAAAAATTACCTTGATCGACATCAATGGAAAATTGATTGCTGAAGAAATTATCCTCAATCAACACGCCGGAGAAATTACCTACAGAAAGAAAATTGAACAACTCATTCAGGGTGGCACCTATTTTCTGAACCTGGAAACGAGTTTTGAAAAAGCGACCCAAAAAATAATAATTGAACCATAAAACAAGCATACCATGAACATACAAAAAAAGCACAGCAGTGAAAAAGCAGTTTCAACAGCGCCCCTATTCAAAGGAGAAGCAGGAACCGTAACGTCTTTACAAATTTTGAAAGACCAACAATTAAAAGAACACATGACCACAATCCCTGCATTATTGGTTTGTGTGAATGGCAACGCTGTTTTCGAAAATGAGCAAGGCATGAAAGAGTCTCTTTCAACGGGGGATTATGTCCTCATAGAACCCATGGTAAAGCATTGGGTGACGGGAGTGTCTGACAGCCAACTTCTACTCATCAAATAAAACGTCTCAAGAGACAGTATCCGATTCATTCACCTGCATCCAGGGCGCACTGCCCCTTCTGTTTCCGCTCAAATACGTGTACATCGCTGGAATGACAAACAAAGTCAGCAACAGCGAAAACAACAAACCGCCCACTACTACCACACCCAAGCCGATACGACTCGTACTGGCCGCGCCCAGCGACAAAGCAATGGGCAGTGCCCCCAAAGCCGTGGCGAGTGTGGTCATCAGGATAGGCCGAAGCCGCGCCTTTGCTGCTTCTTGAACGGCTTGGGGTTTGGGTATCCCTGCGTCCCGTTTTTGGTTCGCAAATTCCACAATCAATATCCCGTTCTTGGTCACCAGGCCAATGAGCATGATCATGCCTATTTGAGAAAAAATATTCATGGTGTTGCCCGTGAGCCAAAGTGTCAGAAAAGCACCAGCAATGGCCAACGGTACCGTAAGCATGATGATGAAGGGGTCGCGGAAACTTTCAAATTGCGCAGCGAGGATCAGATAGATTAAGATCAAAGCCAGTATAAAAGCGAAAGAAGTATTGCCGCTCGATTCTTTGAAATCACGAGATGGCCCCGCTAAATCTGTCGTGAAAGACTCGTCGAGTACTTTTGCTGCAATACGCTCCATGGCTTCGATGCCCTCGCCGAGGGTAGCGCCGGGTGCGAGCGCTGATGAAAATGTAGCTGCTTTGTATCGGTTGTAATGAAAAAGCTGGGGGGGGCTGCTCGCTTCCTGGAATTGCACAATGTTGTCGAGCTGTATCATTTGCCCGCGGCTGTTGCGCACATAAAGGGACGCCAGATCCAAGGGCTCGTCGCGGTTGGCCCGGTCTACCTGACCAATCACCTGGTATTGTCTGCCATTTTGAATGAAATAGCCAAAGCGTCTGCCCGATAACGCCATTTGCAATGCCTGACTCACATCCAGTACATTTACACCCAGTTCTGCCGCTTTTAACCGATCTATATGAACCTGTAATTCCGGCTTGCTGAACTTCAGGTTCACGTCAACATTGGCTAAAACGGGTTCGTTTCGCGCCTCTTCCAGGAATTTTGGAATGGCTTCTTTGAGTTTTTCAAAGTTCAAATTTTGAATTACGAACTGCACCGGAAGACCTTGTCCAAAACCGACCGTAATGGTTTGCTCCTGGTTGGGGAAAATACGCGCTTCCGGCATTTTTTTACTCATGGATAATAGCTGCCTATAAATCTGGTCTTGACTGCGATTTCTGCTTTCAGGCTCATCCAGTAAGAGGCTGACAAATCCAGAGTTCGTGCTTGCTGCACCGAAGCCCGGTGCCGTAATGCCAAACACCATCCGATTCTCCGGTACCGAATCCATGATATTCCGGGCAATATTGTAAATAATCTGCTCCATGCGGTCATAGTCCGTTCCCTCTGGCGCGACCACGGTGGAACGGATCTGGCTCCTATCTTCCAGCGGCGCCAGCTCGCTTTTTATCTGTCCTTGAAAAAACCAAATCATAGCAAAACAACCTGCCAACACCAATAAACTGAGCCACCGAAATTGCATAAACGAGCGCAACGTGTTGCCGTACACCCGATCCATACCTTTGAAAAACGGTTCCGTTAAATCATAAAACCTCCCATGCTTTTTGATGTTCCCACCCAATTTTACGTTCAAAACGGGCGTCAAAGTCAAAGAAACAAAGGCTGAAATCAGTACCGCACCTGCTACTACAATGCCGAACTCCCGGAACAAACGCCCCGTAAATCCTTGTAGGAAAATCACCGGAATAAACACCACCGCCAGCGTAATGGACGTACTGATCACCGCAAAGAAGATCTCATTGGTACCTTCCCGCGCCGCCGTCCATTTATCCATGCCCGCTTCTATTTTTTTGAAAATATTTTCGGTCACCACAATGCCGTCATCCACCACGAGGCCCGTTGCCAATACGATGGCCAACAGCGTCAACACATTGATGCTGAAGCCAAAAATATACATGATAAAGAATGCCCCGATCAATGAAACCGGGATGTCTATCAAAGGGCGGAGGGCAATTATCCAGTTTCGGAAAAAGAGGTAAATGATCAGCACCACCAGGCCAATGGCAATAAACAGCGTCTCGGTTACCTCGCTGATGGCCCGGCGCACAAACTTGCTTTTATCCGTACCAACCGACATCACAATATCCGACGGGAGTTCCTTTTTTATTTCTTCATAGCGGCGGTAAAACTCATCGGAAATTTCCACCCAGTTGGAACCAGGTTGTGGAATGATGGCCATTGCACAGCCTTGCACCAAATTTCTCCTGGCCCCCGTCTCTTCGTTATCGGGCCCTAGCACGGCCTCGCCAATATCTTTGAACCGAACCGTGCCCTTGCTCGTCTGGCGGATGATCATGTTATTGAACTCCTCCTCAGTTTGCAAACGAGCGATGGTTTTTACGGTCAACTCCGTCGCATCGCCCCGCACTTTTCCGGCAGGCAATTCTACGTTTTCGCGGTTAAGAGCGTTTTGCACATCCTGAGCAGTAAGCCCGAAAGCCGCCATTTTCTGGGGGTTCATCCACAGCCGCATGGCAGGCAATTTGGAACCATAAACATTGACTGCCGAAACGCCCGGTATGGTCTGCACCCTTTCTCGGATCACATTTTCAGCATAATCCGAGAGTTCCATAATACTCCTCGAACTGCTTTGAATCGGCATAAACAGGATGGGAGATCCACTGGCATCGGCCTTGGTCACCACGGGAGGGCCATCAATATCCTTCGGCAAGGTGTTCAACGATTGACTTACTTTATCGCGTACATCGTTGGCGGCCTGTTCCAGCGCTACACCCAGGTCAAATTCAACGGTAATGTTGCTGTTGCCCAGCGCAGAAGTGCTGGAAATAGAGCGCACACCAGCGATCCCGTTGAGTGTACGTTCCAGTGGTTCCGTGATTTGGCTTTCAACAACCTCAGCGTTCGCACCCGTGTAGTTGGTTCGTATGGTAATATTGGGCGGATCAATGGCTGGGTATTCCCGGACGCCGAGAAATGAATACCCGATAGCGCCAAAAACGACAATCAGGATGCTGAAAACGGTGGCCATCACTGGGCGACTAAGGGAGAGTTCGGGTAGATTCATATATTGAGATGAAGCCGTGTAGGTTATGATTTGCAGCGCCTACGCGGTTTCATCTGCGAAGTTCGATATTTTCTCTTTGTTCTTTAAACTATTGTGCGCCGTACCTGCTATTTTCGTCCCTAAATATACAACAAACGCAATGGAAGCAATAACTGACTATTTCAGCCATATCCCTTCTGCTCACCGCAGCGCTTTTTTGCTGGGCGGCCTCACCTTTTTTATGCTATTAGAATACGGCCTGCCGTACTACCGTACCAAGTACAACAAGGCCAAACATTTGGGCATCAATTTGTTCTTCACTGGAACAACCATTATTATCAATTTTTTGATGGCTTTTTTGCTACTACGTGCCAGCGACTGGTCCATTGCCCATGAATTTGGTATTTTACAATGGCTGCCTGCCATGCCCTTGCTCGTTTATATCATTTTGGGCTTGCTGCTGCTCGATCTAATTGGCGCTTATTCCATTCATTGGATACAGCACAACGTGAAATGGATGTGGCGTTTTCACCTGATCCATCATACCGACCCAAATGTGGACACAACGACGGCCAACCGGCATCATCCCGTAGAAAGTATGTTCCGTTTTTCATTTACCATTATCGCGGCGGTACTTGCGGGCGCTCCTATGTATCTGATCATGTTGTACCAAACGCTGTCGGCAGCACTGTCCCAGTTCAACCACGGCAATTTCCAAACACCAAAATGGCTCGAAAACGCCATTGGCTGGCTCATCGTAACCCCACGCATGCACCGGGTGCACCACCATTATGTGCTGCCCTATACTGACAGCAACTATGGCAATATTTTCTCCCTCTGGGATCGGGTGTTTGGCACCTTCTCCAAGCTGGACAATGAAAAAATTGTGTTTGGTATTGACACACACCCGCACGCAAAGGAGCAGTCAGATATTGGTGCGATGCTGAAGATTCCTTTTCAGGAGTATCGGCATCCTGTGGGGGCGAAGTTTGATGAAGTAGCTTAGCTTACGGCGTTTGTCGGCAGAGCCGACGCGAATGACTGCAAGAGGAAACCGCCAACTGGTGGACTCGGCACTAGTGGTGGCACTTCAATATTTCACGGTAAAAAAATAATTTTTACCATGAAATCCTGCAATTCAATTTTCATATTTCGTGGTAAAAACAAAATAAGGTCGCCATGATCATGAATTAAAAAACCCTTTAAGGCAATCCGCTGGACGCAGATACTACTAATAAGCCCTTTCATCCGAATTCTCCATAAATTTCATAAACGCCCGATTCGCCACTCGGTTTCCACCTGGCGTTGGATAACGCCCTGAAAAATACCAGTCGCCCTTATTGTCGGGGCACGCCTGGTGCAGGCCCTCAATAGTCTGGTAGATCACATCCAGTTGTGGTTTCAGGCCCTTTGGCTTCACGATTTCCGCAATTTTCCGGCTGACTTGGCAATATTCAAATTGATCGTACAATTGAATTACCTCATTCTGAACGGCTTCAACGGGCAACATTTCTGATTGTTTGCAGCGCAAGTAGGTCTCATCGAGCATTTTTTCTTTTCCACTTTCTGCCAACAATTGCAGCAGTGCCTGGAAAGCGACGAAGTCTTTCATTTTACTCATGTCGATGCCGTAGCAATCAGGAAAACGAATTTGCGGGGCGCTGCTTAGAATAATAATACGCTTGGGACGCAGTCGCGCCGTAATGCTCACGATGCTATCGCGGAGGGTGGTTCCGCGCACAATGGAGTCGTCGAGCAGCACGAGGGTGTCTTTGTCGTCGTTGCATACGCCGTAGGTGACATCATACACATGATTCACCATGTTGTTGCGCAATTTTTTATTGGCAATGAAGGTACGCTGCTTGTCGTCTTTGTGTACCAATTTTTCATTGCGTGTGTGTTGGGCCAGCACCTCCGCCACTTTTTCTTCCGAGAGCTTTTTTCCCAGGCCCATAATCTGCTCCAGTTTCCATTTGTCCAGTTCTTTGTCCAAGCCTTCCACCAAGCCGTAAAACGCGGCTTCTGCGGTATTGGGGATAAAGGAAAAAACGGTGTTTTTGAAATCAAAGCCAACGGCTTCAAGGACAGGGCGGGCGAGTTGTTCACCCAGTTTTTTGCGTTCCTGATAAATCTCGCGGTCGTTGCCACGGCTGAAATAAATGCGCTCGAAAGAACAGGCCCTCTTTTCACAGGGTTCTGAAAAAGGCAGTTCGTCCACCTTCCCGCTGTATTTTATAATGAGGGCGTGGCCTGGCTTTAGCTCCCGCACATTTTTATAGCGGACGTTAAACACCGACTGAATCGCAGGCCGCTCGGAAGCTGCCACGACAATTTCATCATCCTGATACCAGTAAGCAGGCCGGATACCAGCAGGGTCGCGCACCATAAAAGCATCGCCGTGGCCGATGAGGCCGCCCAATACATAGCCGCCGTCGAATTTTTTGCAAGCGCGGCGCAACAAGCGCTGGATATCCAAGCTTTCAAAAATAAGCTGGTTTACTTCCTGGTTGCCGTAACCATCGGGCTTGTACCAGGTATGGAGGCGTTGTACTTCATCGTCGAGGAAGTGGCCAATTTTTTCCAGCACGGTCACCGTATCGCTTTTTTCCTTGGGGTATTGGCCCAAATCCACCAACTCCTGGAACAGCTCATCCACATTGGTCATGTTGAAATTGCCGGCGAGCAGCAGGTTTCGGGTGATCCAGTTGTTTTGGCGGTGGAAAGGGTGCACCATTTCGATACTGTTGTCGCCGTGGGTGCCGTAGCGCAGGTGGCCCATCAGCAATTCGCCCATGTAGGGCATGTTTGCTTTCATCCAGGCGGGGTCATTTTGTTGTTCGGGCGTGGTGGCATTGAGGCGTGCCCACACCATTTCAAACAAATCCGTCAGGTAATTGGGTGCATTGCTGCGTTTACGGCTGATGTATCGTGTACCTGGTTGGGTGTTTAGTTTGACGGTTGCCATACCGGCTCCGTCTTGCCCCCGGTTGCGCATTTTCTGCATCAAGTGTTGCAGTTTTTGCACCCCGTAAAAAGGTGTACCGTATTTTTTATGATAAAAATCGAGCGGCTTGAGCAGTCGGAGTACTGCAATGCCGCATTCATGATTGATCTGATCGCTCATCAGTATGTTTGTTGGAAAACAAAGTACAAAGGTACAAGGCTTGAGGGAAAGGCTGGTATAGAAGTGGGGAAGAACAACGTAACAATGAAAAGAAAAAAGAGTTGACCGGGAGGTATTACCATATACATTTCCACCGCACACTTTTTTACCACATAGAACACAGTAGGGTACATAGGAAGGGTTCGTAAGCTGGGGCCCAAAAACCAATAATGCCTTGTTTTGAAAATAGTCTATGTGAACTATGTGTTCTATGTGGTAATTGAGACCTTTGTGGCATGAACGCCCTACGCGAAACAAATTTCCAGCTCCCAGGCCAAACGGCCTTTTACCGCGGCAAGGTCCGCGACGTGTACACCATTGGCGACAAACTGCTCATGGTAGCCAGCGACCGCATTTCTGCGTTCGACCATATTCTGCCCGCGCCGATTCCCTACAAAGGCGCGGTGCTGAACCAAATTGCAGCCTATTTCCTCAACGCCACCCGCGATATTTGTCCCAATTGGCTAATCTCCAACCCCGATCCGAATGTGGCCATCGGCCATCGTTGCGAACCGGTGCGGGTGGAAATGGTGATCCGGGGTTATCTCGCG
Source organism: Chitinophagales bacterium (assembly GCA_038246345.1). Classification (GTDB taxonomy): domain Bacteria; phylum Bacteroidota; class Bacteroidia; order Chitinophagales; family Saprospiraceae; genus M3007. Next base: position 14,724 of record JBBRWA010000004.1, read on the forward strand.
GGTCATGCGGCGCGTACCTACGCGAGCGGGGAGCGCCTGCTTTGCGGCGTGACCATGCCGGAAGGAATGCAAGAAAACGACCGATTCCCCGAGCCGATCATCACACCCACCACCAAAGCCGATGAAGGCCACGATGCTGATATTTCCCGGGAGGAGATTCTCGCACAAGGGATTGTAGGGCAGAAAGACTACGAGCAAATGGAAGCCTACACCCGGGCATTGTTCCAACGTGGCACCGACATGGCTGCCAAGCAAGGCTTGATTCTCGTGGATACCAAATACGAATTCGGAAAATTAAACGGCGAAATCGTGCTGATGGACGAGATTCATACGCCCGACAGTTCCCGCTATTTCTACGCCGATGGCTATGCTGAAAGACAGGCAGCAGGTAAAAAGCAAAAACAACTCAGCAAGGAATTTGTGCGGGAATGGCTGATGGCCAATGGGTTTCAGGGAAAAGATGGGCAGCAAATGCCTGTAATGCCTGAGGCTTTTATTCAGGAAATTACGGATCGGTACGTGGAGTTGTATGAGCGGGTGACGGGGATGGGGTTTGTAAGAGATGTGGCGGTTGATATTGCTGGGAGGATTGAAATGGCTATAAATATAGCTACAGCAAAAAACTGATGAAAACGATTTGAAATAATCAATTTACCAATATCCGCGTTTATTCACACTATTGCACTGGCTATAATTAGGGGCACCCTGTAAAAGGCCTCAAAACTGTCAATCGGAATAAAATTCGGTTGGCAGTTTTGATTTTTTCCTGGGTGATCCCATTTCTGGGGCTTTTTTCACCAAAAAAAATTGCATAATTTGCTCATTATGAGCAAATTATGCAATTTTAGAGTGACCCTAATTATAAACAATTTTAGGCTTATTCAATTCTACAATTTACCAAACTGTTAGGTTGATAGGAGCGTAAATTATTTTAATCAGATTTTGTTTGAGAGTCGATTTTTTTACTAATAATTGGACTTCCTATCACAATAAGGAGAGAAGTGAAACATGCCCACAAAATATCTTTCCACAATCCCGAAGAAGTGTAAATTGAATTGTCCAGTAGGTTAAACATGACCATTAATGTAAACAAAAAGGATGCAACTGCGGCAAAGTGACTTATTTTTTTTAGTATCATTGGTTGCTGATTTAATTATTTTCAAAAGAGGTTGTTCTTTTACTAGTTATTGGCTAAAAAAGTATTGAGTTGATATTATTTTGAGTTATCGGCACTGGATTTTGTATTGTAATAAGGCTGTATTGAAGTAGGTATTATAACTAAAAACAAACGCCGTTACAGGGCAAAAGACAAAGTCTATAACTCAAAATAATATCAACTTGGTACTTTTTTATTCACCAAAAAGCATAACACCTACTGAGCCAGCAGCGGCACTATAACCAATAACACCAGCAACAGCTGCGTTAGTCCCAGGAACAGTTAATCCGAGACCATAACTAAAAAATGCTGAAGTAGCTCCTGCAAGGTCTCCTTTAACAACGGATCTCCATGTCCAGTCACGATCGTTGGCAATTCCAGTAATTCCTTTACTAATTGTAACTGAATCATATAATCCATCGCCTCCAAGAGTAGTTGGACTCCATAATGTTGCTGAGTTGATTGTGATTGAAAGACAAACGAGCATAAAATCAAGGTCTGTACAGCTAAGGTTATTATTTACATCTCCTTTAAGCGACTGCAATGAACTCTGAAGGCTAGATAAATCGCTGCTATTTTCCAGTATATACAGTAGGTTATCATAATAAGTATGAACTAACGTTACATCATCTAGCTTTTCATCGTGATCCTCTAAATCAACCTCTGACATTCCAAGTGTAAAAAAATCATCTATTTCACCAGAAGTAAGCCCCGGATATGCAGCAGCAAATTGAGATTTGGCCTGTGTTAATAAATCAAATGCAGAAAAGTTAAACCCATCGAAGACATTAACAACTACTTGATTGTGTAGGCTCCCAATATCACCAATCTCTGTTGAAGAAAACCCTTCTTCGCAATTACCTCGATATTGAGCTGTTTGGGTGGTAAAGTTTTTTGAAGGATCTTCTTTCAAACATCCAATTACGCTAAAGGTAATTGCAAGCAAAAGCAAAAGTGAAGTGAAGTGAAGTGAAGTTTCATAATAGTTTTATTTTTTAAATTAATGAGTTAGAAGAATAATACTGCAAATGTATATTCTTTTTCTAAAATAAAAAAATATATTTTTATTAAAACGTGTAAAAAGTAACTTGTGATTAGCGTGTCCAAATAGTCTCTCTCGATGCTCCAAATGACATTAAATATCTTCAGCTTTCAATTTCAGCCAATAGCGCCTCCGAAGACTTTACATTCCCTCCTTTTCCATCAGCATATCCCTCTCTGACCCTCGCAATGAACCCCACTTTCGTAAGCGCTTCACCATTAGTTGTTTTTCCAACCACAGCCCCATCTTCCTGAATTAAGGATTGAAGCATCACATAAACAGCAGCAACCAAACGATCATCGACAACGTCGATCATTTCGTGCAATTCCTTTCGAATTAGTAAAGCAGACATACCTATATTTTTTACAAAAAAAAGCACCTTTACAAACAATCCCAATCATACAACACCTTAGAAAAATCCCGAGCAATTAAGTCTTTTTCCCGGATAAAAAAATGCCCAACACCCATATCGCCCCACATCAAATCCATGGTTTCGTCCGAATCGAGTTGCAATAGTAGCAGCATCGGGTCTTCCGGGCGACGCGGATCATCTTGGGTGAAGTAAGCATATCCGCCCATGTTATGCCCTTCCGGGCGCACGGCCTTTCCAAATTCTTCCATCACATCCCATTCCTTTTCTCCAAATTGTCGGAAAAAATCGCCGCCAAACTGCTGGTAAAATCCATAGTCTGTAACGGGTACAATGCCCTCCGCCAATTCAAATTTCAGCGGATATACTTCATCTGGGTGGTGTGGCAGATTGTCATAAGCCCGGAGCAAGGGTGCTGTTGTCTGTAGCATCACCTCGTTCTCCACAACGTCCGGGTGAAACATTACCCGAAATGTATCCGGGTTTTCGCCATCGTCGAAGTCCATGCCGTAAAGGTCGTCGTCGTTGATAAAAAACTGAACGATGCCCTTGCTGGGGAATGGCTCAAAGGCTGGCACTTCCGCAAAATTGATCTGTGCCAGAAAAAACAACGCCTTCCCATCAGGCGCGCAAGGCCAAACAGTATCTTTAGGCAGGTATGGTTGACCACCAACTTTACTTTCCCAAAGCTTGATTGACCGAGCCGGTTGTGATTTTACCCGGATAAATTGCTTTTGGGTTTGGAGCAGTTTATCGCGGAATGGCTCCATGGAAGCAGGAAGGGAGAAGGATTTGTTCATTTTTAGTTTTTTTTAATTTGGGTGGCGTTTATCCCCCTCAGGAGGGGGGCAGGGGGGAGGAAAAGGCCACGTACACCAACCACGCACACAAATAAGCTAACCCGGTCATAAACACAAACTGAAAAGCTGGCCATTTCCAGCCCCCGGTTTCGCGGCGCACCACAGCTAAGGTACTCATACATTGCATGGCGAGGGCGAAAAAAACCAGTAGCGAGAGAGCAGTCGCCAAAGAATAAACCGGCTGACCTGTGTCGAGGAATGTCTCTCGTTTCATTTTTTCGCGCAGGGTTGTTTTCGCTTCGTTTTCCGAGCGGTCGTTAATATCGCCTTCGGCTGAACCCATGTTGTAGAGCACCGCCAGGGTACCCGTAAATACTTCGCGGGCAGCAAAAGAAGTGAGTAAGGCTATGCCGATTTTCCAATCGTAGCCAAGCGGTCGGATGGCAGGCTCTATGGTTTTGCCCATTTGCCCGGCCCATGAAGCCTCCAATTCAGATTGTTTGATGAAATCCTCGGTACCAACCGGGCTCAACTGCATCGAATCTGCTTTTATGCTTGCTTCTGCCCGCGCTGTTGCGATGGCATCACCAGGGCCAAAACGCGCTAAAGCCCAGAGCGCAATGGACACCAACAAGATTACTTTACCCGCACCGATGGCGAATGCACTCACCTTTTCCCATACCGTCAGCCATACATTTTTCCAAAAAGGCATGCGGTAAACGGGCAACTCAATGGCCAGGAAAGACCTCTCACGTGTGTGCAGCCAGCGCTTCATCGCCCAGCCGGAAAGCAGGGCAGCAACAACTCCCAAGGCATACATGGCAGCAAAAACAAGGGATTGAGCACCTAAAAAGCCAAATACTTTTACTTTCGGCACAGCCAAACCAATCAATACCAAATAAACCGGGATGCGGGCGCTACAACTGATAAATGGTGTCACCATCACCGTGATGAGCCGTTCATTCCAGTTGCCAATGGTACGTGAACTCATGATGGCGGGCACTGCACAAGCCGAACCACCGATCAGCGCGACCACACTTCGGCCATTCATGCCAAAACGCCGCATGGTTTTGTCGAACAGAAATACGACCCTTGCCATATAGCCCACCTCTTCCAAAATGGTAATCAATAAAAAAAGCAGGGCAATTTGGGGCACAAAAATCATAATACCGGACAATCCTGCGATAATGCCATCGGTGAGTAATTCGGTCGTCCAGTGTGCCGGTAAGTTGTTTTGCAGCATTTCACTCAATCCTGAAAAACCGCTTTCAATCCAATCCATCGGGTACACACTCCAATCAAAAATAGCCTGAAATACAAGCATCATCACCGCAAAAAAGATCAGCGGCCCGGCAAATTTATGTGTCAATACCGCATCAATCCGGTCAGTAGGCGTATTGGGAAAAGTGGGTGGTTTTTGAATGGTGTCCTGAACAATGGGCGTAAACCGATCAAAACGATCGAGGGTTTCATCCACTTGTGCCCGCAGCGATTGGAAATCTTTGGTTTGCACAATGGTTGCCAGTACCGCTTTTTCATTGGGATGCAAAAAAGGAAACCATTTGTGGTGGTGCGCCAACTGCAAAGCGCGGTAAGGGTTTTCCACATTCAGGTTTAGGCAAACCGCTTCTGTTACCTGTTTTTCAAGGGCACTCATTTTATAAACCGGGCGGCGCGGCTTGAAATCTGTGTTTTTTGCCAGCTTCTCAATGTCCTGCTTTAACTTGCTGATATTGTCACCCCTGCGACCGCTGACCAACACGACCGGAATATCCAATGCCTCGGCGATTTTGGAGGCGTTGATCTTAATGCCCATGGACGCTGCCGTGTCCGACATGTTCAGGGCCATCATAATGGGCATTTCAAGGTCCAGCAACTGCGTGAGCAAGAGCAGATGCTTTTCCAAATTGGTCACATCCGCAACATAAACAATGGCGTCAGGGAAAAATTTATCTGCCGGATTCGCTAAAACGGTAGACACCAACTTTTCATCGGAGGAAGTAGGATAAAGGCTGTAGGTGCCTGGGAAATCAATCAGCATGGCTTCGCGCCCATCGGAGAAACGCATGCTGCCTTCCTTCAGATCAACGGTAATGCCGGGAAAATTGCCCGTCTTTTGACGAAGTCCCGTCAATTGATTAAAAACCGTTGATTTACCGCTGTTCGGGTTGCCAATAAGGGCAATTTTCAGTATCCGCGCATCAACATCCATCATATTTCTAACAGGATGCTGGAGGCTTCTTCTTGCCGCAGGGCGAAACGAATGCCGTCTACTTTAATATAATAGGCATGCCCAAATGGAGAAAGGCGTACCAGTTCAACCACTGCACCTGGAAGAACCCCCATGGACGTGAGTTTGCAAGCCAACTCAGCGTCAGAAAAAGCCAAAGCTTTGGCACTCTCGTTTATTTTAAGATCCAAAATAGATCTGTAGCGTCTTTGCATCATGTCCTGGCTGTTTGCTTATTCTAATTTAGACAAATTCAACGGCAAAAATAGAACCCCTGCGCGAAATAACAGCAGAAAAAGGAACAAGGTTTTGACAGGACAAAAAGAAATGTCTTTAGGAGAGCAAGTCTGCGCCTTCCTGGCCCACCAGCGTACCAATAGCCACCCCCATTCCGCTCAAACGAACCGATACCACCACATGCGGCGATACCCGCTCAACAATGGGCTTTTTCACTGGGCCAAGCCCAAGAATACCCGTCCACCAGGAATCAACAACAGCTTCCTGGTCTGGACACACCACTTCGTGCAGCAGCTTTTCAAGGGCATTGCGTATACGCTCGTTACTCCCGAATTCCGCTGTTTTTTCAACCTCAAGGTCAAGGTTCCGCCCGCCGCCAAGCAAGATGCGGCCATCAATGTTTCGGAAATAAAAATAGCCGCGGTCGTAATGAAAACAGCCTTTAACGCGCAACCCTGGAATGGGTTTGGTAAGCAGCACCTGATTTCGGGCGGGGTAGATGTCAAGGTTGAGTAATAGTTTTTGTGCGAATCCGTTCACCGCCACCAAAACGCGTGGCACCTGAATGCTCCAGCCAAATTCGGTATTCAGTGTAACGCCATTCGAGCCGTCTTCCAGGCTGCTGATATCAATACCGTTGAATATTTCGATGCCTTTTTGTTTGGCAATTGCCAATAGGGTTGCCATCATTTTTCCTGTGTGTACCTGGCCTTCCGCTTGATTCAGGATGAGGTGATGTACCCCGGAGAAGCCAAAACGAGCTAGGCGTTCATCCACTACTTTGTATACCTCAGGGTGTCCGGTAATGCGGCCAATTTTATCATTAAAATCAGGGATTCGCTCAGTACAGGACTTAAAAATGGTTATTTCAGTTTCATTAAACAGCTCATACCCCCCCAGTTCCTGAAAGCCCAAATTGTCATCGCCCACCAGGGAACGCAACCGTTGCAGGCCCGTCCAACGCTTTTCTACGATGCCAAGCACCGCATCTTCGCCCATCAATTGCAGGTCGTCAAGCAATTCGGTCATAGAACCAAAACAGGCAAAACCGGCATTGCGGGTGCTTGCGCCTGTGGGTAGCGCCCCCCGCTCCAATATCACGATGCGGCTGTGCGGTTCAAGTTCTTTTAACCGAATGGCTGCCGAAAGTCCTACGATGCCGCTGCCTATGACGGCAATGTCGATACCAGAGAAAAAGGATTGTCGTTCCCAGTAACTTAGTTCATACTTCATTTTAAACACCCGTTTTTTTCAACACATAGACACATAGGAAACATAGCGCTACGTACCCATGAACTATGTTTTCTATGTCCCTATGTGTCTATGTGTTGAAAAATTTCACCCCTTGGGCGTACTGTGGTAAAGCACCAAAAAAATCAACGCCATTTTCATGGGTTCACTGACCTCTTCGTTCATGTTGTCTTCGATGGCCCAGTCACGTGGGTCGCCACTATATAAGGTATAGAGGTAGAATCGGCCGCGGGTTGGGTCGTCTACGAGCCATTCATCGAGTTGGTTGCTCCAGCGGCTTTTCAAAGTCAAAGCCAGGTTATTGTCCGTAACGCGCCATTCGGTCATATCATTAGACCATGATGTTTTCATGGTAATAATATCCCCAGAATAGGTGCGGAGTTCCCAGAGTGTTGGATCATTTTTCCATTTTTGACGAATGGTTCCGCGTTGCTCGCCCAGTTGGTATGTCCATTCAGAAAAGTCATCTTTTATGTTGAGCCATCGCAGCGTAAGTTCTCCGTACACCACTTCGTCTTCACCTTCATATTCCGGGGCAGAAAATATATCCCATTCTACAAAAGAATCGCTCCAACGGCTGCTGACGGTGGAGATCGTTTGGGCGAAACACAGGTGTGTGATGCCTAGAAGAAGCGTTGTAATGAATACGCGCATAATCAAAAAATGAGGAAGGGTGAACATACAAGTCCATCCTTCCTCAGCATTAGGATTTATTGCAGGTTAAAAAGGCAAATCATCGGTGCTCGCTGGTGGTGCATCCGTATAATTTGGGAATGGGTCGGCGGGAAAATCCGCGGTAGCCGCTTTCTTGTTGGCGCTGCTTTCGATGTTTTGGTTGTTTTCCCCCGAAACAGGGTCTACCCGCCAGGCATTCAGGTTTGAAAAATATTTGCCTTGCCATTCCCGACCGCGCAAGTCAAAAGAGACCTTTACCATATCTCCTTCCTGAAAAGAATCAATCAGTCCGCAGCGATCCTGCACTGCCTGAAATTTGACGAGTTGCGGATAGTTTCCGTCTGGTATTTCGAGTACAAATTCGCGCGCTGAAAAGCTTGCCGATTTTTGTTCTGTAGGAAATATCTTATGCAGTTTTCCCTCTACTTCAAAAGCCATGATGTGTTGTAAATTATGTGAAAAATTATGGGTTGTGTTGAATTATTGTGTCTTTTTCAATTTGAATAGTTGCTCGTAATAGCCGGGTCTGTTGGCTGTAATCACACCATCCAGCCTTTTAGACGTGATGATGGTTTGTTGCGGCACAAAGAGAAAAATCTCTGGCAAGTCTTCACGGATTATTTTTTGTGCTTCAATGTAAAGTGGATTGCGCACCGCCTCATCAGGTTCTGCGCGTATCCGATCCAAAATATCATCCAATTTTGGATTGATGTAGCGTGAACGGTTGTCTCCATTTGGCGCCAAATATCGAGAGTGGTAACGTTGTGACAAGTCTGTAAGTCCTGGGTAAAGCACCGCAGCAAGAAAAGTTGATTCATAATCACCCGTTAAGGTTTTTTGGGCGATTTCTGATATATCTGTCGTTATCGATTTAATCTCAATACCAACCAAGCGTGCTGTTTCAGTAACGCTTTCTGTATATTGTTGACTAGATCTTACCGGTGGAACCAATACTTCAATTACTAACTTGACCTTGCGTCCAGCCTCTGTTTTATCCATTACCCCATCACCATCAGAATCGCTCCATCCAGCCTCCTTCAATAGTTCCTTTGCTTTATCGATGTTGAAATCATAATAAGCCAGGTCTTTGGCATAATATTTTTTTGAGGGCAAAATTGGGCTTAAAGTGCGTATGGCAAGGTTCAAGCGAATATTTTTTATAAAATTATCATAATCGACAATATGTGCTAATGCTTTCCGTACCCGCACATCCTGTAAATTTGGTTTGTTCAGGTTTAATAGCCACCGGCTGTATTGCATGGCTGGCAGTATGTCAAAATTGTATTTGGCAGCCAGCGAATCTTTTGCTTTCATTTCCAGAAATTTTCCTGCGCTGAGAGATCCCGTCACAATGTCAAGTTCCCCATTTTTCAGCATGTTTTCAACCACATTTTCATCTTTCACCACTTTGTACACCAATCGTTTGGGATATGCCGCGAGAAGAGGACGCTTGTCTGCTAGTTTATCGCCCCAATAGTTTTCTTTTTTCACCAAAATAAGACCTTGTTCATTCATTTTTTCAACCCGGTATGGCCCACTTCCTACAATTCCATTTGGATCGTTGGCAAATTTTGGTTGCTGAAATTCTTCAACAAAAGCCTTCATACCTGAATCCGTTTCAAAAGATTTCAATTTCGTTGAATCCAAAAAGTCTGCGATTGGGGTATTGCCGAGTCTATTGTTCGCGTCATAATGGTAGGCAGGCATTATGGGGGTTTGGCACAAGGTTTCCAAGGCCAATATGTAGTATTGCTTAAAATAAATAGTGAATTTCTTCGGATTGGCAGGGTCGATATCTATACCACTCATGTCTTTAAAATAACTCAAAAAAGCCTTCAACGGCACCAAGGGATGAAAAATTATTTTTAAAGTGAAAGCCATATCATTGCCCGTTACAGGTGTACCATTGTCCCAAACAGCCTCTGGAATTATTTCAAAATCATAAGCAAATTCACCAGCATGTGGTCCTTCAGAAATCTTCCGTTCTTGCGGTATCTCTTTTACGATGGTGGGTACAAGCTCGAAGGATTGAGGATCTAATTCGCTAAAAGTTGAAAATATACGGGCACAGGAATAAAGATTAACGCCCAAAGTGGTTAGGAAGGGATTTAAATTTCCGGGCGCCGCATCATATCGAATGTTAACCTGCTCCGGGGAAGCACCCGTATCCGTCCGGGTTTTAAAACATTCGCGCAACAGTAATAGCAGCGCAATAATAGCAACGCTAATAAGAATACGGCGCGGTGTAAAGAGGCTGGAATTCATGTAGAGATATTTTTAGGTGAGAAAATAAGGATGAGGGTCAAATAAAAAAGTGTGTAAAAGTAATATAAAATTTTTTTTTGGGGGAACTTTCACTTTACCCCTTGCGTTGTGTGCAAATGTCCGTGACCTTTGCGGTACCGTTCACTAAACCAAACCTATTATGACTACCTTAAGCTACACGGCAAATAACGCTGCTACACGCATCTTCGAGCAGGAATTCGTTCCGCTGCTCGACGCGGTGTATGCGTTTGCCTATCGCCTGACCGGCGATGCTACAGCGGCTGAGGATCTTGTTCAGGAAACTTACCTGAAGGCATGGCGCTTTATCGGGCGCTACACCGAAGAAACCAACGCGAAAGCATGGCTCTTCCGTATTTGCCAACACGCCTTTATCAACGAATGGCGCAAGCGCAAAACACAGCCGTACAAAGTGGACTACGAAGACATCGTAGTTTATCACAACGAGGACGAGCCTGCTTCGCAGCGGTACGGCCACCTGCGCTCCGAACAAGGAAGCGATCGCATGGGTGATGAAACCACCCGCGCCATCAATGGTTTGACGCCTGCTTTCCGCGCTGTCGTGCTGCTCGACCTCGAGGACTTCAGCTATGAAGAAATGGCTGCATTGCTCGACCTACCGATCGGTACCGTCCGCTCTCGCCTGCACCGTGCACGTAAAACCTTGGCCAAACAACTTTGCCAATACGGCAAATCTCAAGGTTACAGCGTGCAAGACACAAAAGCAACGGGAGCAATAAATGATACCGCACCTCAAGCATCGCTTGGAATGTAACAAAAAGAGGGTTTGCCTTAGCGGATTTTTTCCGCAGCCGGCAGACCCTCTTTCCATTATAACCCTTAACCTCTAAAAATTAGAAATCTTCAATGTTGTTCACAAATCAAAATTTCAGCTTCGGACGGCAAGCAATTGCAGCTTGCCCGGCCTCACGTACTGCTATTTCCTTGCACGAAAACAATAGGCAAGTTGCATCTTTATGTACCAATCAGGTTGGCACCCCATTGGAACAGTGCAGTTTGCCCGGTAATGGAAATAATGGTGATGGAAGGGCGCGAAAGTCAGGCGCTAAAATGTTGGTACAAAATCATTTCACCATGAAAAATGCACGCAAACAGCTCGGCGAAATTTCAAATGACCCAACTCAAATCAAACCTGGTCCAATAGTCGCCGACAATCCGGACGCTTTTCCACTTTTTGAAAACGAAGTTTTTTACGAAAACCCAATTGCTCGCCAACCAGAATCCCCTGATGCCGAGTCGTTTCGTTCCTGGTTAAAAACAAATACGCCCAGACACAAAGCCTCCCCGGCTTTGATGGAACGAATAAGTAGGATCACCCACGACGATAACGCGTAATTTTTTTCCAACGTAAAGAGACCTTCCAGGTTTTAAAAACCTGGAAGGTCTTTTTCCCTACGCCTGCGCCGTTGGCGTGCCGAAATTCATCGGCGGCAGCGGCTGATCGGGCTCTTCAATTTTTCCAAACTGCATTTCGTACTTCGTCACGTTGTCGCGCAAAGCGGCCAGCAAACGCTTGGCATGTTGCGGGGTAAGCACAATACGTGATTTCACTTTTGCCTTTGGAACATTCGGCATGAGTCGAATAAAATCAACGACAAACTCTGCGTTTGAATGTGAAATAATGGCCAGATTGGAATAAGTACCCTCGGCTATTTCCTCCGAAATTTCGATATTAATAGCGGGCTGTTGTGGTGTATTTACGTTGTCAGACATTTTTTTTCGTTGAAAGTCAAAAATTTGGAGAGCATTAATTGTTTCGTTTACCAAGGCAAAATTAACCAAAAAAGCGGTGTTTGGGTTCATTTATTCTTTTGGAAGGTCAAGAGATTGCGCAGTATGACAAACGCAATGATGCCCGCCGGAAATAAAAATATGCGCGTTCCTGCCATTGGAAATATCCCCACACTAAAAACGGCACCGAGCAAAAAACTGCTCATAACAATGACACGTAGCAGTGCTTCCCTTTGGATTAGTTTCCTTTTTTCGCCGTCTGAATGAAATATTTCTGCAATGTCTACGCCCAGTTCATTCACAACACCTGTCATTTGACTGGCTTTGATCAAAGTAGAGGTGGTGAGACTGACCATGGCATTTTGTACCCCAATCGAAAATAAAATCATTACAGGAAAAACAATCGGGTTAAATGTGTCTGAACGTTTGTCCGACAACCCAACCATGGTGAAAAGCAGTACGACCGTAAACAACGGCACCAAATGCAGGTAGCGCCATTTCAATAGTTTTTCGCGTTCTACACACCAGCCAGCAAAAAAACCGCCCAGAAAGAAAGCGAACAACCACAAAAAAATAGAACCTGCTGTATGCAAATCGCCTTCGTACAAATCCACCGCAATTTGTGGCAACAGCCCGGTAACGTTGGTCAACACCGCAGAAAAGGTCATTAAGCCCCCATAAATGACAATGCCCGAACTAAAAGGATATACGAATGCATAAGCCATCTTCGTTCGAAAAGACCGGGTACGCGCTTCATGCTTTTGTTTAATTCGTATTGGTGAGTTCATAGCATCTTCGCCGGATGCGGCTCTAAGGAAAAAAAAGGCTTTAACCGCAGCTCCACTAAAGTAGCGGAAATATGGTTAAAGCCTTTTTATGGCTTAAATATATTCAACTTTAACTGTGTAGGCTGTTGAATGGGCGCATCTCTTCACCCAGCCAGTTTTTATTCCAATCATCGATTGGAACAAGCCGTTTGGCTTGGCGGGTTACTTTGCGACGGAGATAAGCGAGCGCGAGCTTTGGCGACTTGTGCCAAAGACGGCGAAATTTACTGGAACGACGATTAGCCATAATATTATGTCAGTTTAAATTTTGGGGATGATGATTAAACAATTGATTACAAGTATTTTAACGTAATTTTTTTGAAATAAGTTTTACGCCTCGGTAGTATTTTTGGTTAAAATTTAGAAATAACGCAAACGTGTCATTTTGAAGTATTTCTGAAACCAATCTTACCTTCGCCATTCCAAACGGAAAAACCTCACTTATTTCAAAGCAATTATGTCTGAATATCTATCAATAGTCATACCAGCTTACAACGAAGAGCGCACCATTCACTTGATTTTAGACAAAGTGAAGGCCATTGAGCTGATCGGAGGGCTACAAAAAGAGATCATTATTACCAATGATTGCTCCAAAGACGATACCGAAGGCGCTATAAAACGCTACATGGATGCCAACCCTGAACTCAACATCAGGTACCTCGCACATGACGTAAATCAAGGAAAAGGTGCTGCCCTGCACACCGGGATTCAACACGCTACCGGCAGGTACACGGTGATACAAGATGCTGATTTAGAGTATGATCCGGCAGAATTCAACATTCTGCTCAAGCCAATCCTCGACGGTTATGCCGATGTTGTTTTTGGTTCCAGGTTTCTCGGCGGCAAGCCACACCGCATTCTTTTTTTCTGGCACAGCATCGGAAACAAGTTCCTGACCTTCGTTTCTAACATGTTTACCAACCTCAATTTGACGGACATGGAAACCTGTTATAAATTATTCCGATCCGATATGTTAAAGAATCTCAAACTCCAGGAAAAACGCTTTGGATTTGAGCCAGAAGTGACCGCTAAGATTAGCCGCACACCCTTTGTGCGCATTTATGAGGTGGGTATTTCTTACTACGGTCGCACTTACGCCGAGGGCAAAAAAATTGGATGGCGCGACGCATTCCGTGCCATTTATTGCATCTTGAAGTACAATATCTGGGCGCGATAATGCTCAAAGAGGCCATACTTCCACTTTTTCTTCGGGAAACCGAAAAAATTTCCGGACAAAGCGCTTGGTCGCCAAAAGATAAGGTGCTGGCTTTGATCGGATTGATGGAACGCGCCTTTTTTGAAGCAACCAAACAGGAGCAAATTGCTTTCAGCACTTTTTTTGCCCGCATCTGTTATGCCGGACAACGATTCCAGCTTCCAGCAGATGCCTTACGGCGCATACACCAGTTTCGATTGGCTTCCAAACGGGTGCGCAGCGGCGGCACCGCTTCTGAACAAATGGTGCTGACGGGCATAGCTGCTGTGCTGGAATCGGTGGAATTGCTCAGCAAAATGCCCGAAGTCGCATCGGATATCGCACTACATAACCTCGACGATGCTCCTTCTACACAACCAATTGCGACCAACGTCTACCGCGTACTGGCAGTGCGCGATGTGCCCGATCACCAATATTTTGTTGCGCGTGACGAAGAAGACCCAACCCATGAAATTAGGGTGCGGTACGGCATTCCCGATCGCAATGAAAATTTCATGCCCACCATTCAAATTATCCGAAAAGTGTTCGGGTTTCCCTTGGTGCTCAACTTGTTGGAAGTAGATACGGATGCTGAAGGCTATTACCGTCCCAGGGCAATCGTGGTGGAACCCGATTACCTGATGGATGTCTCCGCCATTTCAGAATGCTTCAAGGATACCGGATCAGAGCCTTATTCCTACCTCGTGCGAAAGTTCTTGCCCCATGAAACGACCGAGCCTATTTTACTGGGAAATATTGCCAATTTTTTCCTCGATCGGCTGCTCAACGAACCCGATACCGAATGGCAAAAACTGTTTCTGGAAACGTTTCAACTTTACCCTTTCATCTATGCACCCATGAGCGATGCACAAGTGAAAAGTGTGTCGGGGAAAGCCCAGAAACATTTTTTGAACATAAAAAACATGGCCAAAGAAGGTTTTAAACAACAAGGCATTGACCCTGCCAATTGTATGTTGGAACCTGCTTTTTTCTCCAATCAATACGGAATTCAAGGGCGGCTCGATCTGTTTTACAGGAAAGGCGATAAATCTGCCATTGTTGAATTAAAAAGCGGAACCCCCTATAAACCAAATAGTTACGGCATATCCCGGAGTCATTTCACCCAAACGTTGCTGTATGATTTGCTCGTCCGTTCCGTTTTTGGGAAACAAATTGACCCCCTAAAATACATCCTATACTCCGGGGTGGATCTGAACCAATTGCGTTTTGCGCCCACCATAGCCCCTGAACAATGGGAGGCGCTGCAAGTGCGCAACCAACTGGTCGCCATTGAAAGGTTGCTCAGTAAAATACAACCGGGTGAAGATGCCGTTGCCGTCATAAGCCGCATGAGATCGGCGAAAGGCCAGGGTTTTACCGCCCGCGATTTTGCCCGATTTGAAAAGGCTTACGAAGGTCTGTCAAAACTGGAAAAAAAATATTTCAACGCATTTACCGGATTTGTGGCACGGGAACATTGGCTGGCCAAAGTGGGCGAAGAAAACAGCGATACCTTGAGTGGCCATGCCAGCCTTTGGCGCGGAAATTTTGAAGATAAGTTGTTGAATTTCAACATTCTGAGCTATCTTGAAATACTGGAAAACCACGCTGACCAGCCCGCTCAAAACATTGTTTTCAAAAAGACGGCCCAAACCAATACCCTCGCAAATTTTCGGGTAGGCGATATCGCCGTGCTGTACCCCGCATTTTCGGAAACAGATACCGTGCTGCAACACCAGATCATCAAATGTACGATCACACAATTGGACAAAGATCGTATTGAGGTGCAGTTGCGGTTTCAACAACACAACCTAAAACCTTTTGAAACCAACGGATTGTGGTGCCTCGAACCAGATATGCTGGATTCAGGCTTTGTCGCCATGTACCGAGGTTTATTTGAATGGGCCGAGACGGGAAAAGCGCTGCGGGAAAAAGTGATGGGTATTGGACCCGCACAGGCAGCACCAGCAGTACCCGCTAAAAACCTGATCGAAAAAATAAGCGCCTCCAGGGATTTCTTCCTGCTATGGGGACCACCAGGAACCGGAAAAACAAGTGTTATGCTGCGCGACATCGCCAAATGGGTGCTGCAAGACACATCAGAGAACCTGTTGCTGCTCGCCTACACCAACCGGGCCGTAGATGAAATATGCGAGGCACTGGATTCTATCGGCGGCGATATCCGCAATCATTACATCCGCATCGGCGGCAAACACGCAGCTGCCGATCGTTTTGGCGAACAATTGCTGATCTCCAAAATTGCCGGGACTACCAACCGCGCCGATCTTCGCGCAGTGCTTGATAACCACCGCATATTTGTGAGCACGGTTGCTTCCTTTAGCCAAAATGAAGGTTTGTTGAAGCTCAAAAAGTTTCATCGACTGGTGGTGGATGAGGCATCCCAAATTTTGGAGCCACAGCTGATTGGACTGTTGACCAGGTTTGAACACTTCACCCTCATTGGCGATCATCGGCAGCTGCCCGCTGTCACCGCACAACGCCCCGATAGCACGCTTGTCAGCGATCCCGATCTGAACAGCATTGGTATTGTTGACTTGCGCGATTCTTATTTTGAACGGCTATACCTGCAGTGCATCAAGAATGGTTGGCATTGGGCTTATGATCAACTGGAGCGCCAGGGACGCATGCACGAGGAGATCATGGATTTTCCAGGGAAATGGTTCTACAATGAAAAATTGAAAGTGTTTGATGAGCAAGTCCAACAGGCTGTCATAAACTATAAAATGCCAGAGTTGGAACCAGAACTTGGGAAGTTGGTTGCTTTGCGCCGAGTACTTTTTTTACCCGTTACGACAACAATCCAGTCGGCTACAGGGCAAAAAACAAGCGCCGAAGAAGCCGAACTTTGTGCCAGAATGGTGTTGTTTTTCAAGCAATTGTGGAAAAAAAATAAAAAAAATTGGGATACTGAAAAATCACTCGGCATCATCACACCCTGGCGTGCTCAAATTGCACAAATACGCTCGGTGCTAACTGCGGCAGGCATCAACCCCGAAGAAATCACGGTAGATACGGTGGAGCGCTATCAAGGCGGTGCCCGTGATGTGATCATCATATCTACTTGTGTGCATTCCGAATGGCAATTGAATGCACTGCTTAACATCAGCTCAGAAGGCGTTGATCGGAAATTGAATGTGGCGCTTACCAGGGCTAGGGAGCACCTTATTATGATAGGCAATGCGGAGGTGCTGGGGAAGGATGAGCGGTATCGGGCGTTTATGGAGTTGTACGGTGTGCGGTAGACGCGCGATACAGGGGTTTGACCTATTTTCGCGACAACCGTCTACTGTCATCTAGCACTCAATACCACCGGACTCAGAAAATCGCCATTTCCCGGACAGCGTTTTTTGATAGGCATTTTTTGCCAGGTGTTCCATAAATGTACTGCGCGGAATGCCGCGTGCACCAAGGCTGCCCAAATGCTCGGTTTCAACCTGGCAATCAACGAGCCAGAACCCCATTTTTTCAAGGGCGCGTACCAGCGTGATAAACCCTGCTTTAGAGGCGTTGGGGACTTGGGCGAACATGCTTTCTCCAAAAAAAAGCTTTCCTATGCTAATACCATAAAGTCCACCCACCAGATCATCGCCTTGCCACACTTCTACACTGTGGGCCAAGCCACGTTGGTGCAATCGGGTATAGCCTTCAATAAAGTCATCGTTGATCCAGGTGCCATCGTAGGGAGGGCGTTGCGTGGAGGCACAACTGCGCATAACCGCTTCAAAACAGGTGTCGAGCGTTACTGTGAACTTTTTTTGGTTGAAAATGGAACGCATGCTTTTGTGCACCTTCAATTCATGGGGGAACAGCACAAAACGTGGATCGGGCGCGTACCAATAAAAATCGGAACCCTCCTGAAACCAGGGAAAAATGCCGTTGCAATAAGCCATCAAAAGCCGCGCTTCGCTCAGATCGCCACCCACTGCCAATAGCCCCGACTCCTCCGCCAGTTCGGCTTGAGGAAATGAAGGATCATCCTTATTCAGCAGGAAAACAGGCATGGTGTATGTTTCTGGGTATCAAAAGCAGATTTGAGGCTAAATGGTTCAATCGGTCCCTAAAAAGGGGCGGAAAAATAGCATTTGTTCTTGAAATTGCTGCAATGGACATCTCTTGAAACAATAAGATTAATGTGTAAAATACATCAATTGCCTTCCCTACCCCTCCCCCTCCAAATCCAATATCCGTCCCCCACTGCGGTTCGATTTCTTCTCCGCTGTTTGTTTTTTAGCTTTCAAACGTTTGATTACCACCGATTTCGGAACTTTGGTCGGCTTGCGCGGTTTGATTTTTTTGAGCGCTTTTTCCACATAGCGCAGCAGTTTCTCTTCTGCCAGGGTTTTATTCATCAGTTGCGAACGTTCGGTTTGATTGGTGACAGCCAGGATGCCTTCGCGGGATATTTTATTGGCTAAATTGTAAAAAACCAGCGCTTTTTCCTCCTCGTTCAGGGCATTGGAAGCTGCCACATCGAACAGGGCTTCGGCTTTGGTTTCCACCTTGTTCACGTTTTGACCGCCCTTGCCGCCCGATCGGGCAGTGCGGTAAGAGAGTTCTTGTTTGAGCAGTTCAACGTTCATTTAATGTGATAATTTGATAATTCGAGAATGTGATAATGGGGCGTAAGCTTGGTCATTGTTTTGTGTTGCTGCCTAACACGGGGAGGGGTTAAATGGTTTCAATTTCAAAAATAGGCGCGAAATTCCGGGTAATTTCCCAATTTTGAGCCGAAGCAGTCATTGGAATATGAAAAAGAAAATAACACCTGCGGCGACTACAGCGCCGCCACCGAATGCCGACAGAATTTTCTGGGGTATCCTGGGCATCACCCTGGCAGCGGTGCTGTATGCCCGGCTGTCGTTGCTGGGCATACCACTGGAACGCGATGAAGGTGGCTACGCCTACATCGGGCAGCATCTGTTTGGCAATAAATTATTGTATTCCGACATGCTCGACATTAAGTTGCCGGGGCTGTATTTTTTGTACTGGCTTTTTAATCAATTGCCGGGCGGGCAGGAAAAAAGCATCCATCTGGGCCTGTTGCTGGTGCATGCCGGGGCACTGTACCTGTTTTTCAAATGGGCATGCCGGGCCTTTAATTTTCAGATTGCGGCTGTGGCCACCGCGCTTTTTTCGGTTTCGGCGCTGATGCCGGGGGTTTATGGGTTTGCGGCGCATGCGACACAACTGATCCTGTTACCTGTCATGGGAGCACTTATCCTATTGTGGGATAGTGTTAGATACCAGCAAGGTCTGCGGTTGGCCAACATTTTTGGGGCAGGTCTTTTGCTTGGCTTTGCCTTTACGGTGAAACAACCCGCTGTGGTTTTTATCCTTTTCTCCATTGGCGTATTGATGCTTGGCGAAGGGTCGTTTTTGCAAAAAATTGGCCGCTCCTTCGTGCTGGGAATAGCGTCCCTGATGCCCTTTTGCGCCATTGCCGGCTATTTTTATGCGCAAGGCAGGTTTCACGATTTTTGGTTTTGGACATTCACCATGCCGACCGCTCAAACCGTCAGTGCTGACGACACGTTTTTTTACCTGAAAACCCTTGTGCCGCGTATGATTGGCAACCACGGTCTTTTTTGGGGGTTGGGTGTACTGTCCCTGGTCGTCTTGCCTTTCACCAACTTTCCAAAAGCGAGCAAGTGGTGGGCTGCCGGATTGTTATTGCTATCCATTCTTTCGGCTGGTATCGGCCTTGGATTTATGCCCCACTACTTCATTCCGGCCATTCCCTGGGCGGCACTGGGTATTGCAGCCGGTTTGTTTTGGGCGCTTGAAAAATATGCTTCCGGAAATAAAGCGCTGTACCCAACGCTTGCTGTATTGCTGATTTCCATTTCTGTTTTTTTGAATTTCGACTATTTTTTCAGGCCAGATTACCCTAAAATCATGGAAGCCTGCTACCCGTGGAATGGCTTCGCAGAAGCAAAATCCGTTTCGATGGAACTAAAAAAACGCCTGAAACCTGGCGAAACAATTGCCATTCTTGGCTCCGAACCAGAAATTAATTATTATACCGGCACGGAGCACTGCTCTCCGCATTTGTTCATGTACCCGGTGATCCGCGAGCACCCGTTGAAAACGCAATTTCAGCAGCAATTCCTGCGCGATATTGTTGATTGCAACGCCGAATATGTGGTGCTTACAGCCAGCGAAGCTTCCTGGATGCCCGGATTTGGTGAAACTCCTTTTTTCAAACGCGATATTTTCCCTAAAATCACCGAACGCTACGACCTCATCGGACGCGCCAACATCGGCCAGATTCCCATGAACATCGTGTGGGATGAAGCATTGAAAACCCATAACCCACCGAAGTGTCCACCCATGTTTGTGTTCAAACGCAAACGCTAACGACAAACACCCAACGCTACACAAGATGACAAAAGAAGAAAAAGCCCGTTTTGATGCTGCCGTGCTGGAGGAGGTAACGAAGATCATGACAACGGTGGCGACCGAGCAACAAAGACAATCGGCCAAGGCAATGGAATTGGCCATAAAAACTGCCCTGAAGGGGGTGGACAAGGCCAATGTGGCGCTGCAAAAGGCTCAGAAGGCGGTGATAAAGGAATTGGACGCAGCGCAAAAAGCTCGAGCCAAAGCAGAAAAAGAGGGTGAAAAAATGGCCAACGAATATTTTGCAGGCAAGCAAATAGAATTTAAGGAGGCAGTCCGCACCGAGCTGTTGCGGCAGCTCACGCGCCAGCACCTCGAAGCGGGTAAAACGTCCCGAGACATTGCGAAATGGCTTGATGTTCCGAAGGATTTTGTTGACAACATCAACGAACTTTTGGGACGCGTTGCCAAATATTACCCGCCTAAACCCGAGCGCTTGCAACTAGAGGGCAATCCAACACTGCGCTATGAGGGCGAGGGCCGCGGCGGCACCATCTGGTTTGAAAGCCTCGACACAAAATTCAGTATGTGGTGGGAATTTGCTGGTGGCGATGCGCTGGTCATCGTAGCCATCCCAACAGCCGCGCAATGGGAGGCAGAAACCAAGCTTCCGCTCGCGAAACGTATGGACACCCTTACGTTCATGGGTGAGCAAATACTGGCCGACAAAGTCTCCAGTGGCGGGTCGTTTATTATTGGGGAGAATGTGATGACGTTTTATGCGGCAGCAAATCTAACAAACTGCCAATAATTGGCGTTATTATTTGAAACCTTTATCCCATGAAAATCACCCTCCTCACCCTGCTCTCCTGCACCGCCCTCTGCGCCATTTCAAGCTCCAGCCCAGCCAAAAGCCCGCCGCTGCCCGATTTCCAAAACGGCGACCTCATTTTCCAAACATCCCTGTCCAGCCAAAGCAAAGCCATTCAAGCCGCCAGCAAATCAGCCTATTCCCATTGTGGCATCATCTTCCAGGAAAAGGGCAATTTTTATGTGTACGAAGCCATACAGCCCGTATCGACAACGCCGCTGAAAAAGTGGATCGCGAGAGGAAAAGGAGGGCACTACGTCGTCAAGCGATTGAAAGATCATGAAAAAGTGTTGACGCCTGCGTTACTTGAAAACATGAAGCGCATCGGCCAGCAATTCAAAGGCAAAAACTACGACCTGACTTTTGAGTGGAGCGACAAAAAAATCTACTGCTCCGAGCTGATCTGGAAAATATACCAACGCACCACAGGCCTCGAAATCGGCAAGCTGCAAAAGCTCCGCGATTTTGATTTGAGCGACCCCGCCGTCAAGCAGAAGATGAAGGAGCGCTATGGCAACAAGATTCCCTTGGATGAGCTGGTTATTTCACCGGGCGCTATGTTTGAAAGTGCGCTGCTGTTCACGGTGCAGTCAAATTAGGACAATTCAATCCTGGCACTTACTCCAAAATCTCTCCAAAATTTGTCCCCACCTTTGCAGCGTTCTTTCACTAAAACTAGATACGGTTTTACTCCACCCGTTACCGCTGTTGCTTCAAGCTTATGATAATAGTACATTCCCACGCTCCCCTTCCCCTGTTCCTTCTCGCCTTTTTCACGGCAACAGCACTCTTTTCCCAAAACACCGCCGCAACCATTTCCGGCAAAATCATGGATAAAGCGCAGAACAAAGCCCTGTCCTACGCTACCGTGCTCCTGAAAACAGCTAAAGACAGTGCTTTCGTCGTTGGAGGGCTAACAGATGAAACAGGCTTCTTTTCCTTTTCCGACCTAAAACCGGGCGATTACCTGCTGGAAAGCGCGTTCTTGGGCTATCAAACCCACAAACAAACCGTCCTCATCGGACGCCTGAGCAGTTTTTTGGATTTGGGCGCCATTGCCATGGCAGAAAACAGCCAGGACTTGAACGAATTGCTGGTGCAAGCCAAAAAAGATGAAGTATCAGCGCAGATGGACAAAAAATCCTATTCCGTTGCCGAGAATATCAGCCAAAGCGGCGGCTCAGTGCTGCAGGCCATGAGTAATTTGCCCAGCGTAACCGTGTCGCAAGATGGCAAGGTGCAACTGCGCGGCAGCGATAAAATAACCGTTTTGATTGACGGGAAACAAACCGCTTTGACGGGTTTCGACTCCCAAAAAGGGCTCGACAACCTCCCGGCATCCTCCATCGAACGCATAGAAATAATCAACAACCCCTCGTCTAAATACGATGCTAATGGCAATGCGGGCATCATCAACATTGTGTTCAAAAAGAACAATAAGGACGGCTTCAACGGGAAATTCGGGATGAGCACTGGCCTCGGCGCTTTGTTGATTAAAAAAGAGAACCTGCCGACCATCAGGCCGCAGTTTCAATACACCCCTAAATTTAACCCTTCACTATCGCTGAATTACCGCAAAGACAAGTTCAATGTGTACCTGCAAAGCGATTGGCTGTACACCCAAACCCTGAACAAAAACGAGTTCTCCACCCGGTTTTACGATACGGGCGAAGTCATTTACCAGCAAGTAAAACGCAACAGAACCACCGATTACAGCACGGCAAAAACGGGCGTTGATTATGAATTTAATGCGCACAACACCATATCCGTCTCGGGCTTGTTCAACCGCGAAAAAATAGACGATAAGGGTGACAACCCTTATTTTCTCAACGACTTTTCCAACCGCTACCGGCTCTGGCAATTTGTAGAAGACGAGGTGAAATACACGGCTTCAGCTACCCTCGCCTTTGTGCACAAATTCCAGCAACCCGGCCATTTTTTCAACATCAACAGCAATTACTACTTTCACCGGGAAGACGAGCGATACGACTTTACCAATATCCTGCCCACTTCAACCGGAATCGATGCCTTTAAACTCTTGTCAGACGAGCATGTGTTCGACCTGAATGGCGACTACGTAAAGCCGCTCAGCCAGGGTCGCCTTGAAACGGGATTCAAGCTTAGAAGGCGCAACATTCCCACCAACATGCAGTTTTTCGCAGGGCAAAATTCGCCAATTGATGTCAATGCCGGCGGCTGGGCCGAGTACAAGGAAATCATACCCGCGATTTATGGCAACTATGTTTTTGAAACCCGGCGTTTTGAATGGGAGGCGGGCATCCGGCTGGAATATGTCAAGGTTGATTACGCTGTAAACCCCAACCACAATACCTATAAAAGTGATGGATACGCGTACACGCAGCCTTTCCCGACCCTGCGCTTTACCTATAAAGTAAATGACTACAACAAACTGTCCTTCTTTTTTAACCGCCGTGTAGATAGGCCAAACGAGGTGGATATCCGTATTTTTCCCAAGTACGATGAACCGGAATTGATCAAAGTGGGCAATCCTGGGCTGAAACCGCAGTTTACCAACAGCCTTGAATTGGGCTATAAAAATATCATGCAACAAGGCAGTTTTTACGCATCAGCCTACCACCGCATCATCGACGGCACCATCACACGTATTGCCACCCAGGTGACGGGCAGCATTCCGTTGTACAACGTTTTTCAAAATGCAGGGCGCAGCTACAACACGGGCTTGGAGTTGATTTTTCAGCAAAATCCAGCGAAATGGATCAACTACACGCTCAGTGCCAATGTATATCAAAACACCATTGATGCCTTCACGGTCACCAATCTATACCCAGTGCCCAGCATCTTTGCTGCGGAAAAACAGGCGCAGGTTTCCGGTAATGTCAAATTGAGCAGTTTGCTGCACCTGCCCAAAGGCTTTGAAGTCCAGGTTTCTGCGGTTTATTTAGCGCCGGATATCATTCCGCAGGGCCGGATAGAAAGTCGTTACGCAGTAGACTTGGGTATAAAAAAGAGCCTGCAAAAAGGTCGTGGGGAACTGTTCCTGAATGCCAGCGATATTTTCAACACCATGCAAATAAGGAAGGAAATTACGGGGGCTACTTTCAGGATAGAAAGTGCTGAATACTATGAAACGCAAGTGATCCGCTTGGGGTACAGCTACAAATTTTGATCCCACTACTGGACATTTCTAATTATGCCAAACTTCGTGTCCGTTACGCGCAAAAAAATTCTCACACAACGCCACAAAGCCACAACGACGCGCTGCTATTGACCTAAATACTCGGAAGCGCTAAGAGCGAAGCCTTTTCGTTGTGGCGTTGTGGGAGATTTTTTTTGGTAGTAAGGCTTTTATCATTTCTCCTGCTGCAACATATCCAGCGTACTCGGCGGCAGTTCCGTAATATCCAATATCATCAGACCATCCAGGCAGTTCGAGAAATTGGGATCCACATTGAAGGCGATGAACTTGGCGTTCTGCCGCAGGTATTGGCGGAACAACACAGGCACCGAAAAATGCGCGGGTTCCATGCTTTCCACCAGTGCATCCAGCGCATCAAATTGGCCATTCAGGCTTTCAGCCAACAGGCCCGTATCCACCGCCTTTATTTTAGGTCGAAAATGTTTTCTGGGTTCCACCAGTTTGGCGAGTTTTTTATCGAAGAAGAACCTTTTTACAAATTCCACAATGACGCCTTTGGAAACCTCCGAATAGTCCTTACTGATGCTCACCGGCCCGATCAAGTATCGGTAACGGGGATTGGCAACCAAAAAGTGCAGTATCCCTTTCCAAAGCAGGAAAAGTGGCAATCGGTGTTTTTGGTATTCCGGCACCACATAGGTGCGACCCAGCTCAATGGTTTCACGCAGCACCGGGTGAAAGCCTTTTTTCATTTTGAACAAACTGCTGGTATAGAAGCCATTCACGCCAAATCGTTCAAAAATATGGTCGCCTTCGCCCAGGCGGTAGCCGCCCACCAATTGTTGCTTGTTGCGATCCCAGATGATCAACTGGAGGTAGTACATGTCGTATTCGTCCATATCGCGGGGTTTCCCGGTGCCTTCACCTACGGCACGGAAGGTCATTTCCCGGAGCCGGGCGATTTCAAACAAGGTATGCGGCAGGGCCATAAACGGCGCGACAAACACGTCGAACGCTCCCCGGGTAGCCACTTTGCGGGAAGGCGGCAAGGCACCAATTTCGGCGGCAATAATGGCTGCATCTACGGGTTCGGCTAAGGGCTGCATTTTCGCTGGCTTGCTGCCGCTGAACAATTCCGGGCGAACATCGAAGGACGAACCGAGCGAGAATATTTTGGCTTGTAAAAACTTGCCCCACAACCGGTTCTTTTTGAAGGAATCGATGTCCTTGGTTGCAATGGTATTGCCCACGCGTACACTGACATGCGCATTGTCGCCCATGAGCTGGAAGGGCAATCCTGGCATCGCCCGGCGCAACAAATTTCCCGCTTTGCGCGCCGCCTGCAAGTGTACGGGCGTGATGGGCAGCTCTAGTCGCCGCAATTGGCGCAGCACCTGATTGCGCAGCACATTGTTCCCCAAATGGCTTAAAGGGTTGTCGGAGAAATTGAGCACCAGTACCACAACCAGCCCATCATCGACGCCCTTTTTTAGCTTTTTGATCCAATTCTTGGTGAAAAAGGCGTTTTCAAGCTTCCCCCCTTTTGGCTGAATAATATGACCACGCAAGGCTTTTGGCGGAACAGCCGGGTAAGGGTACAAAAGCCGCACATGCTTAAAATGCTCTTCCAACAAGGAGAGCATAATCTGTCCGTCCAGGCCGGGCAGCAGTTGGTTGCAGACAAAAATGGATCCACCTCCTTTAAGTAGTAGTTTGCGATCATAGTCGCCCACTTCTACTGTTACACGGGGATTTAAACCGATAGCCATATTGTTTTCAATTTGGATGCCACAAATAAACAGCACCGATGCCATTCATTATCAAATTACCCCATTATCAAATTATCAAATTTCCCCCAATTAGTCCATTGTCTGCACAAGGTGTACCAACCCATCCACTATAAATTGCACCCCGATCGCAATCACGAGAAAACCCATAATGCGCGCAATAGCATTCAGGCCCCCGGCACCGAACATCTTAAACAGGAAAGGCGCCACGCGAAGGCAAGCCCACACCAATACCGCAACGGCAAGAATCGCGGCCATAATATAGACACGTTCGTTCCAACCAGGGTGCTGGTTGTATTGGGTAATGAGGTATGAAATAGAGCCTGGCCCCGACAACAGCGGCATCGCCATGGGCGAAAAGGCGATGTCGGTACGTTCGGCAGTTTGTTTTTCAGCGCCTTTGTCGTATCCCCGGCGTTTGGCGAAGCTGCCCGACATGAGCCCAAACCCGCTGATAAGCAAAGTCATGCCGCCCGCAATGCGCAAGGCATGAATGGTAAGCCCAAAAAAACTGAGAATATAATTGCCTGCAACGAAAAAACTGAGCAGTATCAGCAGAAAATAAACGCTTGTTTGCAAAGCGATTTTGTTTCGCTCCGGACGCGGACGATCTCCGGTGAGGGCTACATACACCGGAATAGCGCCAGGCGGGTCAACAATCGAAAAAAGGGAAAACAGGGTTGCGAGGAAAAATTCCATAGGTCGGTAGAGAAATTCGCTGCAAATGTAACCGAATGTGCAGCATGGTTACCGTTTTCCTGCTTGCACACAAATTTGCCGAGTGGGATAATGGCGATGATTATGAATTGCACGAGCCCGGTATTTTCTACTCAAAGTGAAAAGCATCTTTGATTACCGTTATGACCAGTGGCAAACAGCGGGAAAAACTCCCCAATGTGATTGCTTCGCTTACGCGCTCAATTTACGAACAGGTCGCAGCGCCTTAAACCAGGGTTCTTTCGCCGTATATTGCCATCGGTATCCCCTATTTCGACGAGAACACATATTTTCGCCTGTCTTTTCCACGTTTCTGCAATGCCTGTGACATTCAGGCAGTCAATCATGTGCGGCATCCCCGTACTTTCGCAGCGTTAAAATTTCCAAAAAATTAACAATTCGCGAAAGGCTGGTGCCTGTGCAGCGTTTGTTTACCGTAACACTGAATAACGATCAACCACCAACTCATTCAATTATGATCCTTCGGAAAGGTATTTTTTCCCTGCTCCTGATGCTGGCCGCCTTCGCGGTCCATGCCCAACAGACAAGCGTTTTTACCGAAGCCACACTCGCACACAAACGCGGGGTTGACTTTTTTAACCAAAACCTTTACGGCCTCGCCCAAAAAGAATTTCGGACAGCCATGGACTACATGCGACCGGCAAACGAGCCTGACTGGAAAGCCCTTAAAACAGACTCGGAGCTTTACCACGCCAAGTGCGCCGTACGCCTCGACCAGCCGGAAGCGGAGAAACTGGTACTCGATTTCTTGCGGGAAAACGCACCTTCGCCCGTTGCCAGCCAAGCGGCGCTTGAAATCGGCGATTACTATTTCGACAAAAAAGACTACGACAAAGCGCTGACGTATTACGACCTGGCACCCGATGGTTCTGGCCCCTCCCGCGATGAAATCCGCTTTAAAAAAGGCTACAGCTATTTTGTAACCAAAAAATTTGCGTTGGCCAAAACCCAGTTCATGCCACTGAAGGAAAATGCCCGCAGCGAATGGTATGAGCCATCCAACTATTATTACGGATGCTGCTCTTTTTTTGAAGGAAAATATGCAGATGCCGCGAAATCCTTTATCCGCGCCGAAAATTCGAGCAAGTACAAAGCGACCATCCCGTATTACCTCATCCAGATATATGCAGCGGAGAAAAACTACGACAAAGTCATTTCCTATGGCGCACCAAAAGCAAAGGACAGCAGTTTGCGCAACCGGGAGGAGATCAACCAAATCGTGGGTCAGGCATACTACGAAAAAGGCGATTTCAAATCGGCCATGCCCTACCTGGAGTATGCCGCTAAAAACGGCGCCCCACTCCGCCCTGCCGATTACTATCAACTGGGTTATACGCAGTATCAAAACGGATACTTCAAGCCGGCTATCGACAACTTTGAAACCTTGACCAAACAGGATAGCGTCTTAGGGCAAAACGGCCTTTACCACCTTGGTGATTGCTATCTCCGAACAGGCAACAAATTTAACGCCCGCAACGCATTCGGCCAGGCAGCCAGCATGAATTTCGACAAATCCGTAAAGGAAGACGCGTTGATCAACTACGCCAAACTGAGTTATGAATTGAATTTCGACCGCGATGCCATTCAGGCCCTTCAAGCCTTCCCGAGCACTTCGAAGTATTACGAAGATGCACAGGCACTGATGAGCGAAGTATTCCTCAATACCCGCGATTATGACCGGGCCATTGCTACCTTGGAATCGGTCAAAAACCGCACGCCGCGGTTGAATGAAACGTATCAAACAGTCACTTACCTCCGTGGTTTACAACTGTATCAAAATGGCCAGCGCGACGAGGCCCGCCGCTATTTCAACAAGTCGCTCGAATTCCCGATCGATAAAAAGACGGCACTGCTTTGTTCCTTTTGGTTGGGAAGTATTTCCAACGAATCGGGCGAATACGCCACCAGCAAGCAGCACATGAGCTCTTTTTTCGCCGCCGCCAAGCCTTATGCTAATGTGCTGCCCGAAGAAGCCAGCCTCGACATGTGCAACTACATTCAGGGCTATAATAACATGAAATTGAAGGACTACAAAGCAGCCCTGATCAATTTCAGGGCCGCCGTGGATGGTTTTAAAAAGAGCAAAATCAGCAACAAACAAATCAGCGATGCCGTGTTGGGTGATGCTGTGTTGCGTGCGGGCGACTGTTATTTCAAAAACAACCAGTACAACGACGCCATTGCCCAATACGACGAAGCCATCAAAAGAAAATACGAAGGCTTTGAATATGCGATGTACCAAAAAGCAATCATCCTGGGCCTGAAAGGAAATAAGGTGGATAAAATCGTAGCGTTAGAAAATTTTGTGGAGCGTTATCCCAACAGCAGCTATGCCGACGAAGCGCTGTTCCAATTGGGCGACACCTATTTTGAAATGGAAAAATACGACAAGGCCATCCCGCCTTTCCGCCGTATCGTATCAGATTTTAAAGGCCGCACTGCTCTGATGAACATGGCATTGCTCAAACTGGGCCTTATTTCCATCAACCAGGGCAACCCAACAACGGCGGTCAATTACTACAAACAAGTGTTTTCCAACAATCCAGAGGGAGAAGAAGCCAAACAAGCCCTCGATGCCCTGCGGGAAATTTATGTGAACGAACTGAACCGCCCCGACGAATATTATGCCTTCGTGGAATCGGTACCTGGTTATGGTAAAGTGAGCACTTCCAGCAAGGACAGCACTTTCTATGAATCGGCCGAAGCACAGTACAACAGCGGGCGTTACCAACAGGCCATTGATGGTTTCACCACCTACCTGGCCAAATACCCAACGGGTAGAAACACGTTGAATGCGTATTTCTACCGGGGCGAAAGTTACTCGGCGCTGAAACAATACGACAAGTCACTGGTCGATTACGCAGCGGTCGTCAGCAAAGGCAACAGTAAAGTATATCCCAAGGCCGCTGAAAAAGCGGCGCTTATTGCGCTTAATACCACCAACGACTACGAACAGGCCTTCGAGTATGCCCGAAAATGGGAACTCGCAGCCATGACCGAGCAGTCGCGTTTTGATGCACAGCTTGTTGCCCTCAAAGCGGCCTACCTGACCAACAACTCAGTAGCCGTAAGTGAATACGCTCAAAAGGTGAACACTTCCCGGCTTGCGTCTCAGGATCAATTGGCTACTGCCAACTTCTATTCTGGCAAAATGGCTTACGATAAAGGTGATTACGCACGCGCTTACCCAGCACTTCAATCGGTAACGGAAAATACCACCACCGAAATCATGGCTGAAGCCTACCACTATCGCGCGCAAATTTTGTACCGCCAAAAAAATTACGCTAAAGCGGATGAACTGATCAGCGAGGCGAACAAGGCCAGTGCTGGCTACGACGACTGGATCGCTTTTAACCTCATCCTGCTCTCAGACGTATATGCCGACCAAGGCGACAAAAACAGTGCCCTGGCAGCCCTCGAAGCGGTGATGGAAAACTATGCTGGCTCCAACAAGAATGTAATTCCGTTGGCACGCCAAAAGCACAGCAAACTAAGTGGCGGCATCCCGTTGATGAACAACAATAAAGACCAAAAGGGTGGAAAAACCCTGCTCGACATGGATGAGGGTAATTAGTTGTTCGTTGCTAGTTGATCTTTGTTCGTTCACATTGTCTGTGCCTTAATTTATTGGCCAAGCATAACCTGAGCGAATGTGAACGAACAACGATCATCTAGCAACGAACACCGAATAACGAACAACCAATTTAAAAAATCGAAAAAATGACATTCCAACATAAATCCATACTCATTGCAGCGGTTAGCGTATTCGCTTTCGCGCAAACTGTTTCGGCTCAAAAAGAGCTTGAAGGCGACAACGTAACCATCGTAAAGGAATTCGATGCCCGTCTGCTCGATGCCAACAAAGTGAATGTGACACCATCGTTGCCACCGCTCGACACGACTACTCAAAAGCAGTTCTATACCGTGCCGCCGCATCCTTCCAGTTTGAAATATGATGCGCCAAAACTTCGCCCCATTGGCATGCGCTCCGGTAAAAAAGAGGATGCCTACAATGGCTTTGTAAAGCTTGGGGCAGGTGTTCCCTCTTCATTATTAGGTGAAGGAGGTTACTACTTTGGCAAGGAAGAGAAGTTTGACGGAAAAATTTGGCTAAAGCACCACCAATTAAGTGCCGAAAGAGCCATTGAAAACCAAAAGTTCAGCAATACCCAAGGACTCATCAATGGCAATATTTACCTGGCAAACAACCTCGCAGTAGAAGGCAAGGTTGGCTATGACTACAATCGGGTGCATTTTTACGGCTACGACCACAATATCGATACCTTTACCAGTGCTGGTGTCCGGCAGGATTTTAAAACATTCCAAATCGGGGGTCGCGTATACAACAGCAAGCGTACGGATATGGACTTGAATTATTCCATAGCGCCGAAATTCTACCTGCTCAACGACTTTTATTCCAACAAAGAAACAGGCTTTGCACTGGACATGTCGGTTACCAAATGGTTTGCAGAAAAACACGCTCTTCGTGTAAACATTCGCCCTGATTTCTCTGCGTTCACCGATACGGCGACACAGAAGCTGAACAACATTTACCTGCAACCCTCTTTTACTTTTCACACGGATTTTTTACAGGTAAAAGTGGGCGGTAACTTCGTAAACAACCGCGATGAATTCAGCATTTTCCCAGACGCTGAAATCACCTTGCGGGTATTTGGCGATGGCATCCAAATTTTTGGTGGGGCCAACGGCGATTTGCGGAAAAACACCTACCGCAGCATTTCTACCTACAACCCCTTCATTCAAATCCGGGATTCTAGGCTAAAAAACACCCATGTGCTCGGCTACTACGGCGGGGTAAAAGGCAATCTAGGTTGGCTCGAGTACAACGGTCAGGCCGGGTATTCCAAAGCCTCCGATTTGGCTACCTACCAAACCCGTTTTGAGACCGATGTGGATGGCCAAACAATCACCCGCTTCCACGTACAATACGATACGGTGAAGATTTTCAACCTCCAGGGCACGGTAAAACTAACCCCAATCAAAAATTTGGTGCTCTCTGCAACGTTGAGCCAAAATGTGTACAACACGGAAACTACCGGCACCAGTGAAGACCAGCCAGCCGCCTGGGGACTCCCAGAAATCGAAGGCAACTTTGGTGCAGTGTATACCCTGCTCGAAGGCAAGGCCAACCTGAAAGCCAATTTCTATACCGCTGACAAAATTGCCTACCGCAATGAAAATGGCGATTTTGGGAAAAGTATAGCACTATACGATTTGAGCTTGGGCGGCTCTTACTTTTTCACCAAAAACATTGGCGCTTTCCTAGACATTAACAACATCCTGAATAACAAGCGGGAGCGTTGGTATCGCTACCCAACGGTAGGCATGAATTTCTTGGTGGGGATAACCGCGCGGTTTTGACGACTTCCGGGAAGTTTTTTCACTTCCCGGAAGTTTAAATGTGACGGAATGCCGCAAGAACCGCGATACTTTCGCTGAGCCAGCAAGAACCGCACAGCATTTCGGAACGTCTGTTCCTGCGTAAAACTTCTGGGAAGAAAAAACGTAAAACTTCCGGGAAGGAAAAATGCGTAAAACTTCCGGGAAGGAAAAATGCGTAAAACTTCCGGGAAGAAAAAACGTAAAACTTCCGGGAAGGAAAAATGCGTAAAACTTCCGGGAAGAAAAAACGTAAAACTTCCGGGAAGAAAAAATGCGTAAAACTTCCGGGAAGAAAAAAGGTAAAACTTCCGCGAAGAAAAAACGTAAAACTTCCGGGAAGAAAAAATGCGTAAAACTTCCGGGAAGAAAAAATGCGTAAAACTTCCGGGAAGAAAAAATGCGTAAAACTTCCGGGAAGAAAAAAGGTAAAACTTCC
>JBBRWA010000005.1:0-46927 GCA_038246345.1 Chitinophagales bacterium
CCCGCAGATGTACGCGCCTTGAGCTTCCACGACTTTAAAATCGTAAGAAAAGCCCGATCCAGCGATGTTTTCGCCGATCAGGCCAGCTTTGCGCAAGGCATTTACGGCGTCGTTGATGATGGCGACCGATTCAGGGTATTCGCCCCGAATGTACACCACGCCCCATTCCGCGCCGGCAAGATAGCCCGCGATCATCATGCCCATGAGCAGGGCATGGGGGCGTTGCTCCATGATGTATCGGTCGGAATAGGCGCCGGGGTCGCCCTCGTCGGCGTTGCAGACAATGAATTTAGTATTTCCTGGAGCTTGTTTGCAGGAATCAAGTTTGAATGCCATGGAGAATCCAGCGCCGCCACGGCCTCGTAAGCCAGAATCTTTCAATTCAGCCAGCAGTTCTTCCCGGGTCTTTTTCAGGCAGTTTTGGAAAATCTTGTAGTATTCTGCTACATCGGGGTAAGGGCTGGTCAATACGGCAGCACCGGTTGCGCCTACAGTATAATCGTCCAAGAGGGCGGTTTTGTGGCGTTTTATGGCTTCTATTTGATCGACAGCATTGCCGGAATAATTGTTCCGCTCGTAATTAAAGGCGCTGTTTTCATGGCAACGCCCCAGGCA
Source organism: Chitinophagales bacterium (assembly GCA_038246345.1). Taxonomy (GTDB): domain Bacteria; phylum Bacteroidota; class Bacteroidia; order Chitinophagales; family Saprospiraceae; genus M3007. The sequence goes on from JBBRWA010000005.1 coordinate 616, forward strand.
GGTCATGGTACCCATTTCGGCAGCCGTGAAATGGTTGGACAGTTTGGCCTCCAATTTTCCCTGCGTGCCGGCGGTCATACAAGCGCTGCCGTTGCAGACGTACACTTTTTTGCCTTTATTTTCGGGCCGCAAGAAATCATAAAAAGAAACCGCGCCATAAACATTGGCTTTGCCCACGAGGAATTCCTCCTGTAGCCGCTCCATCGCTTCCATTGAGGGAGTTCCTGTCTGCTTCGCGGCAATACCCAGCTCTTCGAATAGATTGTTGGCAAGACCCCTTCGGCCCGATAGTTCGCTTAAATTTTTTGACATGTGGTGCAATGAAATTTGGCTGGTAGAAATATGGGTAAAGTTACGGCAAGCATTGAAAATATGCTAGTGCCGCAACCACCAATTAAGCTATAAATATGCAAATGCCAGATTTTTTGTTCATCAAGACGCGAGTAGGGTGAAATGCAGGATATTTTAACCGCCACTGACGGGCGGGAGTATGGCGACTTCGTCCCCTGCTGCCAGTATTTTGGGTGTTTGGGCATATTCGGCATTTACCGCCAATTGGCAAGAAGCCAGCTGCGCGAGCCGTGGGTATTTGTCGTGGAGCAATGTTTGTAGCGCGGCTGTGTCGCTGTGTTCCGGCAATTCCAGTTCAAAGGATTTTGCGCCGCAGATTTCTCGGGCGATGCCAAAAGCGAGGATGTTTATTTTCATGGCCTTTTTACTTTTTGCAATTTTGCCCTTTTACTTTAGTGTCCTTTTCAGCACTAATATTTTGGCTAACTCAAGCTTCTAATGACGGCGTTTTCATCACGCAGGAAAGGTACACCACGATGTACCTAATCCGAAATTCTTGCCAAAATTAATATAATCGGTCGGAGTATTCTCGTAGGACGAATGTGGTTGAATGCAGGATTGGACATGAAATATTGGAGAAGGCTTTGGCGGTTATATTAGAGATTATCTGAACTTTGGTTAAAGTTTGTCTGAAACTTTTCTAGGCTAAAAAATGTTGTACTTTTGATTTATTAATTCACCAAATATATTAGAACTATGAAAAAAATTATGTATTCTCCCCCCTCCCCCTGATTTCAAGCTTTGCTCTTGCCTGTTTATTGTTTTCACTAGCAATACCAAATAATATTTTATCGCAAAGCGCATTTTTTACGGCCTTCCAGCCAAACCAAGTTTCCATGACTGCCGCAGAAAGTGCCAGGTATCTTGCGCTCAAAGACTCATCCAATAACCTTTCGACAGAGATTGTAGCCACGAATGATATTAGGAACTTTCAATCAAATGACACCCTGGTCTTTCAAGTTCCTGGCAGTAATGACACCTTAACTGCTGTTGCCTCTAAAGTCATTCAGAATTCTGGTTCTGATTTTTCTTGGTTCGGCATCTTAATACCATTTCAAGGATATATGGCGCTTCATTATCAGGGAGATCAAGTATTTGGATTTGTTCAATCAGGCGCAACTTATTATGAATTAATGCCGATGAATGAAAACTATCAGTATTTGGTTAAGCGCAATACTGAAACTCAAGCCGGGTGCGGAACACCATCCGAATCTCCTGCCCCAACTACACCACCAATTGACCCAGAATGTGATGTGCCTGGTGGATTTAACCCGTACAACACCTGCCCAGCTGTCGTTACAGTACTCCTGGTAATCACCAATGAAGCCAAAACGTGGATACTGCAAAACTATGGAAGCATTGCAGCCTTTGCCCAAGAAGGGGAAGGTCTTGTAAATCAGGCATTTTTAAATAGTGATATCCCAAACAAAGAGGTAAAGGTTCGGTGGATTGAACGAAATTATTCCCCACTGCTTTCATTTCCTGTTTTTATTAATTTGGATTTGCAACATTTGGATGAATTACTTGAGTTTGATCGTAGTGGGGAGTTGGCTGATGTGGCATTTTTGATTACCAATCAGCAGTATGGAAATGCAGAAGGGGCCGTTTTTGAAATTGGGGTGAACACAGATAAGGCCTATGGGATTATTGAAGCACCTTTTTTTAATGGAGCCCTTACTTTCCCACACGAATTAGGCCATATTTTTGGTTGTCGTCATAATTGGTACTTCAATTTGGGCAATGACGATACTGACGTGATTGCCCATGCTTACAGGCACTTCTTTTTGCCCCAAATAATTAACTATGAAGACATCAATGAAATAAGCTCTTGGCGCTCATTGCTAGCCATTGGTGTGTATTCTAGTGTTGTTTATATTCTTTACGACGACGACGAAATCCCATTTCCGGTTATGGTAACAAATAGTGGTCAGATACTTCACTATTCCAACCCTGATGTCAATTATGGCATAGTTCCTACCGGAAACGCATGTGCGAACAATGCAGCACAAATACGCAATGGGGCTTGCGAAGTAGCTGGTTTTTTTGATTCCCAAGAATTGTCCGTCTTTATCAGCAACGCAAATAATCCATGTGGCTCTTTGGAATATTCGGCATTGATTATGGAGCCAAGTACCGGACTGCAAGGGGTTCCGCCTTATACCGTAAGTTGGTCTTGGAGTACTAATGGAAATTTTGGTAACAATACCGAAGTTTTTCTTGGCACTGGACAAGTGCTTACACTAACAAGCCATCCACGCTGCCCGGTTTACTGGCTAAAGTGTACGGTTACCTCGGATGATGATATTACGGTCAGCACCATCAAAAAAATAGTAATGAATTGGACTTGTTGTTCAACTAATCCCGATCCTCATGAAGATGAGTTAGCCCGAACAATTCCGAAAAAGAGCTTTTTTGAAGTCAATGTCTCTCCAAATCCTAGCGGGATAAATGGCTCTACCTTGATTACGAACCTATCCACTGAAACAGAAATAACCTATACGCTTTCCAATACAAATGGTAAGGTTCTGCGTACGGGTAATCTGGTGTTAGATGCTGGAAATGCATGGCTGGATACTCGAACATTAGATTCAGGACTTTACTTCCTTCATGTAGCCTCAGCTTCTGGAGAACAAAGTAGTATTAAATTGAGTATCACAAAATGATGAATGCTATGAAAGCCCTCACAATATTTTTCTTCGCGGGTATTTTTATGTGCCTGCCTACCTGTAAAAAAAGCGATGCTCCTATTGTGGATGTCCCAGTCGATCCAATCGATACGATTATTTCGCCTCCTGTTGATTCCCATATAATTGGTTTGGGAAAAGGTTTTGTGTTGAAAAACGGTCAACCCTGGAACGTTCCTTTTAATACCTGGTTTTTTCATACAGATAGCGCATTCGTATTTCATGCAAACTATATCTATTCAAATGGTGTCGAACAATTTTTTAGAATAAGTGACATTCCTTGTAAGGCCGGTAAATACGCGTTTGAATATTGGCCCGCTCCAACATCACTCTACCCAAACCAAGTTCCACATGGCTCCTATGGAATGATTTATGATACTGATCAGCCCATTGGCAATTTTTTCCTGGATACATTGAAAAATGACCAATTCATAGAGGTTATTGCCTATGACACCTTGACAAAGATTGTGGAAGGCAGGTTCCAGATGTTTTTGAAAAAAGCACCGTTTACTGGCTGGCAACCATCTGGGATAGTTGTGCCAGACAGCATTGCTTTTACAGAGGGGAAGTTTAGGATGGAGGTTAAATGGTTTTGATCCGACACTAAAGCTTAAATAGCCATGAGAATCATCGGTATTCTAATTATTGCTGCACTGCTCATTTTCTTGCCTACCTGCAAAAAAAGCGACGCTCCTATTGTGGATGTCCCAGTCGATCCAATCGATACGATTATTTTGCCTCCTGTTGATTCTCATATAATCGGATTGGGAAAAGTTTCAGTGCTGAAAAACGGCCAAAAATGGGATGTACCCTTTAACGCATGGTTTTCCCACTTGGAAGGTACTTTTTTGATTGCTACCAGACAAGTATATGCCAATGGTGTAACACAATCATTCCAATTGGATGATATTCCATGCAAGCCAGGTAAATACTCCTTTGAATTTTGGCCATCTGCTGCTTCGTTGTACCCGAATAAAATACCACAGGGTTCTTTCGGAATGATGTTTGAAGTAGATCAGCCTATTGGTAATTTTTTTCTGGATACCTTGAGAAACGATCATTACATAGAGATAATAGCATTTGATACCTTGACAAAAATTGTGGAAGGAAAGTTCCAGATATTTACCAAAAAGAAGCCAAATACAGGGTGGCAACCTTCTGGAGTAGTTGTGCCGGACAGTATTGCTTTTACAGAGGGAAAGTTTAGGATGGAGGTTAAGTGGTTTTAAGCTGTTTCAAAAAAAATGCTTCCACAGCACCTCCACCCCCGCCGCCAACACCAACACCGCCGTCACCCGCCGAATCAATACCGGGCTGAAATGTTGCATACTAAACCGAAGCCCCAACTGCCCACCAACAAATACCGCCAGCACCAACGAGCCAATAAATGGCCAGTTCAAAGGTGTAGTATTGGAGAGCAATTGCCCGAAGATACCAGCGGCTGAATTAACCAAGATGAAAAAACTTGCCGTGGCCGCTATTTTTCGGGAACCGTCCCAACGCAAGAAATGCAAGATGGGTGACAGGAATATGCCGCCGCCGATGCCCACGAGACCGGAGAGCAAGCCAATGGCGCCACCAATAAAACCATCCCGAACGGGTTTGGCTACCTCGTTTTCGTGCGCCTCAATAACTTGCTTTTCAGGCTGAACCCACAACAGCACTGCTGCCAACAACAAGGACATGCCAAGTAGTAAAAAAAAGGTATTCTCCTGAATCCGAGCCCTTGCGCCCAGGAAAGCCAATGGCACACTTGCCAGCACCAGTGGGAGTACCTTCCGCCAATTGATGTAACCTTTTTGGGCAAACAACAATGAATTGCCCAATACCACAACAATGTTGCAAATCAGGGCAATAAGCCGGATTTCTGGAAAAGGAATGGCAGCGATTGCCAACAGGGCCAGGTAACTGGAACCGCCGCCAAAGCCCACCGAAGCATACACAAAAGCAATAAGCGCAAAAGCAAGTACAAGCATGGCGGTAGGCACTGGTTTAAGGCGGCAATTTATCGCCTAATTTTTGAAGGAAGGTTGGGTTAAGGCTCGTTTGGTCGGAAAAAATGGAAACATTGTCGTATCAATACATGGATAACTCAGTCTGGTAGCGTAGTTTCGACCGAAAATCAAACTTAACTTTCATTCAAAACGAAAATTTATGGATACGATTGATTCTTCCAATGCTCCTGTACAAAACGCCCCAATCTGGGATACCGTCCTGCGCTATGGCAGCATTAATGGCGGTATTGCCATTGCGATTTCTTTGATTGTCTATCTTATGGATGTGAACATGATGTCCATTAGTGGGATGCTTATGGTGTATATTCCCATGCTAGCGCTCGGGTTTGTTATGGCTTACATGGCCATCCAATACCAAAGGGATCAATTGGATGGCGGCATTATCAGTTACGGAAAAGCATTGAGTATTGGTTTGTTGGTGACATTGCTGGCCACCTTTATTTCCAGCTTATGGAACTACGTGCTGATTAACCATATCGACCCCGAATACGTGGCCAAATTGCAAGAGCAATTTATGAGTACCTGGGGAGAAAATATGCCCCAGGAAGCACTGGAAAAGACCCTTGAAGGTTTTGAAAAAGCGGGGGACTTGGTCGAGATTCTAAAAAATGCCGTCATCAGCGGGACAATTTTCGGTTTGATTGTAGGCCTTATTACGGCGGCCATTTTGAAGCGCGACCCCAAGCCTGATTTCCTGCGCTAAGGAAATAGGCACCATGTTATCGTTGGGTTCGCTATTTTTGCCAAAAAATCAGCGATATGTTGTCCAATACTGGTGTTCGATATGGCCTCCTCGGTGGGGCAGTGGTGGTGTTTTATTTTATCTTGTTGTATACAATCAAGCAGGAGTATTTTCTTAGCCTTTTGTTGCAATGGGGCAGCCTTGGGTTTTACCTGCTTTTTATGTGGCAGGCAGCCAAAGTGGATTGCGCATCAAACGGAATTTCTCGTGATTTCAGGGAGATTTTGCGAACACCTTTTATCGTTTTTTTGTTGATTAACCTCTGCTATTGGTTGTTTTATTACGCCCTACACCTTTATGACCCAAGTTTGCTGCAAGCTGAAACGGAAATGGGTATTAAAGCTATAAATGAGCAACTTAAAGAAATCGCAGGGGATCCTGAGAAAACCAACCTGCTCCACCAACAGTTGGAAAAAGCAGAAATGGCCTTGAAATCGCCACAGGTGCAGCCTTTGGGAGACATCATTACCAGTATGTTTATAGGTGCTTTGGGCGGGTTTGGACTTGCCGCCGGAGTGGCTGCCCTCATACGTTCTAAAGACTAAGCTCCCATCATGGAAATGGAAGAAACGACCTTGAGCCCGGCTGAAAAGGTCAAAAAATGGCTCAAAATACTGAGCGTCTCGCGCATCTTGCGCTGGACGCTCATTTTCATGTCGCTATGGTGGTTGTTTACCAACGCCCATAATGACTTGCCGCCCGAGGCAATAGACAGTAAGTATACCAATGCAGATTCCAGATTCATTGAAGTAGGAGGCATAATGGCACATTGCCAGATGACGGGCCAAGGTCAGCCGATAATTCTATTGCACGATGCCCAAAGTTCACTGCTCACCTGGTCGGTTTGGGCCAAGAGCCTCTCCGACAAATACCGGGTAATCTGTGTTGATTTACCGGGATTTGGCCTTACCGGACCACATCCCAGGGGCAGTTATAGTGCATTTATGTACGTGGATTTTTTGGATAGCCTGTCTGAAAAGCTGGAGCTCAACAAATTTAGCCTCGCAGGCAACGGCCTTGGCGCTCAAATTGCCTGGCAGTTCGCTGCTGAAAAACCTGGCAAAATTGACAAACTAATCCTTTTGGCCCCAACAGGCTTCGAGGAAAAAAGCAAATCCCTGGTCAATTTGATGGCGAGCACCCCAGTGCTGAATCGAGTGCTGTGGACCATCACCCCACGGTCAATTATTCGCATTTTTTTGGAAGAGGTGTATGCTGATGATTCCTTGGTAACAGACTCCTTGGTAAACAGGCATTTTGAGTTGTTCCTTCGAACGGGGAACAGAAAAGCATTCACAGACCGAGCCTCCGTGCGGGACAACCGCCCGCCTGTTTTGGAGCTGATAAAAAAGATAACAGCGCCGACTTTGATACTTTGGGGCGCAGAGGACTCCCGTATTTCACCGGAATTTGCGTACGAATTTCATCAACGTATGAAGACGAGTGATCTCAGGATTTATCCAAATACGGGACACTGGCCTCAGGAAGAGAATCCGTTGAAAACATCAGGGGATGTACGGGATTTTTTGGAGGGGAGGTTCTAATGGGATGACTCATGTTGGTTTGGCAAAAGAAGCGCCTGTTATCGGCGCGTCGCAGCAGATAAATAGTCTGCAAGCAGGGGAAATGCCCGTGCCAAGAAAATGGAAGAAATGGTAACGATTAGAATGAGCATAGTGTGTGTCGGATAAGAATTAAAAGCATGTGGATTAGTATCCAAAAAAGCTGATTGTTCCGAAATGGTGGCCAAAGATTGTCATTCTTTCGTTAATTCTCAACTTTTTCGGGTTAATTCTTCGCAATTGCTGATTTTTCATAAAGCACGAACTTTTTTCCGACCTGTTGAAGTACCTTTGTGCGAGAATTTTCCTCCATTCAGACCATTTAGAAACATTGTTTGTCGTGCTGAAAAGTATTTGTTACGGATCAAAATGGCAAAATGTCTCCCCGTTGCAGCGTTTTTTTTTGTCATGTCGAAAATCCGCCTGAATTTTCGGGGAAACTAAATTCTATCCCTCATCTCTTAAAAGTTTTCAGAGTATGGTTTTTAACAACATCCTCGAAACGATTGGCAAAACCCCGCTCATTCGTCTCAACAACATTGTAATGCATATTCCAGCCACGGTTTATGCAAAAGTTGAGGCTTTCAACCCGGGTCTTAGCGCCAAGGATCGTATTGCCTTGCACATGATTGAAAGAGCCGAACGCTTAGGAAAGCTTAAGCCGGGTGGTACGGTAGTGGATGCCACCAGCGGCAATACTGGTTTTAGCCTCGCGATGGTTGCGGCCATCAAAGGGTACAAATGTGTGCTTACGGTCACCAGTAAGATATCGGAAGACAAATTGAATAACCTTCGAGCCATGGGGGCAGAAGTGATTCTTTGTCCGCAGGAAGCAAAGCCCAAGGATCCGAACTCCTATTATAAGATGGCAGAAAAATTAGCCGCTGAAATACCGGGGGCTTACTATATCAACCAAAATTTCAACCCTGAGAATGGAGAGGCCCACTATTTGAGCACTGGCCCGGAAATTTGGGAACAGACCCAAGGCCGTATTACCTGGCTCATCGGAAGCACCAGCACGGGTGGTACCGTATCTGGATCAGGCCGCTACCTGCGCGAACAAAATCCTGATTTAAAGATCATTGGCGTGGATGCTTACGGCTCGGTATTGAAAAAATACCACGAAACGGGCATTTATGATGAAAAAGAAAGTTATCCATACCGCATTGAAGGCACTGGGAAAAATATTATCCCAGCCAATATGGACTTTGAACTCATCGATAAATTTGTAAAAGTTACAGACAAGGAAAGTGCCTTGCGCGCGCGTGAATTGGCCCGTATGGAAGGCATGATGGTCGGGTATTCAAGCGGTGCTGCCTTGCAGGCATTGGAGCAAATTCAGGACGAATTGACCGAGAATGACGTAGTTGTCCTGCTTTTTTCCGACCACGGCTCCAAGTATGTAACCAAGTTTTTCTCCGATAAATGGATGATTGATCAAGGTTTTATGGAGGCTGAAAATACCTTGGAAAAAATAGGTTAACCCACACAAAAAATTATGGGCATTTGAAGTGCCATTCTAACTTTTTACACACACAATGGATTTATTCGATCGAATTCTTTCGCAAGCCGGCCCTTTAGGAAAATATGCAGAGGTGGCTGATGGGTATTACATGTTCCCCCAATTAGAGGGCGAGCTGGGCAACCGGATGACATTCCAGGGGAAAGAGATGATTTGTTGGAGCATCAATAATTATCTTGGTCTTGCCAATCACCCAGAAGTACGCAAAGCAGATGCTGAAGGGGCTGCCCGTTGGGGACTTGCCTATCCGATGGGCGCACGCATGATGTCGGGAGAAACCAGTCTACACAAAAAATTAGAAACTGGTCTTGCCAATTATGTCGGAAAAGAAGCTGGACTTTTGGTAAACTATGGCTACCAAGGAGTACTTTCTGCCATTGATACCCTGTTAAGCCGACACGATGTGGTGGTGTACGATGCCGAAAGCCATGCTTGCATTGTGGATGCTTTACGCATGCACATGGGCAAACGATTTGCTTTTGTGCACAACGATATGGACAGCCTCAAAAAATGCCTCGATCGCGCCAAGCGCCTGACGGATGGCACTGAAGGTGGTATTCTGGTAATTACGGAAGGCGTATTTGGTATGCGCGGCGACCAAGGTAAGCTGCGCGAAATATGTGCTATGAAAGAGCATTATGGATTTCGCTTGTTCATCGACGATGCACATGGTTTCGGTATGCTCGGCAAAACGGGCGCTGGAGCAGGCGAAGAACAAGGTGTCACCGACGATATTGATGTTTACTTCAGCACTTTCGCGAAGAGTATGGCCTTGATCGGTGGCTTTATCGCCGCACGACCAGAAATTATTCAGTTTTTGAAATTCAACATGCGCTCCCAGATTTTTGCCAAATCGCTCCCGATGCCCTTGGTAGTAGGCTTGAACAAGCGATTTGAGTTGCTGCGCAACCACCCTGAATTGCGGGAAAAACTATGGCATAATGTACGCCTGCTTCAAGGCGGCCTTAAAGAACGCGGCTTTGATATTGGCGATACAAACACTTGTGTTACACCGGTTTACATGCACGGCGAAGTAGAAGAAGCCATGGCGCTGGTAAAAGATATGCGCGAAAACTACGGGGTGTTCTGCTCTATTGTGGTGTACCCCGTAATCCCGAAAGGCATGATTATCCTGCGCTTAATCCCAACTTCCGAACACACGGAAGAAGACATCCAGATTACGCTGGATGCCTTCTCTGCGGTGCGTGAAAATATGGAAGCTGGGGTTTACAAGCAGTTCGTGCCAGAGGTATTGGTCTAATTTTTTAGGAATACCCTGCTCCAAGACGGGTTCCCCGGTTTCAACAAGGTCAAAATGTAAGTACCGGGAACAAACGAAGCCGTATTGATACGGCTAAGTTGGTCTTGTGGTTCAAACAATGGTACCAGCTCTCTGCCAAGCAGGTCGGTGATGACAAAATTGTATTCAATACCTGCTGACTTTTCTGGTAGGCGGATGTGCAGGTAATCTGTGCAAGGGTTAGGATAGGTTTTTATCTCCAGGCCATTTAGTGGTGCTGTGGTGGCGCTGGTCATAGCTACCTCAAATTCAAAGGATACGTTGCACATATTGGCATCCGTTATACTCAGGGAATAGGTGCCAGATGCCAGTCCGCTGATGTTGCTACTTGTTGCCCCGGTATTCCAAAGGTATGTGTACGGAAAAACGCCTCCCATGACGGCGACACTTATCGAGCCATTCGAATTTCCGCCATCGCCTATGATTTCAATGTCATCCACCTTGATCGCGCCTGGGCTTGCTTCTGCTGCGGCCAACGGATTGCAGGGTTCGACTTGCAGGCTCAAAAACGTCAGCATTCCAATGCCGTTAGCATTTTTCAACGGCGCTTGGTCTCCACTAGGGTGTGACGTATACCTCAAGTTCGTTCCGTTTGCCGGAGGAGTCCCAGACAAGGTTAAATACAGGATATCACCAATTATATGGCCGCTTGTAACAGAAACATTGCTGGTGCCCATCACCTGAAAATCAGATTCCCAGCCGGGAGTCCAATAATATGTATCATTCGGACGCTGAAGTTTAATGGCTATTTCACTTCGGTTACAGTTTGAAAAGTGTACTGATTTAGCGCTTGGAGGATAAATGTTTGTTGTGTTGCTTGCCCCATGGAAATCGTTCGCTATCAGGCGGAAAATATCGTCCCCGGCGCGTTCGTAACCATTGTTATAATGATAGTGAAGACCATCGTGGTTCATTCCCGTGCTTGACATGATGTTCCAGTCCGGAAAGCTTGCCGCAAAACGTCGCTGCGCTTCCTCAATTTCCAGGCAAGTGAGCAGCGTCGCCCCCAAACTGTATCCACCTGGCCGGATTTGGAACACATAACCTTTTTGAACTGCAGGAAAATCCTGTTTCCAGGCATTGTCGAGTTGCTCGAATTTTTGAAAATATTCATCTGCATCGTCCCATATCCAGCCAGCAGCGTTCGTCTCGCCTTGGAACATAAATTTAGCGCGAATATGGCTTTTCAGTCCGGAAAGCTCAACTCGCTTGAGAAATCGTCCATAACTGGTGTTAAGATTTGAATGATCCAGGTCATCTGGCATCATGTTGTCAATCGAAATACCACTGATGGCACCATTTATGATGGCCACTGGGATGCCGTAAGTGTCCACGATCTTTTTGGCAAGCACCAAACCCCATTGTCCGCTGATCTTGTCTGCGTAGTCGCTTTGATCCCGGGCTTCTCTATGCCAGGTGTATTGGGTGTCACCACTGTATTTAAGGCCAAAGTTTCGAATGAAGACTGAGGTGTCGTGGCGGTAGGCATGATCGATGACATTTGCGGTATCCCAGAATGGCAAATCAGCCACGGCATTTGACTGGCCTTGGATAAAATAGGCATCACCAGCCACTACATCACAAACTTCAGCTTCTAATGCCTGCACCTGGTTTTTGATGCCGTAGAGTCGGAAGGAATACTCGGCCAACTCTGCATTTATTGCTGCATCGAACTGAAACGATAGGGGTGTGTTGCTTTGAAGACTAGAATGGAATATTCCATCGCGGCGAATATCGAGCTGCATTGCGTCGTAGGTATTCACATCCGATACGGTTCCGCTGAATTTCACACTGCCTTGGTTGCTTGTAAGGTCACGTGGCACCAGTTGATAGTGGCTGGGTGCCTGGGTTAGTTCGGCGTGATTTCCAAGGTGGTTTCTATTGAAAAATATTATCGAAGGGCAATTGCAACCGTAAAGATTCCGCACAGAATGATAGGCGAAGGACTGTCCATTTCCCGATAACGGGACGGCGTTTCGCAGGCTGTGCCCAAACAAATAACTGTCGCGAAAAAAATCATCTGTCTTGTTCAATTGCGCGTCGAGCCAAAATACCCAATCACGGGTGGAATAGTTTGGTTGACTGGGCTGTCCATAAATGGCACCTACCAGAAAACCTCCCTGAATTTTTTCCAACGAATTGCCGAAGTCGTTGGCAGTGCTGCCATAAAGCATTTGCTGAACATTGATTCCAGTGCTTGTCATATGCACTGCGAGGAACACATCGCGTTTGTTAACGTCATCTGTGTGGCGATCGCCCAATGCGACCAGTTTTCCATCGGCGGCCTGCTGGATGTCTTTGAACTCACTGGATTTGTGCGTGGATTGATTTTTCCACAAGAGCGTTCCGGCGGCATTGGTTTTAAACAATTGAGCTTGCGTTGGTTTAAGGAATGCTGGTATCGAATATCCGGCTATCGCAAAACCGCCATCCGCGGTTTGAATCAATGATTTTCCCAAATCCCGATAGGTCTGGTTGTATGTTTTCCAAATTTGGAGCTTTAGCGCGGGGTCAAGCACAGCGAGAAAGGCATCTGATGGGGTCAGAAAGCCTAAAAAATCCACATATCCTGTTATGGCCACATTTCCAGCGTTCGTGGTAATGACATCAAAGCCAGCGGCATTGAAATTGAAGTTTCCCAAGGTGGTGTCTTTCATCAGTTGGCCGTTGGCATCTGTTTTTATTACAAGTACTTTTAGCATGGTGTCGCCAGGGCTACAATTTCGACAACTTCCCGTGGCTACAATTTCCCCTGATGGGGTTTCAACTACACTGTTCAGCAGCGTTTCGTTGCCAAGTAAATACCGTTTTGTCCAGGATGTTTTTCCACAACTGGAGGTGCGCATGATAAATCCGTGGTCTTTATCCGAACCGACGGTGATGAATCCTCCGTCTTTGGCTACCAGGATGCGCTTGGGATTTAGCTTTCCTTTGGTGCTGTCTATACTTTCAGTTACGATGTCCTGAACTGGTAGTGTTTGGGAGGTTAATCCAAGGTGTAGACATAAAAGCATGAGTAATAAAATGGTGCATTTTTTCATGGTATTCCGCTTTAAAAGGTAAAATGATATTCGATAGATAGGGATCGGTTTTCTGCTGGACAAAAGTATCGGCACTTAATTGAGCCACGCATCCCGGATATTGGTGTTTTTTTAATAAGCGCTTATCCCGGAAATAGGGGAACAGACATCCCAGTAAGCCTTGATTTTCGGAGGTTTGCTCAGTTTTTTAATATATTGCGCCTTTCCAATACCTTTATATTCGCAACAACTATGGAACTAGCAATAATTCTCACATTCATCATTGGCTACCTCGCCATCGCTTTTGAACACCCCATAAAAATCGACAAGGCGGCCAGCGCCATCCTCACGGGCACTATTTGTTGGACCATCTTCATCATGAATCAACCCGACAAACACGAGGTCACGCACCAGTTGATGGAGCATTTGGGGGAGATATCAGGAATTTTGTTTTTCCTGCTGGGCGCTATGACTATTGTGGAGTTGATTGATGCCCATGATGGTTTTCAGATCATTACCGACCGAATAAAAACGGAAAACCCTGTGAAACTGCTTTGGATGATCGGTATCCTTACATTTTTCCTATCGGCCATTTTGGACAACCTTACAACGACAATAGTAGTGGTGTCCCTCCTGCGGAAAATCATTGCAGAGAGGGAGATGCGTTTGTTCTTCCTAGGGGTCACCGTCATTGCCGCAAACGCTGGGGGCGCCTGGTCGCCAATGGGGGATGTAACCACGACCATGCTTTGGATTGGGGGCCAGATTACGGCGATTAGTATCGTAAAGGAAGTGTTTTTGGCTTCGGCCTTTTGCATGATTGTGCCGTTGGGTTATGTTTCTTTCCGGATGAAAGGAGCGATAAAGCCGCCCAAAGGGAAAAGGGCGGAGTCGAAATCCACAGATTTTGAGCGAAAAGCGGTATTCGGGATTGGAATAACGACGTTGTTGTTTGTTCCAATATTTAAAACTGTTACCCACCTACCGCCTTTTATGGCCATATTGTTTGGTTTGGGTGTCATGTGGGTGCTCACTGAAATGATTCACAGTGAAAAAGATACTGCGGAAAAGGGTAAACTTTCAGTAAGTCATGCGCTCGAGAAAATAGATACGCCCAGTATTCTGTTTTTTCTGGGGATTCTGCTCAGTGTTGCGGCGCTCCAATCGACGGGGCAATTGAAACTCCTGGCCAATTGGCTTACGGAATTGATCGGCAATGAATCTGCCATTGTTATGACCATCGGTTTGCTTTCATCCGTTGTTGACAATGTACCCCTGGTGGCGGCCGCTCAGGGAATGTACACCTTGGCTGAATTTCCACCAGACAGCTTTTTCTGGTCTTTCCTTGCTTATGCCACTGGAACTGGTGGAAGTGCCCTGATTATTGGTTCGGCAGCTGGAGTAGCTGCTATGGGCATGGAGAAAATTGATTTTATCTGGTACCTGAAGCGGATTACTCTATTGGCGGTACTGGGCTATTTCTCCGGTTGTGTGGTGTTTATCTTACAATACAATTTTTCCCACTAAAAGCACCGCTTCAAACCACCGGCCATCCTGATGTATATCATGTTGGCAGATGGTTCTCGTCATCCAATTGGGTGCAGCAATCAGGCTTACTTTACAGTATCAATTCATCAAAAAATTTGAATAATGATTAAAGAAGTAAGCGGTGATATTTTGCTTTCAAAGGCTGAAGCAATTGCCCATGGAGTAGCACCATTCGACCATTTTGACAGTGGATTAGCATTGAGTTTGCGCATGGAGCACCCTTCCATGTTCAGTGATTTTAAACACTATTGCAGGTTAGAGAATCCAGCGCCGGGCAGTGCGTGGATCTGGAGCGGCGTCAATAATACGCGCATTATCAATTTAATGACGCAGAACCCATCCGACGGAAATGCGCATGGAGGGCACCCGAAGGGGGCTACCATATCTAATGTAAACCATGCTATTCACGCCTTAAAAAAAATGATTGAATCAGAAGGCTTAAAAAGTGTAGCCTTGCCGCGCCTCGCCACAGGTGTAGGCGGTTTGAAATGGGAGGAGGTTTCACCCTTGATTCATAACCTGCTCAGTGATGTAAATGCGGATATTTATGTTTATTCGACCTATGTAAAAGGTCAACAGGCAGCAGAATAGGACTACAGGTTTAACATATGCCCCATCAGATGCTGCTTAGTTTCCAAATAACTACGGCTATCCGCTTGAGGTGCAATGACAACGGGAATTCGGCCCGTCACTGTAATAGGTGAGTGGCGCATGGCCTCCACTTTAGCGGGGTTGTTTGTCATAAGCTCAATTTCATGAATACCCAAGTCCTGTAAAATGAAGACAGCGGCATCGTATTGGCGAGCATCCACATCAAAGCCGAGGTGGGTGTTCGCCTCTGCTGTGTTTAACCCCACATCCTGAAGCTTATAAGCTTTCAGCTTATTGATTAAGCCAATGCCACGCCCTTCCTGGCGTAAATAGATGACTACACCGCCCTTCTCAGCAGCGATGCGCAAAGAGGCTGCTAGTTGCTCTCCACAATCGCAGCGGCGGGAGCCAAAAACATCCCCGGTCATACATTCAGAATGGATTCGGACAGGTACAGGCTTGTTTGGATCAAATCCGTCGGCCAGCATAACGACATGCGGCATGAGTTCCGATGCATTGTCGGAATATGCCAGCATGGTAAATAGGCCGTATTGGGATGGAAGGGGCGCTTCGGCTTGTCGTTTCATAGGCGAAAAAACAACTAAATCGCATTAGTGTTTGCGTTTTGGGAAAAGTTTTTGCAATAAATTTGTCGGCCAGAAATCGGACATAGAGAGGAAATACTCTACAAAGACCACTTTTAATCGCCGACTGGCGCTGGAAACAGCGATTACCATTGCGTTGCGGCCTGCTTCTTTGGCGGGCTGGACGAGATCCAATTTCCAGTCTTCTGTAGAGGCAGAAGATTCTACTGGTCGTTCGAAAAAATTGTGCTCATCTGCTATGTGGTAGCCTTCTGCGGCTAATTGCTCAAGTGCGCTGCTCAGCGCGACAGGTTTCTTTGATTGCTTCATTAGATTAAATTAACACGAATAAAACTATGTATTGGAACGAAGGTCGTTTAAAAAACGCGGCGAAAGGTTGAAATATTTCTGAATGTGGAAAAAAGGGTTCCTAATTTTGCCTCGCAAGTGATGAACCAGATTTTACTGCCAGATTTTTTTGGTATTTTGCCGTGAAACTGCGTTTCTTGCCCTTTGGCACACAACATTTTTTTTACTATAACCATATAGCACACAAAGCACACATGGAAGCGGAGCAAATCAAGTCGGTTTGCATTTCTGCTTGTGACCCGACTATGTGATCTATCTATGCTAAGTGGTATTTTTTTTACCTTTCAACCAAAAATCGTGAATTTTTTTGCCCGCATACTACGACGTTGGTACCGGTCCGTTCCACAGGATTCTTTTGGCAGGTTGCAATGGGGACGGTATTTTAGGCGCTTGCTGATAAAGCTAACCTTATGGTTTTTTGGCATCAGTATTGGCCTTACATTACTATATGCTTTTTTGCCAGTTCCTATCACCCCTTTAATGGTGGTGCGGTGTTGGGAGCAATCCTGGGATTCTAATCGCGATTTGCGCCTGAAGCACGATTGGGTCTCTTTCAAAGAACTATCGCCGCATTTGCAATTGGCGGTGGTTTGTGCCGAAGACCAGGACTTTTTGGAACATGAAGGTTTTGATTTCGAGGCTATTGAAAAAGCCTATACCTTCAACAAAACCCACAAGCGGAAGAAGGGTGCAAGCACCATCAGCCAACAGACGGCCAAAAACGTGTTCCTTTGGCCAAGCCGATCCTGGTTGCGCAAAGGTTTTGAGGTGTATTTCACTTTCCTGATCGAAACCGTGTGGAGCAAAGAACGGATCATGACGGCGTACCTCAACAGCATTGAATTTGGCGACGGCATCTACGGTGCTGAAGCTGCTGCCCAACACTTTTTTGGCAAAACAGCCAAAGAGCTCAACCGGCAAGAAGCGGCCTTGCTGGCCTCTGTATTGCCCAACCCATTGATCTACAAAGCAGAAAACCCCTCCGCAGATGTACGCAAGCGCCAACAATGGGTGCTTGGCCAGATGCGGATGTGGGGCGGGAAAATTGATTATGAGGAGCCGAATACCCCTAAAAAAACGAAATAGTTTTTTTAGGGGTTTCCGGTTTCCGGTTTCAAGGTTTCAGGTTAAGGGGGACTTCCCTTGGCTTTTTTTTAAACATAAACCAAGCATAAGAAACCTTAGCCTGAAACCTGAAACCGCTTTTATCAAAAACCTGTTTTTTGAAATTCCCAAATCCAATATCTACCACAAATCGCGTAAACCAGAAACCCTGAAACCAGAAACCGGAAACCGTTTTTTTTATGTCTAAGAAGAAAAAAATACCGGCACCTGCACCGCTTCCTGCTCCCGCAGCAAAGCCACAGCCGAAAACAGATGCCGCGAAATCGTCCGTGCCAGCAGTTGGCAGTGGCCTGTCCTTTTTCGATCATGCCTGGCTACCGGTATTGGTTTTGATTGCGGCTACGGGTGCTATTTATTACGGGTCTTTGGGCAACGACTTTGTGGCCTTTGATGATGATAAATCAATTTGGTACAATCAAAACCTAAAAAACCCAAGCTTTGAAGGCATTTTTGGGAAGCAATTGGTTGGTATGTACGTACCCATGACGAGCTTGGTGTACACCTTTATTTATCAGGTTTTTGGAGAAAAAGCGGGTGCTTTCCATGTAGCGGGATTGTTCGTACACCTGATAAACGTGGTGCTGGCATACAAGCTGATGTTGCGCATTCAACACAGAACCTGGGCCGCTTTTTTTGTTGCCCTGATGTTTGGGGTGCACCCGATGCTGGCCGAAGCAGTGAGCTGGGTTTCTGCGCTCAGTACTTTGATGTTCTCCTGTTTTTATTTGGTGACCCTGCATTTGTTTTTTTCCTACCTGGATGGCAAGGGCAATAAGTTTTACTGGTTGGCATTGCTGTCATTTTTAGTAGCGGGCCTTTCAAAATCTGCCGCTGCAACCCTGCCCCTCATGCTGGTAGCACTGGATTGGTGGCGCAATAACAAGCTTAACCTGGCAACTTTCGTAAGCAAGTGGCCCTTCTTTCTTGTCAGTATTGGCTTGATCGTCCTGACCTTTCTCACCCGTTCCGCCGAAGGCCACAACGTGGGAGGAATGGCCACGTTCTCGGTGGTAGACCGTGTTTTTATGATCAGCCAGACCCTGTTTTTTTATCCGGTTAAATTGCTATTGCCCTTAGGATTCAGCATTTTATATCCCTTTTCCAAGTTGGATGGTGCCTGGCGGGCCGATTACTACCTGGCGTTGCCAGCATTGATTGTACTAACCTGGTGGATCATCAAAAACTGGAACAAACACCGTGAAATCATCTTGGGCTTGGGTATGTACGTATTGCCCTTATGCCTCATGTTGCCCATCGTGTCAGTGGGCACGGCCGAAATGCGCAACGACCGATATGCCTACCTGCCCAGTCTTGGCATTTTCTTATTGCTCATGCTTTTGGTGGAGAAAATAAAAGCTCCTATTGTCCGCTACGGACTATTGTCTGCCTTTGTTGTGTTTTTTGCTTTCCAAACCATGCACCAATCCATGGTCTGGAAAGACGGTACCGCTTTGTTCAAAAACTGCGTGGACAAAACACCCGATGCGGCCCTTTGTCAGTGCAACCTGGGATACAGTGAATTGCTGGCAACCCAATTTGAAAAAAGCATTACCCATTACTCCAAGGCTCTCGAATTGGACAAAACATACGTGGAAGTCTACAACGGCCGCGGACAAGCATACCTCAACGTGAACAAAATCCCGGAAGCCTTGGATGATTTTACCAACGCAGTGGAAGCGGGCATCGTTACACCAAAGCTCTTTTTCAACCGTGGGAAATGTCTGGCGATGCTTAGCCGGTTCTCCGAAGCCCTGCCCGATCTTACTAAAAGCCTGGAATTGGAACCAAAATCGCCAGAAACCTGGTATTTCAGGGCTTTCACAAACGACCGCACCGGGAACGCAGCCCAAGCCATCAGCGATTACAGCAAGGCTATTGAACTGAATCCCAACTATGTGGAAGCATTGGTTAACCGCGGGCTACTGTACTACAACCAACAAAAATTTAATGAATCCATT
The DNA here is from genome assembly GCA_038246345.1 of Chitinophagales bacterium. Taxonomy (GTDB): domain Bacteria; phylum Bacteroidota; class Bacteroidia; order Chitinophagales; family Saprospiraceae; genus M3007. Next base: position 19,987 of record JBBRWA010000005.1, read on the forward strand.
GCCGACAATTCTGCGGCGCTCAACATTTCCACAGCGGGCATCAAGCCAATGATTCTGGTCAACCGTGCCAATGGTTACCTCAAGATAAGCGCGTACCAGGAAGCTTTAGTAGATGTGGATCAAGCACTCCAGCTCGATCCTAACTACGACAGGGCAAAGCAGTCGCGTGCGGCGATACAGCAAAGGCGCTAGAGGCTATTGGCTATTTGCTGTTGGCGGCACAACATTGAACGTTGCATTTGGTAATAATTTTCAGCACCTGAAGCCAAAAACAGTGACAATGATTTTGGGTACTGAAACTCAATGCCAAGATAGAACTACCCGGATGTGCAGCCAACAGCCAACGGCCAACAGCCAACAGCCAACGGCCAACAGCCAACAGCCAACGGCCAACAGCCAACGGCCAACAGCCAACGGCCAACAGCCAACAGCCAACAGCCAACAGCCAACAGCCAACAGCTAACGGCCAACAGCCAACATTACCCAAAAGTCGATTATCTTCGCGCCATACAAAAAACGTCGAGCCCCAGCTCCGGCAAGCCCTTTTTCAATTTCTGGGCAAAACAATCAAATCAACTTGCTGAAACTGGGGTTTTGGCACACTCGAAATTTATGGGAAATATTCTCGCTGGAAAAAAAGGAATCATTTTTGGCGCTTTGGACAGCCAAAGTATCGCCTGGAAAGTAGCCGAACGCTGCGTGGAAGAAGGCGCACAAATTGTGCTGACCAATGCCCCGGTGGCGATGCGCATGGGAGAAATCAATGTGCTGGCTGAAAAATGCAATGCCCCGGTAATTGGCGCCGATGCTACTTCACTGGAAGACATGCAAAACCTGTTTCAAAAAAGCATGGAGCATTTTGGCGGTAAAGTCGATTTTGTGCTGCACTCCATCGGCATGTCGGTGAACGTGCGCAAAGGCAAAGCTTACACCGACCTCAACTATGAATGGATGCAAAAGACTTTTGATGTCAGCGCCATTTCTTTCCATAAAATGATGCAAACCATGTGGAAAATGGATGCCATCAGCGATTGGGGCAGCATCGTGGGACTTACCTATATTGCGGCACAACGGGTATTTCCCGATTATTCTGAAATGGCTGAATCCAAGTCTTTGCTGGAATCTTTTGCCCGCAGTTTTGGCTACCACTACGGAGATGCTAAAAAAGTGCGCGTGAACACCATCAGCCAATCGCCGACCATGACAACCGCAGGCAAGGGCGTAAAAGGTTTCCTCGATTTCTTTGACTACGCCGACAAAATGTCGCCGCTCGGAAATGCACCGGCAGAAGATTGCGCCAACTATTGCGTGGCACTTTTCAGCGACCTTACCCGCTTCGTCACCATGCAAAACCTTTACCACGACGGCGGATTTTCGAATATGGGTATGAATCCTAAATTGATCAAATAACTGCCCAGCTGGGTGTAATAATTAATGCAGCGAACGATTGCCACGTGTAAAGGCATCGTTCACTGTATTTTTGTCGTTCTGGCAACATGGCATTCAAGAAAATCATACGGACAATAACCTGTTTCCTTCAAGTATTTCGCTTGGGGATTGTCTTGTTGGTGTCGTTGATATCCAGTCCTTTGGTGGCACAAGAGCCCCTTCCCCCAGGCCAACAAGGACCAACTGCCGCCAGCAGCACCACCCGGAAAGTCGCTGTGAGCGACGAACCGCTGTTGTTCACCTTTGCCCTGACACCAGAGAAAAGCGAGGCCGTTGCAGACACATTGCCAGATGCTGCGTTTCGAATGTACAATCCTGCCCGACGCCCCCTGATTGATTATGGAACCATTGGCAATTTGGGCAGCTCTGCGCGTCCATTGCTGTATGAAGTGGCGCCCCAACAAGGGTTTGATTTCGGCATCCATGCCTTCGATTTGTATACCTTGAAGTCCCGCGATTTGCGGTTTTACCGAAATACGCGCTCCTTCAGTGAGGCAACTTTTTCCCAGGGCAGGAACAACCTGGAAGCATTGCTCGATGCACGATTTGCGCGCACGTTCAGCGATGGCACGAATTTTTCGGTGGATTATCGCTCTATCAATAACCTGGGACAATTTAATTACCAGCGGGATAGGCACAATGCGCTCTCTGCTGGACTTTGGGTGCCGAGAGGCAAACGCTACGACGCCTTCCTGATCTTTACAAAGAATGTGATCCGGCAACAGGAAAATGGCGGCATCGTGTCAGATACCGTTTTTTTAGGGGAACAATTTCAAGGCCCGCTGGCTGCTGCCATCAATCTCCCGGAAGGCCGCGCCTTTACGCGATACGACGATCAGTCGCTGCACTTGACCCAGCACTTCCGTTTTGCAGGAGCAGCAGTGGGCAAACGCGCCTTACGTGCCACCCATACCTTTGAATGGGGAAAAATGCGCTACAAGTTCTCGGATGGCGACACGTTAAAAGGCCTCGGGGATGATGCGGCCTATTTTGAAAATTTCCTGGTAGACGAGCGCGGCATACGGAATTTTGCAGTAGTTAACCGATACGACAATACTTTCACGATCAACACTTTTAAAGCAAAAAAGCCTGGTACACCCTCTGATTTGCTGGCCATCGGCTTGGCGCATTCCTTTTTCAGGGTGAATCAAGAGCCAGTATCCTATACTTTTTCCAACCTGTTTTTTACGGGAAATTTGAAATTCAGCCCATCAGAACGCTTCCAGTTTTCGGCCAATGCAGCCTTGGGCTTACTGACCAATATCGGCGAATACCAATTGCAAGGATCCATTGCCCTGGGCCTGGGTAAAGCGGGACAGTTGCGGGCAAGCCTGCTCAGCCAACGCCGGCCGCCGAGCATGTTTCAGCAGCGTCTTTTTGTGAGTAAACGTGAGGTTTGGAACAATGATTTCGCCAAACCAGTGGAGAATACACTGTCGGCTTCTTATGCCTTGCCGCTGATAGGCTTCGAAGCCACAGCGCGTACCACCTTGATAAACAACTACCTATATTTCGACCAAAACAGCACGCCCCAGCAAACAGGCTCGCCTTTGCAAGTGCTACAGCTGGTGGTGGTTGAAAATGTGAAGCTGGGTTGGTTGCACCTCGACAATACGGTAGCCATCCAACAAGCCAATCGCAGCGATGTGCTGCGGTTGCCAAAATGGTTTACAAAAAACAGCCTGTATGTTTCTGGTAAAATCTTCAAAAAACGTATGCTGTTTAGCGCAGGTGTAGATTTTCGCATGAACAGCGAGTTCCAGCCCGATGGCTACCACCCGCTTGTTGGCCAGTTCCATTTGCAGGACAGCATAAGCCAAAAACCTTACCCTTGGGCCGATGTGTTCCTGGCTTTCAAAGTGCAGTCTTTCCGATTCACCATTCGCTACGAGAACTGCAATACCTGGTTCGATAAAACCAAGGTGTTTTACCAAACAGCGCGTTACCCTCAACCATTCGGCGGCTTGCGCTTCGGGATTTCGTGGCGCTTTATGGACAATAATGAGAGAGGCCCGGGTGAGACTGATACCGAAAGCCCGGCGGGCAATCCGAATACTGGAGGTTTTAACCGCGGTGGCAGGGGATTTTAATGAGCCTTTAATTTGCCTGCTTAATAATCGCCTCCACATCCAGCAACAACTTCTTCCCCGCTGGCGAAAATTTCATCGTAACCTTAGAACCATTGTGCTCCTGCATGATGAAAGAAAAATTGTCGGCCATCACCTCGTCGGGGTGAATGATATAGCCAGTGTTGTCCTTGATCTGGGCAAAAAAATCAGGCTGGCTGTCCATATTGAGTGTACTGCTTAAACCATCATCCTTTACCTTGACGTGCCACTTGCCATCCTCTTTTTTTTCAATTTGATATAGGTTGAATTCAAGGTAGCCGAAGAATTCATAGTTGCCTTCTTTGTAGCCAACACGGTTGCCATAAATCACGGGCACGGCGTAAATCGTTGTATTGTCTTTTTGTGCCAGGCTGATTTTTTGCGCAAAATCAACGCCGTCGGGATTGAAAAATACGCGTTCGGCCAGGGCTGGCGGCACTGTCAGGTTTTCATAACCAACGGATTCAAAACCGATGAGCTTGTAAAGGGCGGCACTTTTCGCTGGATTGAGGCGCGAGTAAACGTGGAAAAGCTCGTGATACATCGTGGCGGTAAAAGGACTGGTTTTCCGGGATGCCAGCTCGTCGGCGGGTATTATAATGCAATTTTCTCGGGTGTACCAAACCCCGTCGCCATAGTGTCGGCCTTTGGTTTTGATGAGTTTGAGGGTGTCCGGGAAGATGCCAGTACCTACTTCACTCACCGTTTTGTACATTTTCTGGACCACGGAGGTCAAAAACTTGACATCATCGGCGCTAAAATCAGCGACGTCGGTTTTAAGGAATGCAACGTATTCGGGCAAAAGGCTTTCCCGGGTTTGACCTGCTTGAAGCGCTTTTTTCATTTGAATGGACATCTCGCCAGCGGTTACTTTTTCAAAAAAGCCGTCTATTTGATCGTGGGTTATGGATTTAGAGGCATCTGAAGAATCGAGCAATTGTACCACTTTGCCATTTCCCAAATGAATTTCAAGGGTGGATTGCTGGGCATTGCAGGCGTTTGAAATGAACAGACAGATGCTAAAAAGTACGAGCGATATATGCTTCATGTGTGTATTTGTTGAGCAAATTGGTGGTGAGTCGTAATAATTTGAGCGGCCAAGGTAACCCGCTTAGGGAAAAATGAGGCGAAAAACAGTGCCGCCATTACTAGGATTTTCGACGGAAAGTTCGATCTGATGCAGGGTTAGGATGCTTTTTACCAGTGAAAGGCCAATACCGGTGCCTTTGACCGTCAGGTGCCGGGCACTGCGGTAGAAAGGTTCAAAGATCAGCGCATGTTCAGCTTCCGGGATACCAGGGCCGTTATCGATCACCTCAATTATGTGTGCTCCATTAGGTTTGAAAATAGCGTGGATACGAACCGATTTGTCGGGGGAATATTTGCAGGCATTGTTCATTAGGTTGAGCAGGGCGAGGCGCAGTAGAGGTTCACTACCAGAGATCAACAGCCCTTCTTCAGTTTCGGGCATTTCACCAAATTCGATGCTGGACTGGTAATCAGGATGTTGTTTTTTTAGCTGTTCAACAGCCTGCCAAAGCAATTCATCCAATCGGGTAGGGGAGAGCTCAATGTTTTGCGGACTGTTGTAAAGCCTGGCAAGTTGCAGCAGTTTTTGTTCTGTCTCGGTTAAATCTGTGATGTCTTCCAACACACTTTGCAGCGCTTTTCGGTAGGCTTCCGGCGCGCGCTCGCGCTGTAGCGTCACATCCAGTTGTGCTCGGATGGCCGTGAGCGGGTTTTTTAATTCATGGGAAACATTGGAGACAAACATGCGCTGCATTTGAAATGCCTGTTCCACTCGATCCAGCAAGTTGTTGAACGTCTCTGCCATGCGCGCCAGCTCATCGTGGCTGCCGCTCGTGGCTACACGCCGACTGAGGTCGCTCGGTTGGATTCTTTCAACTTCATTGACGATTTGAGACATGGGCTGCAATACCTTGCCTGCGTAATACCAGCCAGAAAGGGCAACCAGTACCATACCGATCAAAAAGCTGTAAATCAAAATGTTGCGCAGGTTTTCAACTTCTACAGGGTCGCAATAACCTTCTGCCACGACGACGTACTGTGCTGCTTGGGTATTGATTTTTTTTCCAAGTGCAAGCAGGTTGAAATGTTTAAAGCGCGTTTCTCCTTTTTGGTAAATTTCCTCCAAGTCGTTGAAGGAAACCGGTACCGCTCCAAGGCGCATTGAAAATACCCTGGTATAGGAATTGTCGAAAACGGTAATGTTCTCCCGGAAAGGCAAGGTGTCCCCTTCTGGTGCGATCCAGTCATGGGCCAAAGGGCGCAGGGCGTTTTCATTTGTCAACACCGTTTGCGCCGTCAGCTCAATTTTAGAATCTAAACCTTGAAAAAAGGTTTCTTCCGTATTTTTCTTGAACAACCAATGCACCCCAAACAGCACTGCTGCGAGGATGCAGGCAGAGAGTAGTAGAAAAAGGAGGGTTAGGCGCGTCCTTATTTGCATAGAAGGTTGCTTTCATGGTTTCAGGTTTCATGGTTTCATGGTTTCAGGTTGGCGCTGCGCATAGGCATCGTTTGAAACACTGAGTTCAGGTATCTGCCTTGAGGGGCTTCATGGCAAGCATTTCGATTAATGGGGCACTTATTTTGAATTACGCAGCAACTCCACCACCTTTTTCACCCCCGTAGATGCAGGCTCCGCAAAGACTTTCAAATTGGGAAGTTGTTCCAATTCCCAGGAAAGCTGCGGCTTCGGATCTACGAAATAAAAAGGAATATGCGGCGGTGCGTAGCGCATCAGCCCTGCTGCCGGGTAAACCTGTAAGGAGGTGCCGACAATCAAAAAAACATCCGCTTTTTCGGCGAGCGCCGCTGCTTTTTCAAGCATGGGCACCGCTTCGCCAAACCACACGATATGAGGCCGCATTTGATGTCCGCGCGCACATAAATCCCCCATATTCAGATCTTTATCCCATGGGTAAATAAGCTCTTCGAATCGAGAAGAGCGTACCTTTCTCAATTCACCATGCAAGTGCAGTACGCGGGTGCTGCCAGCCCTTTCGTGCAGGTCATCTACATTTTGCGTAATCACTTCTACTTCATAGTCCTGCTCCAAATCAGCAAGGGCCCGATGGCCATCATTTGGCGATACGGACATTAATTGGGCGCGGCGCCGATTATAAAAATTAAGCACCAGTGTGGGGTCATGCTCCCAACCTTCCGGAGTAGCCACGTCCTCAATACGGTGGTTTTCCCAGAGGCCATCGCTGTCCCGGAAGGTCTTGATGCCGCTCTCCGCAGAGATGCCAGCACCCGTAAGCACGACGATTTTTTTCATCTTTATATTTTCACAAACGGCGTGGTCCAAACTGCATTGCCTTTCTCAAACCGCACGAAATAAGTGCCGACAGGCAAGAGCGACACATCTACCTGGTGGACATTATCAGGATTAATCAGTGTCTTCACCTTTCGACCCAAGGCAGACATAATCGTGACCTGGTCGAAGGAGGTTTGCATATCAATCGTTAGGATATTGCTGACAGGGTTGGGTGAGAGGGTTATTTCTGCATTATAATCGACAATAACGGTACCCACCAGTGTATTGATATCGGGGTTGTAGCGTGGCAATACTTGATAACCGGAAGTGTATGGACTGGTTCCATCAAATTGCCCGCCAATTCCCGTCAGGTTGAAAGGTTGCGGTGGTACAGGAGCATTGTAGGTTTCTACATCCCGATCGATGCGAATCAATATGGTGTCATTCGGATGGTCGTCAGAAACAGCGTGTACATTGAAGCCGCTGGTGCCCATTCCAGTAGTCCATTCTGCATTGTCAACAAGGTGTAAGTTGTTGATTTTTATGAGTTTGGATTCGGTTCCTTCTGAATGGGTCACGACTGGTGTTGGGGTTACAAGTGTATTGTTCGAAGAATTTTTGATAATGGTATCGGGTTGAATCTCCGTCATACCATTGAACTGTGTGATGATGCCGCGCACGGTTATATTGTCCTTTTCTTGTACGGTGTACCCATATTGGCCATTCAAGGACGACACGGAAATGCCGTTTCCTTGTGCATCGATCAAAGTGAATAAAAGGCTTGGGTTTGCCCCTGTAACCGGGCGCAGGTTTACACCATACACGACGCCTTGCAAGGAGCAGGTCTGGTTCAGGGCATCGGCCACGCCATCAACATTTTCCGTAGTCATGGAGGCGATGCTCTGGGTAGGGTAGCAACGCACATCAATGGTAACGATGGCGGTTCCGCAAGAGGTTGCGTTGCACACTTTGTATTCCAGCTGATCCGTTCCGCAATAGCCCTGGTTGGAGGCGTAGGAAATTTTATTGCCGACCACCGTTGCGCTGCCTTGTGTCGGAGGCGTCATGATAATCATGGAGGTGACGGTGCCCAGGAAAAGGTCGTTGCTCAGTACATCAAATACTTTGGTCTGGCCGCTTGAAACAAATACATTGTCGGCTGTGGCAGAAATAATGCCTGGGTTGCTGCATCCGGAGGCTGCGCCAGGATTGCCTTTAACTTCTCTTCCATTGACCATAACACCGGTGCCGGTGGTTGCTGCGATCCAGTTGGTGGCTACTGCGTTGTCACCATTGAAATCGCAAAGCACCAGGGAGCTGCCCATACCATTGGCTTCAAGTGGCCAAGGTGCTGCATTCAGATAATCTACAAAATCAATGACATTGGAATTGGCGTCGCGCAGCTCAATATCTTCGCCGGGGCTGTTGGTAAGCGCGCCATTGGTCCAAACAGTTGGGGCGAAACCAAAAACGAGTTGGAATGCGTTGGCGCTTTTTGCAAGGCTGATATAGCCGCCTGCCGGCATGATGGTACCTGCAGGGAAGATGTGCTCAATGCCTTGGGTAAAGTTCCAGCCGGAAATATTGACTGCGGCATTTGAGTTGTTGTGCAGCTCGAGGTACTCCAGCGAATCAGTGCCGCTTTCCGGCGGGTTGTACATGATTTCGGTGATGACAACTTGTGCGCTGGCAGCACTGAGCATGACCAGGGAAAGGAGGAGGGTAAGACTTGTTTTTTTCATGGTTGTATGTTCCAATTTGTCTGTTTTGTGAAAATATGCAGGCTCAAAAGTAAAGAAAAAGCATGGCCCTAGCAATGTAAAGGCCAGGCATTCAAATTTCGACGCTGAATTTAGCCCTCTTAACTTATTTTTACACCGGAACAAACGGAGTTTCTGTGCAAAACTTAATAGGCAATTAACTTTACTTCCCTAATTTTGCCCCGTAATTCCTTTAATTTTTCACTAAATCCATTCTTAAGTATGAACCATTTTACATTGTACAAGTCAGCAGGAAAAGCGCTTTTTTTAGTGGCGTTTTTATTGTGCGGCTTGAGCGTTTTTGCACAAGTTACCACCTCATCTGTATCGGGAACAGTGTCGGACAAAAGTGGCGCGCCGCTTATTGGTGCCACGGTTGTCGCAACCCACGTTGCTTCAGGAACACGTTATGGTACGGCGACAAATGCCTCTGGCCGCTACATTTTGCCCGCAGTTAGGGTTGGCGGCCCATTTTCCATTGTGGTGACGTACACTGGTTACGAGCCCAGCACCCGTGATGGTATTTACACCAGCCTGGGTACAGCAGCCAATGTTGATTTTAGCTTGGAAGAGGCTGGCACCACCCTTGGAGAGGTAACCGTTGTTGCTAGCCGAAGCGATATTTTTAGTAATGATCGCACGGGCGCTGCAACGACCTTCAGCCGCAATCAACTGGCCAGCATTCCAACCGTAGGCAGCCGTACCATCAACTCCATTACCAAGTACAATCCAAATGGTAACGGTAATTCATTTGGCGCACAAGATTCGCGCTTGAACAACTTTACCATTGACGGCTCTCAGTTCAACAACGGTTTCGGCCTTGGCTCTGATGCTCAAGCTGGTGGACGTACGGGCTCTACCGCTATTTCTTTGGATGCCATTGAAGAGCTGCAAGTGAACATCGCGCCTTTTGATGTGCGCCAGTCTGACTTTGTCGGTACAGGTATGAATGCGGTTACGCGTTCTGGTACAAATAGCTTCACTGGAACGGCCTTTACTTCCTTGCGCAAAGCTGACACGACCGGTATTTTTAACGGTAGAAAAATTGGCAACGACAAACCCAATGTTGGCAAATTCCAAGAGCAGGTGTATGGCCTGAGCATCGGTGGTCCAATCATCAAGAATAAGCTGTTCTTCTTTGTGAATGGCGAGATTGTACGCAACACTTCTCCTGCCACCACTTTTGTTGCTGCTGGCAGCCCCTTGGATGCGGGTGCCTCGAATGTAACACGGGTGAAATACCAGGATCTGGTTGACTTGAGTACCTTCCTGCGCGACAAGTACCGTTACGAAACGGGTCCGTTTGAAGACTACGACAACGAAAACAAGAGCGATAAATTCCTGCTGCGCCTTGATTACAACCTGAACACAAACAACAAGTTGACGCTGCGCTATGCACACCACAATTCTACTTCCGATGTGTTGATCAGCAACAGCCAATCGCTTGGATTTGGCAATCGGCGTACCAATAATTTTGCCATGTCATACCAAAATGCTGGCTACATCATCGGTGATAATACCCGTTCTGCGGCAATGGAATTGAACTCTACCATCAATGATCGCGTGCACAACTCATTTTTGGTGAGCTATGATTACCAAAATGAAGACCGTCAATACAAGGGTGCCTTTTTTCCAACGGTCGACATTAAAGAGGGTGCGAATACCTACATTTCATTTGGTTTCGATCCATTCACGCCGAGCAACAAGTTGAGCTATGGCACTTTCCAGGCTACGAACAACCTCTCTATTTATCGCGACCGCCATACCTATACCATCGGCGCGAAATATGAGCACTACACTTCCGACAACCTGTTTTTCCCAGGTGCCAACGGCGTATATATATTCGATTCACTGGCGCAGTTTTATGCAGCGGCCAACGATGCACTCGACAACCCCAATGTGAATTCCACAACGGTGCCTTACAACCGTTTCCAGTTCCGTTATTCTGCTTTGCCAGGCGCTGTAGAACCCCTGCAAACCTTAAAATTGAACCGTTTCAGCATCTACGGCCAGGATGAATTCCAAGTCAACAAGCGCCTGCGCCTTTCTTACGGCATCCGTGCCGGTGTCATTGTTTTTCAAGAAACAGGTCTTGCCAATCCAGCAGTGGACGCATTAAACTATGTTGATAACGAGGGAAATCTCGGCTACGAAGTTAAAACAGGTAAATTGCCAGACCCAAAGCTTTTGTTGGAGCCGCGTTTGGGTTTCAACTGGGACGTAAAGGGTAAAAAGAAAACACAAGTACGGGGTGGTTCAGGCATCTTCACGGGCCGTCCACCGTATGTATGGGTGTCCAATACCATTGGCAACAACGGCGTGCTCACAGGCTTTATCGATGTTTCTGGCAACGCTGCCCTGCCGTACAAATTCACACCGCAGACCAATGTTTTCATTCCTGCTACACCAACGCTGCCATCTACATTTGATATTGCTGCGACAGACAACAACTACAGGTTCCCACAGGTTTGGAAAAACAACCTGGCCATCGACCAAAAGTTGCCACTGGGCTTTGTTGCCACGGTAGAAGTGATGTACAACCGAAACGTAAATGCAATCCAGTACTTTGACGCGAACATGGAGCCTGCAACTGGTAGTTTTGCTGGACCGGATACACGCCCTCGTTTCCCGGCTTCAGGAGTCTCCGGTGGCAGCAACCAGGATAAAGCAATCCGTATCAACGACAATGTTTCTCGTGCTGCTGTAATGACCACCACCAATGAAGGTTACTACCAAGCTGCTACCCTGAAGTTGGAATACCCGAACAAACAAGGCTTATTTGGCATGGTTGCCCACACCTTCAGTGAGGCAAAAGACCTGATGAGTGCTGGTTCTATTGCTTCCGGTTCTTGGACATCTGCTCGTTCCGTAAATGGCAACAACAACCTTGATCTGGCTTTTGCCGACCAGGACGCTCCTGGCCGTACCGTAGGTATGTTGGGCTACCGCTTCGAATATGGCGGCAATTTCGGTGGTGCTACTGCTATTACCTTGGGCTATGTTGGCGAACGCCGCGGCTTCAACTCTAGCATCGGTATCAATACTTCCCGTTACACGTACTCTTATGGAGGCGATATGAATGGTGACCGGGTAAGCAACAACGACTTGTTGTTTGTGCCAAACGCTGCCACTGATTTGGTTTTTGATCCATTGACGGTCAATGGCGTAACCTTTACGCCAGCAGAACAAGCTGCTGCGTTTGATGCATTCATCGAGCAGGACGATTACCTGAAAACCCGTCGTGGCCAGTATGCAGAGCGCAATGGTGCTTTGTTCCCGATCCTGAACCGTTTTGATTTCTCAGTGACACAGGAGTTTTTCATCAAGATTGGTGGCAAACGCAACACCATCCAGTTGCGTGCCGACATCCTGAACGCGGCAAACCTGCTCGACACAGAGTGGGGCCTGGGCAACAACCTGGTGAACGACCGTCCATTGAATTTCTCTGCCGTTGCGCCTGACGGTGTGCCGAAGTACAAAATGGCCACTACTGGTACAGGTGCCAACACCAAATTATTGACCAGTTCCATTGCGGAGAGCAGAACCCAGTTCGATACCTGGGCGGCGCAATTCGGCATCCGTTACATTTTCAACTAAGCAGTTACTGGCTTGATTGTCAGTTTGATACACATGAGCCGTTCCGAGTTTTCGGAGCGGCTCATGTCATTTTAGCGCAGTTTTTCCAACAGCCATTCATGGTTTATGATGCCAGCCCTTCCAAGGCTTATTTCATCGCGGAGCTTGGCGACAGCGGCTTTATCGTGCTGGTTTAGCCGGATGAGCTTGCGGGTATATTTGATGAGGTTGAGGTAGCCTTGGCGGCGCTGGGGCGGGATGTTTTTGTGGCGGGTGAGGAAGGTTTTGAAGGATTCGGTGAAAGAGAGTAAAGTGTCAAATTCTTGGAGCTCATAGTAGGTGATGAGCATCATCATTTTGCTAATGAGATTATAACCAATGTCTTTATAGTCAACGTTTTGAAGTAGCTCCAAAACCATTTCATATTTACCTTGAAAACGATAAACTCTTGCAAGGTTAAATGAATAAGTGTTTTCACGTGTCTCTTGAGGTAAATAAACGTAGTAGGTTCTGGTAAACTTTTCTGCCCATTCAATTTTTCCCAGGCGCAGTGCAGCGGCGATCATGTTATTGAAACGCCAAACTGCTAATTCACCTTTGACAAAAAAAACTTCTTTTTTTAAAGCATCTTCAAATAAATCAAAAAATTCTTGATGGAATTCCAAGCTTCCCTTATTCATTTTCCCCGTACAGTAATGCAATGCAGCGTCAATCAACTCAATGGCATCCTTTTGTGGGATCAGCTTGCCATATTGATCCAATAATTTTCTTAATTTATAATAATGCTCTACATTATCCTTTTCCTTTAAGGTTAAAAATGAGTAATAATAAATTGCCAATTCTGGAATTTCGTCAAGGTTGAAATTGCTCAAAAATGAAATAATATCGCTTCCAAATTTAATGTCATATTGCTGATTACCTGTCCGTTGCTGACTTAATGCAGAACTACAAATCTTTAGTTTTTCAATCCAATAAAAGAGGTCTAGGTTGTTTGAAATTTCTTCCAAATTCGCTCTCGTATCTACCCTTACACCATAGTCCATCATTGTAAAATAATGGCGTTCAATAGTGTAGCGTGACTTGAAATGGTTTAGCGATCTATATTGTGGTTCATCCGAAGCTTCTTTTGCTTCGCGCAACGAATTTTTATACAATGGTTCAACCTTATGCTCAACCACAAACTCCAGTGTGCCAATAGATTTACGGCCAGGATGATCAATCAGCAGCTCAAAGGCCATAAAATCCTTGGTGTGCTTGAGAAGATCCGAACAACATTTTCTGAAATTTACATCGTCATAGCTTGTTTCAGGAAAAAGTTTCTCCCATATTTTTTGCCGGTTAAAACCTGAATTACCCTTTTCAATTTCCCTGGAAAGCGATTCGCATAGGGTCAAAAGCGGTTTGCTTTGGACAAAGTAGGGAGAGCGGAGGTATTTGGAAAAGCGCTTCCGAGTTGGCTCGTCCAAACAAGCTAGTGTCTGGAAAATCTTGTTGGAATATTGTTCGGTGCCAACCTTGCCTTGTTGTGTAGATTTTGACATTGTTTTGTAGTATAATTGTACTAGTAGCACGCAAAAAAGGAGATAAATTTTGTCCTCTATTTTTCACAAAGGTATTTTTTTAGTTGCAGCGGTTCTCAAGCCCTGAATAATTGTGTACTTTTGGACAGTTTTTCCCGAAGAAGGATTTTCAAGATAAAGTTAGCGTTAACCTCCAGATAAACTAATGCCGCTTATTTTTTGAATTTTCACAAACCGTTGCGCTCATGGCTCATAGACTGTTTCGATTACTAAGTTGTATTTCGTTCGCCCTCCTGTTTGTTGTGCCTAATTTGTATGGCCAGCAGCGAAGCCCCTACAAAAATCTGCTTACGGCAGTCAATACTGCAGTTACTGACACGGTTTCTGGCATTAACCTAGATGTCAACCTCGCAAGTCCTTTGTCCAAGCATGGCGATGTGAACATTAGTGTAATCGCTCAGGGCGGCTCTGGAAGTCCCTATGTCTACAAAATACAATATACCCCTGATCCTGGATTCATAGGGGTAGATTCTTTCTTGTTGGAATACAGTTATATCAGCACCTATCCTTACCTCATTTATCGCAGTTTTAGGGTGTCGGTCATGCCATCTTTGTTAAAAGCGCAGGAAGATTTTGCAACAACCGAACTCAGTACTCCCGTTACAATTGCTGCGTTGGCCAATGACAGTGGTGCCTGGGGACCACTGAGTATTGCTGCATTGCCATTGGTGAACAATGGTACGGCATGGGTGAATAGCGATAATGAAATCATTTTCACGCCCAAACCTGGTTTTCTTGGCGTTGCCCACCTGAATTACACGGTTTGTGATGCCCTCAATACTTGTCAGACATCTTCTATACATATTGGAGTGCATACGGGATTGCCCAACACAGATTCTCTGCTTATTTTCACCAATAGAAATCAGGCAGTTCGTGTCCCGCTCACGTATCAAGGGTACACCATGTTCCAAGCCCCGACACACGGCATTGTTACAATGAATGGTGGAACCTCTTTTTGGTACACACCAACGACGGAGTTTTTTGGTTCCGACCAATTTGTTTTAAAAGCCACGGTCAACAACCAAGACTATTTCAAGACCTTTCATGCAAAGGTTTTCAGTGTGCAAACTCCCAACACAATGGCCATGGACGATGTGCGGTTTACGCCGATGAATCAGTCCATCACCTTCAATGTCAGGGGTAACGACATTGGCAATTTGGCCGTGAGGAGTTGGTCGACACCCAGCAACTTCCCCGGCACCATCAGCAACACCAATGGTGTAGGCAATGTAACCTTTACGCCAAATGCTGGCTTTTCCGGCGTTGCAACGTTTTCCTACAAAATTGGCAATGCTTCGGCGCCTGCGCTTGAAACGGCCATTGTAACGGTCGTCGTCGATAATTTAGCGCCGCCCGCTGCTTTCGTGTATCAATTGATCACGCCGAAGGAGACCCCATTTGTGCAACGATATGAAATCCCTTTTATAAATTTCAGCTTTGCTGCAATTGAGCTGCCCGACCACGGCGCCTTGGAAATTTTTCCCGGATTTACCGTGCAAACCATCAACGGACAAAGTGTTTCGGGGAATAATCTGGTTGTGTACACGCCTGAAGCAGATTACACAGGCAACGATGACTATGTCTTGTTGTACTGCGCGCCAAATGGAATGTGCAGCACTGTAAAGATATATATGGGTGTCGTTGAAATCACCGCCACAGACCCACCGTTTTGCGTCGCAGCTTGTGCCTGGCCAGGTGATGTCAACGCAGATGGCATCACCAACAATAAGGATATTTTGCCATTGGGCTATATCCTGGGGCAGGAAGGCAGCTCCCGGATTGATGGGGATATGAGCTGGTACGGGCAGTATTCCAGCAATTGGAGCAATCCGTTCAATGAACTTCCGGTAGACCTTAAGTTTAGTGACGCCGATGGCGATGGCATTGTCAACGCGGCTGACATCAACGGTATTGAAGCAAATTACAACAGTGCGAACAACCTGCTACCAAAATCCTTCAATATTGGCAAAGGTCTTCCTTTCTTCCTTGATTTATTGCCCCCAGACCCAGATAATGAAGATTTGGTGCAAATCAAGGTGTCGCTTGGAAATAGCGCTGTTCCGGCCATAGATGTGTACGGATACACTTTTGATATGAGCCTTAGCCCCACGATAATAGATTCAGCATTTTCCATGACCTTTTACGACAACGCATGGATCAGCCTCAATGCGCCCAACATCCACTTGGCACAAAGGCCCTCCCAGGGCAGGTTTGAAACAGCATATTCCCGCACCAATGGAAAACCAGCAAGTGGATATGGGGTTGTCGCTACACTTGAATTCATCATTATTGATATAGTTGACGTAGGTGGTCAAAATGGCCGCCCCGCCATTACCGTAAACCCCACACTCATGCTGGCCGATGGGAGCTCGACTACTGGCGAGCCCATTACCCTTGAAATCCCCTTGGAAAGGCTCAAGAATCGAAATGCTATCAAAAAACCTGTCAATTCGGGCCAAAATATGCTGGTCTATCCATCTCCGGCCCAGGACATACTCGTAGTTTCCCTGGAAGGTGATGAAGCCCTATTGTTCCTCACACTTTTGAATGCCTTTGGGCAGCAGGTGTTACAGCAGAATAATTTAACCGCGGAAACAACAACCTTAAACGTTGGGCATTTGCCATCCGGGATGTACACGGTGGTGGCGCAAACGACAAAGGGAATAGTGGCGAACAAAGTGCAAATACTCCGTTGAAAGTGATGAGTGATGAGTGATGAGTTATGAGTGATGAGTTATGAGTGATGAGTTATGAGTTATGAGTTTGCACGGCATTTGTTCCTTTGTCTTGATGCGGTTTTTCAGCACCTATTTTCAGGGTTGTTTATACGAAATTATTATTTCCCAAATAAAAAAGCCCGCTTTCCAAATCTAAGGAAAGCGGGCTTTTTTATTTGGGATTTCTGCTGTTTTTTACCTTCACAATATGACGGTTAGCCATGTTTTAATTTTGCAAAGCAAGATATTCGATGCCTAAGTGCTGGAAAACTCAGGCCAAAATAGATTAGGAGGCTGTGCAAACTCATCACTCATAACTCATAACTCATAACTCATCACTCATAACTCATAACTCATCACTCTACATCGTGCTTGCAGACTTGAATATCCTCCCCCAATTAATCCCGTTGCCGATACTGCCGCCTTTGGTACTGAACCAGATAAACAGTGGCTTGCCCACGATATGATCTTCCGGTACAAAGCCCCAGAAACGGGAGTCCTCTGAATTGTGGCGGTTGTCGCCTTGCATCCAGTAGTAGTTCATTTTGAAGGTATAGGAGCTTGCTTCCTGGTCGTTGATGTAGATCTTACCCGCGCGCACATCAAGCTTGTTTTCTTCGTATACAGCTATGATGCGGCGATAAAATGGCAGATTTGCCAAGGTGAGTGGCGTTGTAGCGCCTTTTTTTGGAACCCAAAGCGGGCCGTAGTCGTCTACCGTCCAATCGGTGTACTGTTTAGGATCATTTGGGAACATGTAGCCAGGTGCAGAGGAGCGTTTCATGCGCTCTACCTGAAGTCCCAAAGCTTTGACTTTTTCCACTTGGGCTACATCCAAATTGTAATAGGTGCCATCCCGCATTTGTATCGCATCATACAAGCTGATGCCAAAGTCTTCCAGTTTTTTTGCATTAAAGGAACCGCCAGTGGTCGTTACTTTATAGGCAAATTGCATGTGGGTTGGGTTCTGGGCCACTTGCCCATTGATATACAACTGGCCGCCACGAATTTGCAAACTATCGCCGCCAACGGCCACACAGCGTTTAATATAGTGGTCTTTTTTGTCCAAGGGGCGTGAAATCACTTCTTCACCTGGCGGAATTTTGCCACCATTTTGTAAGCGCACTTGCAGCACGTCCCAGCTCCGTTCCGGGGTCAGGATAATGCTGTCGCCGACAGGCCAGTTGAATACCACAGGTTCATTGCGGTCGAGTGTTTCAATGGCAGGCAGGCGGTAATAGGGCAGGGAAGGAGACTCCAGGTATGATTCGCCCAAATTGAAAGGCAAGCGGTTGTGCATCAATGGGAATTGGATCACTGTTTTCGGCGTCCGAATGCCGTAATGTGCCTTGCTGACGAACAAAAAATCGCCTACTTTCAGACTGCCCTCCATCGAAGAGGTTGGTATTACGTAAGCCTCAATCAGAAACATGCGGATAAACGCCGCAGCAAAAACAGCAAAAATGATGGCTTCTGTCCATTCCCTGGTCTGGGACTTTTTCAAATAGGGATATTGAGCTTCCAGCTTTTTCAAGCCCAGCACATCCTTTTTTTCCACGGCCTCATGGTGCAGTCTGTGAAATTCACGCTCTTTTTCCAGAATTGGGCCTTCGTACCTGACATTTGAGTCGCGGCCAGCCATGAAAAATGGAATTGGCGCAAATACTACGGCCAGGAAAGCTTGGGAAAAACTATGCTTGCCGAAAGAGCGCAACAAATCGATCACCATGCCCGCATAAATGAATATGTTGACAATGGGGAAGAGGAACCAAATGGCATATTGTGGTTTTCGACCGATCAGTTTGCACCATTCAACGGCTGCAATACCTGGAACCAATGCTTTCCAGCCCGGAACGCCGGCCTTTTCGAACAATTTCATCATGCTCAGGCCGAGCAAAATATAAAGCACAATCAAAAATATCAGGACAGACATAGAGAACTCGTTTCTGTTGTAAATTGATGTAACTGACTTGAATCAGGTCAAAAGTAGTATTGAAGGCCAGCATTGTGCTGGTACTTCGACCATCACCCTGAAAAAAGGGAACAATGCCGCAAAGTAGCCGATGACGGGCAACCCCACTCAGGGTTTATTCCTCATCTGTTTTACGGCGTTTGCGGCGCGTCTTGAACATCTCCACCACTTCCTTGTCCGAAAGGAAGCCAAATTCTACAAACTGGGTCGCCACAAATTTTTTCACGTCCTGATAATCTTTGGCGCGCTTGTCGGTAAACACGTGCATCAGTTTTTCGATGTAGCTCATCGACAATTTTTCAACAGCCTGGTTAAAGCGTTGATTGTCAAATATCTTCATGTACACACCAAATATTTTGGTGATTTCGAAATAATCGGTGAATTCGTTTTCGGTGAGGCCGCCCATCAAGCGCGCGAAGTAAACCAAAATCAAATTGCGCAGGCATTCACTTTCAACAGATAGCCCTTTGTGGGCAAGGTAGAAGTCCTGAACGGCATCAATACAGTCTGGGTGTACGTAGCCAAGGCTGTGCACCTTCTCTGCGATGCGGTAATAGTCCGATATTTTGTCTTTCCATGCTTTGTCGATGGTGGCCATCATACGTTCGTCGTTGGTGGCATTGATGCCCGGCGACTCATAGAGGGAAAGCAGGAAGCCCAGGTAGCGCACGTCAAATTCGGGGAATGAACGCCTTTCACGCTCAAAATGGGTGGCAAAAGCCAGGCGCTCCGCTGGTTCCAGGTCGATAAAGTTGCCGCACATAGCCAGCATTTCAACGTATTCTTCGGTGCCTTGAAATGCTGCATTATCCAGGAAGGCGCTCACTTTGTCTTTCAGGCTTTCATTGTTGCTTCCCGTTTCAAAGCGTTTTAGCAAAAACAGGCGCAATGCGGAGAAGTTTGGCTTCATTTCCCCCAAAGTTGAGGGGAAATTGGCAGAGTGGTACTGTTCGTTTCGGAACTGGTTGGAATAGCGGGCATAAATTTCTTCCCGGTCTTTCAAGTCGCGGAACCGGTCATTTTTCTGCTGTTGCAGGAAATAGCGGATGCGTTTGTTTTCCACCTGGCTCATCAGGTTGGTAATCCAGATATCGCTGCTCAGGGCAAAACCAACGGTGATGGTTTGTCCGCTGCGTTTTTTGATCTGGTCAAAGTGTACGCTTTTGCAAATGGCCAACAAGATGTCCTTGAAATGGTCGTTGGGGCGCACATAGCGGTATTGGTCGTTTATTTCTCCTCGGAGTACAGAGAAGCCCAAAACACGCGGCAAGTACAAGCCTTCAAAAGGTTCTTCCAGCAACATTTTTTCAAAAGTGACCAGTTGAAGCGGATTGGCCGAAGCCACCTGGTGGTGCAGTTCCGAAAGCATCGGTTCAAACTGCAAGCGCAGGTTGTTGTAATACTCGTCTTCCTCTTCTTCGAGGTAAAGCTTCAGGTCTTCTGAGTCTTGGATGGCTGCTGCGATCTCGTTCAGGCGGTTGTAATATTGCTCGTCTAAGGCTTGCATAGTTTGTGCGGTATGGTGTGGTGCTGGAATGCGTTTGTAAGGTAAGATTTTAAAAAAGACCCGATGAAACCACGAGGGCTTCACCAGGTCTTGTCATCAAAACACGCTTCAAGTGCAAATGTAATAGAATACACCTGAAGTTGGAAAATATTCTTAAAGAAATTTTATGCTTCGTCAGTCTTCTCTTCGGCGGGAGCTTCTTCTGCTTCGGGCGCAGCTTCTGCAACAACCTCTTCAGCAGCAGGTGCAACCTCTTCAGCAACAGGCGCTTCTTCCGCAATAACCGCTTCAACAGCAGGTGCTTCAGCTTCTGCAACAGGCGCTGCTTCCGCAACAACCGCTTCAGCAACAGGCGCAGCTTCTTCTGCAACAGGCGCAGCTTCTGCAACAACCTCTTCAACAGCAGGCGCAGCTGCTTCAACAGCGACTTCCGATACAGCAACAGCCTCTACAGCTTCTTCTGCGGCAGCTTCAACGGCTTCTTCTGTTCCTTCGATTACAGGGAGCGGTGGGGCAGCTTTTACCCTTGCTTTTGCACTGCCATCAACAGCAGCGGCGAATTTGCGCTTGCCTTCAGCAGTTTGCTCGCGGCGTTTTGCAACAGCAGCTTCTTTTTGCTCAATCCAAGCGCTGAGTTTCTCATCAGCTTGCTCTTGGGTGATGGCACCTTTGGCTACACCCATTTGAAGGTGCTTTTTGTACAAAATACCTTTAAAACCGAGAATTGCATGTACGGTATCGGTTGGCTGTGCGCCAACTGTCAGCCAATAATAGGCACGGTCGCGGTTGATCTCGATGGTTGCTGGAACGGTAAGGGGATTGTAGGTGCCGATCTTTTCGATGAATCGACCATCGCGGGGTGCGCGTGCGTCGGCGGCTACGATGTGGTAAAAAGGCGCTTTGGTGCGGCCCTTGCGTTGGAGGCGAAGTTTAACTGCCATTCGTGTGGTTGAAAATTTTAGTGAGATAAGAACTCGCCCGATTCCTTGTCTAAGACAGCATCGGGCTTTTCCGGGGCGCAAATGTACGATGACATGTATTGAAAAACCAAACATCTTTTGTTTTTACCACATAGAAATATGTTTTTTACCGCCTTGGATTCAAATCCACCACATAGTCCACCTAGAACACATAGCTTTTTTACGTCCAATCGGCTATGTGAACGATGTGCGCGATGTGGTAGAATTTTGCATTGTGGTAGAAATGTAGTGGGAAAATAATGCGCTAAAAATCAATTATTGAGGTGTACAGTAAAAATTCTCGCACAGATTTAATATTTCATCAAACTCATTACCCTGTCCAACTGTTACTTTTGCAAAAATTCCAACTATGCTGTAGTTGGGCACATTTCATTCCCGAAGCAAAAACTTTTGGGGTAAACCATTACCCGTGACGAAAGACATTTTCAGCAGCCTCACGCAGGCAGCCAATTCCCGTATACTGATCATCGACGGCTCGATGGGCGTATTCCTTCAATCCTACAATCTGCCCGAACAGGATTTTCGCGGCGAGCATTTCAAAACGCATCACCGCGACCTGAAAGGCAATTTCGACCTGCTATGCCTGACGAAGCCCGACATTATCGAAGACATTCACCGCGCTTACCTTGAAGCCGGGGCCGACATTATTGAAACCAATACATTTAATGGTACCGCCATTTCGCAGGCAGAATTCGACATGCCGTTGGGCGTCTGTTACGACCTCAACAAGGCAGCCGCTGAAATTGCCCGCCGCGCTGCCGATGCCTTCACGGCACAAAACCCGGAAAAACCACGCTTTGTGGCGGGTGCTTTGGGGCCCCTCAACAAAACGCTGTCGCTTTCCCCGGATGTCAATGACCCCGGGTTTCGCACGCTTACGTTCGACGAAGCCAAGGATGCCTACGCCGAGCAAGTGCGCGGCCTGGTGGATGGCGGTGCCCATATTATTTTGGTTGAAACTATTTTTGATGTACTAAACTGCAAATCAGCCATTTATGCCATTGAAGATGTTTTTGAAGAAAAAGGAATCCGTTTGCCTGTTATTATTTCCGGCACCATCACGGATGCCTCCGGGCGCACCCTGAGCGGCCAAACCGTGGAAGCATTTTGGATTTCGGTGAAACACGCCAGACCTTTTGCAGTTGGTTTGAACTGTGCCCTGGGCGCTGCCGAAATGCGGCCCTACCTCGAAGTCCTCTCCAATATTTCTGATTGTTTTATCAGCGCCTATCCCAATGCCGGGCTGCCCAATGAGTTTGGTGAATACGAACAAGCGCCCCACGAGATGTGTGTGCTGATGGAGGACTTCGCCCGATCTGGCTTTGTCAACATCGTTGGCGGTTGCTGCGGTACAACCCCCGACCATATCAGCCATATTGCCCGGCATGTTGCGGGTATTCCGCCGAGGATACCGCCAACACCCGAAGCGCAAACGGCCCTCAGCGGCATGGAGCCTTTGGTGATTCGGGAAGACATGAATTTTGTCAACATTGGCGAGCGCACCAATGTGACGGGCTCGGCCAAATTTGCCCAGTTGATCAAAACAGACAACTACGCCGAAGCGCTCAGCGTGGCCCGGCAACAAGTAGAAGGCGGTGCCCAGATCATCGACGTCAACATGGACGAAGGCCTGCTCGATTCGGAAGCGGCTATGGTGAAGTTCCTTAACCTGGTAGCTGCGGAGCCAGACATTGCCCGTTTGCCCATCATGGTTGACTCGTCTAAGTTTCACGTCATTGAGGCTGGCTTGCGCTGTTTGCAGGGGAAAAGTATCGTCAATTCCATTTCCATGAAAGAAGGAGAGGAGGAATTTCTCCGGCAAGCAAAAATATGCCGCCGCTTCGGAGCCGCTGTAGTGGTCATGGCTTTTGACGAAAAAGGACAAGCAGATACAGTGGCGCGCAAGGTAGAAATTTGCCAACGCGCCTACCGCATCCTGACGGAGCAACTGGACTTTGATCCAACAGACATCATTTTCGACCCCAATATTTTTGCCGTAGCAACGGGCATCGAAGAACACAACGGATACGCCATCGCTTTTCTGGAAGCTACCAAAATCATCAAGGCCACTTGTCCGGGCGCTAAAATATCGGGCGGGGTGAGCAACCTCTCCTTTTCTTTCCGGGGCAACAACGCCGTGCGCGAAGCCATGCACTCGGCCTTCCTGTACCACGCCACCAAAGCGGGCATGGACATGGGCATCGTGAACGCGGGCATGTTGGAAGTGTACGCGCAAATACCCAAAGAACTGTTGCAACGCATTGAGGATGTCCTCTTTAATCGCCACCCGGATGCTACGGAGAAGCTGGTTGAGCTGGCAGAATCCTTCAGAAATACGGCTGGAAAAACCATAGAGGAAGACCTTGTCTGGCGCAACGGCACGGTACAGGAACGCATCACGCATTCCCTCGTGCGCGGCATCGACAAGTTTATTGAAATTGATGCCGAGGAGGCACGACTGATGTACGATGCGACCTTGCAAGTGATTGAAGGGCCGCTGATGGAAGGTATGAATGTGGTGGGTGACTTATTTGGCGCAGGTAAAATGTTTCTGCCCCAGGTAGTGAAAAGTGCCAGGGTGATGAAAAAAGCGGTGGCCTATCTGGAGCCATTTATCCTGGCCCAAAAGGGTGGGGTCGTGACGGCAAAAGGAAAAATACTGATGGCCACGGTGAAAGGCGATGTGCATGACATTGGGAAAAATATTGTCGGCGTTGTACTGGGCTGCAACAACTACGAGATCGTCGACTTGGGGGTAATGGTGCCAGCTGACAAAATACTCAAAGCTGCCATCGACGAAAAAGTGGACATTATCGGCCTCTCTGGCCTCATCACGCCTTCCCTCGACGAGATGGTGCATGTCGCCAGCGAGATGCAGCGGCGCGGCATGAACATTCCATTGCTGATCGGCGGTGCCACGACTTCGAAAACGCATACTGCCGTAAAAGTGGAGCCGAAATACAGCAATGCGCCGGTGGTGCATGTGCTGGATGCCAGCCGCAGCGTGGCAGTGGTCAGTTCTTTGCTCACCAAGAACAAGGCTGAAAACGAGGCGTTTATCAAAAATACCCAAACAGAGTACGAGCAAATCAGGGTGCAACGCGCGGGTCGACAATCCTCCAAACAATACCTGACGCTGGCACAAGCGCGCGCCAACAAATGGGTACTGGATTGGGACAATTATACGCCACCCAAGCCTGCGTTTTTGGGCATCAAAGCCTTTGAACGCTATGATATTGCTGAATTAGCTGAGTACATCGACTGGACTCCGTTTTTCCAAAGCTGGCAGCTTGCGGGCAAATACCCGGCTATATTGGAAGATGAAGTTGTGGGCGTGGAAGCAACCAAACTGCTGGTCGATGCCCGGAAAATGCTGCAGCTGATCATTACAGAAAAATGGCTGGAAGCCCGCGCCGTCATCGGGTTTTTCCCGGCAAAAACGGTACAGGATGACAGCGTCCATTTGGCGTACAGTAGGGAAACATACGGCACAGACGAATACCTGGCAACCCTGCATTTCCTGCGCCAGCAAAACGTAAAAGCGCCCGGACAGCCAAACTTCTGTCTGGCCGACTACATCGCACCTGAATCCTCTGGCAAACAAGATTACATCGGCGCTTTCGCCGTAACAACTGGCATCGGCATTGAGGAACACATAGCCCGCTTCGAAGCCGATCACGACGACTATTCCGCCATCCTGCTCAAAGCCCTGGCAGACCGGCTAGCAGAAGCACTCACCGAGCGCATGCACGAGCGCGTACGCAAGGAGTTTTGGAGCTATGACGCCAATGAACGCCTTGACAATGAATCGCTTATACGGGAAGAATACAAGGGAATACGCCCAGCGCCTGGCTATCCCGCTTGCCCCGAGCATACCGAAAAACGCACTTTATGGCAATTACTTGACCCGGAAAAAAATGCGGGCATCACCATCACGGAAAGCTACGCAATGTACCCCACGGCTGCGGTGAGTGGCTGGTATTTCAGCCACCCGGAATCCAAGTATTTTGGGTTGGGGCAGATTGGTAAGGATCAGGTGGAGGACTATGCGCGAAGGAAGGGGATGAGTAGGGGGGAGGCGGAGCGGTGGTTGGCACCGACGCTTAATTATGATGTGTAGTCCTTTGTGGAAATGCGCCAAAGCACTTCGGGGGTTGTTTTTTGATTGACGAGTGATGATTACATGATTTACGATTGACGAAGTTGATACGCGATTTGTGGTTGATGATGATTTGCTCCTATCTTTCCCCCCAACAATCCAACGTCTATGAACCAAATATCCGACAAAGATTGGGCGAAACTCCGCCTTGCCTTTGAAAAAAAATCCCTTGTGCTGGTCATCGGCCCTTGGCTCAGCACCGTCATGAATGCCGAGGGTGTCGCGAACCCCATGCAGGAGACACTCGCACAACACCTTGCGGAGGAACTTGAAAGCGACCGAAAACCAGCTGTGGCCGCTGATCTTACCACAATTTCCGGGCTGTTGGTGCGCGACAAAGGCCGCGCCACCCTGGAAGTGGCCTTCGATAATTTCTTTCGCAAACCATTGCCCGTCAACGACTTGCAAGAGAAGCTGGCGCAATTGCCCTTCCGAATCATCGTGAACGCAAGCCGCGACAAACAGATATGTGCCGCGCTCAACCGTTTCAACGTCAAGTACCGCGAGGAGCTTTACCACTTCAAGCAGCCCCGCGATTTTGTGTACGCAGCTTCCGATGCCCGCACTTTCGTGTACCACCTTTTTGGGGCCATCGACAACAAAGACGACAAAACCGGATAGCTGCAAAACACCCTCGGCTCGCTTGTCATGACCGGCGCCGACCAGGTGGAATTTGTGAAACAAGTGGTGCAGACCGAACGAAAAATCCCCAATTCGCTGCTCGCGGAACTGAACGACACCAAAACCTATCTTTTCCTCGGCTTTAATTTCGACGATTGGTACCTGCGCCTGCTGCTCTATGGCCTGGGCCTGGGCGACAGCGCCGATGCCATGCCCAGCTGGGCGCTGAATGCCGGCCAAAGCGACCTGAACTACGCCACCACCGTGTTTTTTAGCTCGCGGTACAAACTCAACTTCCTGCCGCTCTCAGAAGCTGATTTCATTCAGGATCTTTACACCCGGTATACCACCGAACTGGCCCAGCGCGACGAACAAGCTGCAAACACGTCTTCCGGCAAACCTATAAAGGCTCTGATCATCAGCGATCCCGCCGACGAAGCGCTTCGTGCTGATTTCATCCGGGCACTCGCGCCGCTGCGCGCCCGATACAACCTTGAGCTCCACGAAACGCTTCCAGGCGACAACGAGGAAGCGGTATTGGCTGCACAAATCGCGGACAGCCAATTCATTTTTCCGCTCATTTCGGTGAATTTCTTGTCAAACGACGCGCTCATCGAACTTTTTTACGACAAAATACAGCCCGCAGACAAGCCCGGAAAAACCATCGTTTCTCCGGTATTGGGCGGCATTTGTCAGTGGAAACCGCTTTTGCGCGGCCCGGTGCTGAATGCCGTGCTGCCCAATAACCTGGAGCCGGTGAGCAAGTGGAGTGATTCAGCGGCGGCGTGGACGGATGTTGCCCAGGAGATTGAGCGGAGGATAAGGACGCATTTTTGAGTGATGAGTTATGAGGTATGAGGTATGAGTTATGAGTTATGAGTAAATCGTCGCTCAAATAAAGTTAAAGGAATCTCCCCAATAAAGCAAAAAAACAAAATCAAAATGAACGAATACCGCTATCCGGGCCTCCAGCCTTTCGAAACCAAAGATGCCGCCTTGTTCTACGGCCGCGAACGGGAAGCCCGCGACCTCTACGCGCAGGTAACGGTGGAGAAAATGGTGGTCTTGTTCTCCAAATCGGGCATGGGCAAAAGCTCCCTGCTGAATGCTGGACTGACCCCGCTGCTCGAAAAGACAAGCCTCTTGCCCCTGCGCATACGCCTGAGCAACGAAGCCGTGGCGCTGGAAGAACAGTTCCTCCAGGAACTTGAAAAAGCAGAATGGAAGGC
>JBBRWA010000006.1:0-45820 GCA_038246345.1 Chitinophagales bacterium
CGTGGATGCCTTTGAGCTCGAACATGTTCATCGCTGCGCCCAAATTCGTCAGCACAAAACCGTTTGTAATTGGAATCGGGTTGTTTGGCGGTGCCAAGCTGGTAGCCCTAAAAAGACCAGTAGCACTTACCACGGTCCATATTTGTGTGCCTGGTGCATTTATTTTGATGGTCTCATCAAACTGGCCATTAATCAAATTCGTTGCGTTGTTCTTGCAAACGCAAGGGTCGCTGATCGAAACCGAGCAGTTGAAGGTAGATACAGCAACGGTACCAGTCATGGCAATGCCGCAGCCTGTTGTTGGGTTGATTGCAGTAGCGGTGTAGTTGCCAACAACAGTTTGGAGTCCAAATACTATTGCACCGCCATTTCCTTGAACTGGAGCGCCCGATGGCACGCCATTGAATAACAACTGATAGTTAACGCCTACCTCTGAACCGCTCAGACCGACGTTGATACCCAGTCCACCTGCGCAATAAGCGCCGCCGCCTGTCATCGTAAAGACAAGTGGCAATGGGTTTACGGTAATGGTGCGCGTAATAGTAGCAGTACATCCACTGGCATTGGAAACCGTCACTGTATACGTGGTCGTTACAGCAGGGCTAACAATAATAGCAGCAGTTGAAGCGCCAGTGCTCCAGCTATAACCAGTACCGCCTGATGCGGTGATGATAGCAGCAGCGCCAACACAGATAGTGCCGTCATTGTTGGTGGTACCAGAAGTTTCAGCAACCGTAGTTGCTGGCGTTGGCAGTGCATTTACCACCAGTGTTGTGGTAGCAGAAGGGCGGCATTGTGGATCCGTCGGGGTTGGCGTCAGGATCGCATAGATAAAATAGGAGCCAGTAGCTAGGAACGATGAGACAGTTGAAGCCGTGGTTCCAGCACCTGTCAAGCCAGCATTCGGAATCGTTGCGATTACAGTACCACCTATGTATGGGGTTGCTGTTGGCGCGGCGTAGTGTTTAAAAATGATTCCATAAGTATTACCCATGTTGGTCAGGTTATTTGACGTCAGGGTAAAGTTCCGCGTGGCACAAACCGGGTTTGGATTGGAAGTGAGGTTCGGAATGGTTGGGCAAACATCACAACCACCAGGGCCTGTCAGGATATAAGAAGCTGAAACGGTACATCCAGTTGCTGGATTGGTCACCGTCACATTGTAGGTGCCGACAATCAAAGCTGTGCGGTTTTGCGGGTCGTTGGTGCCGGGGATGTCTGCCCAGTTGAAGGTGTAGGTACCTGATGGTGTAACGGTAAGGGTAATAGCGCCATCTGTTGAAACACAAGTTGTTGGTTGTGTCAAAGTCGGTGTTAGGGTTGGAGAAGCGATGACGGTGATAGTGGTCGTCATGACATCCGGGCAACCGCCGTTGGTTACCGTTACTGTGTAAGTGGTCGTCATCGCTGGTGCTGGCGAAATGGCCGCAGTCGTTGCGCCGGTGCTCCAGAGGTACGTGCCACCACCTGTTGCGGTGATGGTGGCTGTTGAACCAGCGCAAATGATGCCGTCGTTGTTAACCAAGCCGGAGGTTTCTGTAACCGTCAGGGTCAAGGCAGCGTTGGTGAACTCGTCGGCGCCGATGTCGGGGGTAGAAGCATTGCGGGTTTGGCAGTCGATGTCGGTGGTCACCGAGATTGGTGCACCGCCGCCGTCGAGGCACTGGTTGCTTGTCGCAAGCAAGTGTAAGTCTGTGGCAGAAACAAAGTTTGGAACAACGTTGAAAGAGTTCAGGTCGCGACCGGTTTCTGTGCGCCAGTTGGCCAAAGTTAAGCGCGTAATACCCACTGTCAAACTT
Source organism: Chitinophagales bacterium (assembly GCA_038246345.1). Lineage (GTDB taxonomy): Bacteria > Bacteroidota > Bacteroidia > Chitinophagales > Saprospiraceae > M3007. Next base: position 1,800 of record JBBRWA010000006.1, read on the forward strand.
CCAGTGATGCCAATCTGATATGTTCCAGGTCCAGGACCTGCTGCAAAGAGGTCATTGTTGTTGGACGTGAGGCCTACATAGTTTCCTGTAGCAGAGGAATATGCAAGACCAATTGCCATGTATTTGGTGGTGGCTCCAGTGTTGTTACCCTGCGTGTTGCTGAGTATGTTATTCAAGATATTCAGGTTGGAAGGAGGCGTTGTATTGGTATAAGCCAAAGCAGCAGAGACCGATGAGCCACTAGAGGTACCCTGTTGGGTGCCTTGCATGGCAACGGTGTTATACAGGACGTTAATCGTCGTCCCAACGCCGCCACCTAGAATGATACCGCCACCAAAATCCCCTCCTGTCCCATTGGACGAAACACCAGAAATCATGTTGTTGGCAATCAGGGATGTACCGGAAGCGGCAGAAGCCAACGCGATACCGCCAGCAGCAAAAGTTCCGTTGTTGACCGCCGATCCAATGATGTTATTGGTAATGGTGGCATTGGTACATTCATTGGCCGCAAAGGTGGATGTAGCCAAGCCGTTGTGGGTGAAGCCCACCAAAATACCGCATACATCCGGAGTAGAGGTTTGAGACAGCCCGGAAATATTGTTTCCTGAAATGGTCGCACCATCTTCAAACGTTACAAAAACACCGCCAGTAGACAGATTTGTTGGCGCGGCCGTGTTTAAGAGGTTTTGATTGATGGTGTTGCCGGTATTTTTATTGAAGGCACTGTTGCCCTGTGAAATAACGCCGTACTGCGCGTTGCTAATATTGTTGTTAATAAACGAGTTGAAGTTATTGTTGGTGCCAAGGCTTGCCGTACCGAGGGTGGGGCTACCGGAACCGATACCGCAAAGGGTTTGTAGCGGGCCGTTACCAGCGATATTGCAGTTGATGACTTGGTTGTTCGTTGCGCCGTTGCCCGTGGACACAACATTTTGAAGCCAAATAACCGCACTGGTGGTACTGGTGCTGGTGTTGGTCAGCGTCAGGTTGCGCGTAGCGCTTGAAGGCGGACAAATGCTATTCACGCCCGCAGCATTGCTGCCGTTGATGATTACCCAATCCGCACCGTTCAACACGATCAAAGCAGTCGCTGAAAGGCCACTGATTGTCGCGTTGTTACCCGTAGCTGGCCGAATTGTCAAAGTGTTCACCGAATTCGATGACGCATTCGTATTGATCGTGATCGGGAATGTTTCCGTTGGATAAGTCGCATCAGTGAGGCTAAACACAATCGGGCCGCCAATACATTTGGTGTTGAAATCGATGACCGCTGCTGTCAGGGTCGTATAGTTGCCACCAACACCAACAGTATAAGTACCGCTTAAGGCGCTCAGCACTGTAATGTTGTTTGGTGTTACTGGGTGTGTCGTTACGGTATTAACGTCAGTAGCAATGGCACCGCCGAAGTTAGAACCAATATTGCCCAAGTTATCTTGTGCAATTACGTAGTAATCAACAATATCACCTGCTACAATACCGCCCAGACTTACCACCAAAATGGTAAAGTTCCAGTTGCTGTTGGTGGCGCCACCGCTGGCGAGCACACCGGCATTGGAGAACCATGCACCGGCATTTTTACGGAAATAAATACGTGGAATCAGGCCACCAGCGAGCGGGATGCCTGTTCCATCGGTAATGTTTACACCATTCAAGGCGATATTGCCCGTGCCGCAGGCACTTACCAATGGCGTGTATCCGATACCAGGTCCGGAAACATCGAGCAACAGAAAGTTGCCTGCGTCAGCACCAATGTCGGTTGGCGTCAGCGTTGAACGGGTTTGGGAATCAAAATCTAGTGTTACAGCAGCAATTGGCTGCCCCGCTGATTCAATGGATGTTGGAACAGCTGTATTGATGTGGAGGTCAACAGTAGCTGAAGTTCCATTGGGTGTCAGGTATTGTGGATTTGCGCTGATGCTATTGAAATCGAGGCCCGTTGCGGTGCGCCAGTTGGCGATAGTTGCTTGATCTGCGAGGTTGTACAAGCCAACAAAACCACCAACGCCGTTCGCAAACAGGTCGTTGTAGTTGCTAGCAACACCTGCTGGGTTAGGGGGAGTGCCGCCAATAGACATGGCATAGTGCTTGCCTGTTCCTGCGCCATTGGAGCGCGCGTTGTAAAATATATTGTCAATGTAATTCCTGGCGCCAGTTGTCACAGTGCTGGAAAAAGCAAAAGTGCTGAACGCCCCTGCGCTTACGCCGGAACCGCCGATATAGACGCTGTTGAAATAGAAATTGTTGTTGCCTGCAGTTTCAAGGATGCCCGTAAACCCGTATCCATTGGTAATGCCAGCACCAGATGCACCGACACCTAGGCGGATCATGTTATTTTGAACATTGCTGGTTCCAGCAGACATCAGCAGGCCTACAATACCTCCGCTTGGGATGGTATTGGACATGTCCAAACTGTGGATAAAGTTGCGGGAAACCGTGTTGGTAGTAAGCGCAGGCAAAGAGATGAGCATACCAGCCATGCTGGTACCTGCAGCAACGTTGGAATGCAACAGGTTGCGGACGGTATTGCCCTGGATGAGGTTAGTGCCCACGATGGAGAGGTTGGTCGCAACCTGAATACCAACCAGCGAAAAGTTCGCCGTGTTTCCAGTACCGCAAGTCAAGCCTTGTACGGTATTGCCCGTTAGGGTGAATGTTCCGATTCCAACATTACCTTGTCCCAAAATACCCCAAAATACATTAGAGGTACCGGCATTGGTAGAAGTCAGGTTCGACACCGTATTATTGGTGATCTGCTGACCGAGCGCATTGGAAAAAGCCACAATTCCAAGAAGGGAGCCGGCCAAGTTACCGTCGGCGGTGATATTATTCGCTACGGTTGTACTGCCCACCGTATTTCCGGTAACAATAAAGTTGTGTGCTGCAACTGTACCTTGAACAGAAATCCCGCGAATAGAACCCGGCGTAACTGGAACACCTGTTACAGTCAAGCTGATACCACCGATATTGTTGTTGCTGATGGTGGTGGTATTGGTCGGCGAAGTTCCACCCAGGATAATGCCGTTAAATACAAACGTGGTACCACTTGCAGAAACAACAATGCTGTTGTTGGTGCTAAGGCTGCCAATGGTATTGTTGTTCACCAGGAAGTTACCCTGTCCCAATATCAATGCGCCGTTGAAGCCCGTCGCGTTGGTGGTGGTAAAGTTGATGTTTTGAATGGTATTGCCTTGCACCAAAGTGGTTGCAGGCCCTACGGTCGCATTCATGGCGCGCAGGTTGCCTGTGCCCAACAAGGTCATGGCTGTGCCGCCGCATAATGGCGCGGTACCACCAATAAAGTTGTTGGTGATGACGAACCCGTTGGTCACGGCGCTGGCCATGTTGATGGCCGTGAAGGTTGAAGCGATGGTGCGGGTCGCTGTTTGATAGAAGCTGTTCCCGGTCACCGTCCACTCTGTGCTACCTGTTGTCATTTGAATGCCAAAAGACGTGCTTGTCGACAGAAAGAAGTTGTAAATATTAGAGTTTGAAACGGTGTTGTTGCTGTTGAATTGGTTCTGAGAAGTAGCAGTGCCCAAGCTGTAGATACAGTTCGCGGGTGTAGTACCTGCCAAATCGTGTATATCACAGTTGTCAACAAGGTTGTTGTCGTTACCAGTGGTTCCTGTGGTGGTGCTGAACAGGATAACCGCGCCAACAGTAGAGGTATTTACACCCTGTACATCACAAAAACGGACGATATTGTTGGATGCATCGTTGATAAAACGAATGGCTTGACCTGTAATGCTGCTATTGGATACGACCAGTCCTTTGGTAGTACCAGCACCGCCTGGGCGACCGTCGATACGCCACCATTGGCCTGCATTGACATCGAAGGTTGGTCCTGCATTGGCACCCGCAACAGTTAATACTGGTGCGCCAACAGCTGGACGAATCGTCGCTGTATTTACGGAAGTCAGCGGACTGCAACTGCCTTGTCCGGCGAGTGTAACGGGGAAGGTTTCCCCGGCGCTGGTATAAGCAGCTTGTAATTCAAGGATGACTGGACCAGTTACACCACGCGAATTGACATCTGCCGTAGCAGCGGTCAAAGTTGGATAAGCGCCTGTTGGACCAACGGTATAAGTACCTCCTGCCAAAGGAGCTGGAGGCGCTGCTGAAATCAAAGAAATATTGTCAACAGCCCCAGGCGGGTTGTTAAAAACAGAGGTGTCATTACGCCATGTAAAGAACAGTCGCAAGGTTACTGGACTCGAGCAGTTGCCAATCAGGGCTGCTGGAACGCTTACTGTAAACGTTTGGACGGCAAGTCCATTGAGGTTAAAGCCGCCGACAACAGTTGTCCCAGGTATAATAGGTGTCGCTAAAGGATTGGCACCTGTAGTTCCTTGTACCGCTACTGGCACAATGGAGGTTGGCCCAAAAGATACCTGCATGTAGTCGAAAGTAGACTCACCGGCGCCATACCATTGAAAGCTGAAGGTAATGTTGGATTGTCCTGCGGGGAAAGTTACATCCCGATAGAAGTGCACGGTACTGCCTGTTGTGCCGTAGGTGTGGGTAGTGCCCCCAACCTGATCACTGATGAAGGCACTTCTGGTGCCGAACAAACTAGGAACAGTACCAAGAAACCACTGGTTGGTTACGCCAACGCCGTTGACCAGCGTCCAGCCATTGGAAGGAAAATCAGCGCCCAATTCAAAGCCACCAGCGCCCGCAGGGTCGATGATGGTCGTTTGAGCGTTGAGCTGTCCACAGAACAAGGAGGAAATAGATATTAAAATAGGCGTTAAAATACGCATTACAGGTACAAAACTTTTCATGAGTAGAGATTAACTACAAGGTTGAAAAAACTGGATTGTCAAAAACAAAAGGTGGAATCCTAATTCCCAGGTTTCGGTGAAACCGTGAACGTTTCTACAAGGCTGGGGACGAAGGTTGCCAGAAGCCCATCAGGCAGATATGTTAAGTCAGCATCTTTGGGCGCTTCGCTCAAGACCTGTTCGTAAGACAAAGCAATGGCTTCGTCAGCCGTTTTTCCTGCTTGCAGGTTGGTTTGAATGTAGTTAAGCATGCGCATATACGACAAATAGAGTGCTTTCTCATCTAACTGCATGCTTGGAGCGCTCAAAGCCAGGTTGGCTTTTGCTTGCTCAACAGCAATAGAGAGGTTTAAGTCAGCAGTAGCTTTCCAGTTGACGGCAGATAAGTCGCCAAGGTCGCTTGCAGCGCTGGTTTGAGCACTTGCGTTACTGGTAAAGCAAGCACAAAACAGCATGACAAACATGCTTTTGCCCACGAACTGCAGCAAATTGTTGAGAGATGTAAAATTTCCTTTCATGTGACAATATTAAATATGGCGATGATCAAAAAAATCGAAGAGACAAACAAGTCCAATTATTAGGAGTAGGATGTTTTACACAGCAAATGCCTTCGAAACCACAAATGGGTCGATGGCAATCAATTGGTCTGTAAAAATGTGCTACTAAAAAACTGAGGAGAGCAATATCTCAACCAGCAGAAAACTGGGAGCGGTAAGGATCACCTTTCATGAGCAAAGAGGATTAAAGTAAATTACCCAACAAAGATACAACGGGCTATTTCGTAAAGTTCTTAATTTCCAATTAAATTTATAGCTTTCGAGGGCGAAAGTAAATTAAAATATTAAAAAGACATTAAAAATCGGGCTCAAAAAGAACGTTTAATGCCGTTTTTCATGCAACAATCATTGTGCCCAAAAAAGGTTTCAGGTTTCATGGTTTCAAGGTTTCAGGTTAAGGGTTCATTCGCTTGGCTTAAGTTAATCGCATAAGCCAAGCGAGAACCCTTAACCTGAAACCTTGAAACCTGAAACCGGAAACCTTGAAACCTGAAACCCCTTTTTCAAAAGGGCATATAAAAAAGCGGCCCGATGTCCCACACACCGAGGCCGCTACCACTTAGCAGAAATATTCTTGTCAAGGTTTCAGGTTTCAGAGGTTTCAGGTTTCCGGTTAAGGGTTCGTTTGTTTGGCTTCTGCTATTAACTTAAGCCAAGCGAATGAACCCTTAACCTGAAACCTTGAAACCTGAAACCTGAAACCTTGAAACCTGAAACCCCTTTTTTAGTCTACATTGTCATGCAAGAACGAGTTGCCGCCCACACGGATTTCGCCTTCTTCTTCGAGTGAAATCGTCCAGTTAGACATTGCGGGCTTCTCAGCGTCCGGTACGTCTTCCAGGTTGATGCTTTTGCGGAGGTAGGCCGGTTGGCTTTCCAAGTCGATGATCGTCTGGGGCGAATTGAGCTTCACGACATTGATCGGTCGGTTGAGCGCTTCCTGGCGACGACGTTGTGCGTCTTCGATGCGCTTGCGGCGCTCCTCCGGGGTGATTTCATCTTCCTCATGCCCACGCAAGTAGGGGTCGGAGTTGACGGGTGTTGTGCGGCGGATCTTATCCACTGATTCCCGGATGTTGTCGAACTCGAACTCGAGTGCGCTGGCTGCCTTCTCGTCTACCGGGGCATACGGCTCATCAGACGTAACTGTAAAGAGAGAAGGCTTGAGCTTTTTTCCAATATGGTCGTCCTCGTCGAGGTGCACCACCTGGCGATCCGTTGCAGGATTTGCTTGGCGCTGGCCGGAAATGGTAGCTTTACCCTTCTCGCTGACTTCAAAGCCTGTGGCGATGATGGTCACGGCGAGTTTTTCACCCAGCCGCTCGTCGAAGCAGTTACCCCAGATGAGGTTGGCGTTTTCGCCGGCTTTCTCCTGGACAAACTGTGTGATTTCGAAGATTTCATCCATCGTGGCTTCTTTCACCCCGGAAGTGATGTTTACCAGGATGTTTTTGGCACCGTAGATGTCGTTGTCTTCAAGCAGCGGCGAGCGCAGGGCTTCGTCGGCAGCGCGGAAGGCGCGATTCTCCCCTTCCAGGGCCGAGGTGCCCATGATGGCCACACCGGAACCACGCATGGTGGTGTTCACGTCTTCAAAGTCGACGTTGACGTAACCCGGCACCGTGATGATTTCGGCAATACCTTTGGCAGCAGTACACAATATATTGTCCGCCTCAGCAAAGGCTTGTGAAATGGACAGGTTGCCGAAGATGTCGCGGAGTTTATCGTTGGAGATAATGACCAGACAATCTACGTTTTTACGCAACTCTTCCAAACCTTCCATGCCGTTTCCGACGCGGGTTTTACCTTCAAAAGTGAAAGGAAGGGTTACGATGCCCACGGTCAGGATACCCAGCTCCTGTGAAGCTTTGGCGATAATAGGTGCTGCACCGGTTCCGGTACCACCACCCATGCCTGCCGTGATGAACACCATCTTGGTGCCATCGTCGAGGAAACGGGTAATCTCTTCCAGGCTTTCCACGCAGGCTTGTTTGCCCACACTGGGTTTGCTGCCTGCGCCGCGGCCTTCCGTAAGGATTTGACCGAGGGAAATTTTATTGGGCACCGGGCTGAGGTGCATGGCTTGAGCATCTGTATTGCATATAGCGTAATCCACGCCTACGATGCCTTGTTTGTACATATGGGTAACGGCATTTGAACCGCCGCCGCCTACGCCGATGATTTTTATGATGCTCGGCTCATCTTTTGGCAAGTCAAAAAGCATAATAACGTTGTTTTAGTTATGAGTTATTAGTTATGAGTTATCCTTCGAGGGGAAACTCGAGATTTTATAGCTGGAGGAGGAAGTACGTTGATAGAATAACCAGAGCAATTGTCTTGGCTACTTCGATCAGCTTGTTTTTCTTCTTCGTGATAATGGCGCTTCGCACTATTCGGAGAAGCTCCTCAGCATCTTTGTACATGGAGTTGAATTCTGTTTCGGTCAAATATTTTGTTTGAAAAAGTAATTCAAGCCAGTACAGTGTTTCGTCTGTCTCCTTCTGAGCAATCCCTAGCTTATGTATGAAATCGGCGGTGCTTTCACCATTTTGAGCCTCTCTAATATTAGCTCCAGGTGAAGTTCCTGACTTCAAAAGCTGTTTGCTCAACACATACTCATTTTTCTCTGAAACCAAATGGCGACACAAATTGACAACTCGAACTGCGAGATCCATAGATTTCTCCCGCATTGGTGAAGGACTAATTGTATGTGCCATTTTTTTGAGTTATGAGTTATTAGTTATGAGTTATATGGAATGAGTTATGAGTTATGAATTTTGAATTTATGATTATGGGTCATTCGTTTTTTATGGTTGCCACAAACGCCAAATAACTCATAACTAATAACTCATAACTCAAAAAGCTCATTTTTTATTAAAGTCCATGTCCGGTTCTGCTTCGAACCATTCCTTTGTTTTTTTGAAGACATTGTCGAACCATGAAGGCTCTTTTTCTTCGGAAACATTGGATGGCTCTTGCTTTCCTTCCTTGATTTTTTGTTCTTCTTTTGTTTGTTCCTGTTCCGGCTGGAGCTCCTGTAGTCCGCGCAACAAGAGGCCGATGCCGGTACTGAAGATGGGGCTGCTCACGGATTCGTGATAGCCGTGGGCGAGGCTCTCCACGGGGATGCCTATGCGGCAGGACATACCGGAGTGTAGCTCTGTGAGCTTGTCGATATGCGCCAGCAGCGAGCCGCCACCGGTGAGGACAATGCCGCCGATGAGTTTGCGCTCGTAGCCGCTGCGGCGAATTTCCCACAGCACATAATCGAGCACTTCCTCCATGCGGGCCTGGATGATGCGGGCGAGGTTTTTCTCGCTGATCTCCTTGTGCTCGCGGCCTTTGAGGCCAGGGATGGTGATGATGCGGTTGTCGAACACCTCGTTGGCCAGGGCAGAGCCAAATTTTACTTTGAGCTTTTCTGCCTGGGGTTGCATCACGGTACAGCCTTCTTTGATGTCGGCGGTGATGACGTTGCCCCCGAAAGGAATCACAGCGGTGTGCCGGATGATGCCTTCGTGGAAAATGGTGATGTCGGTGGTGCCGCCACCAATGTCGACGAGCGCTACGCCGGCTTGCTTCTCCTCATCACTGAGGGTCGCGTCGGCGCTGGCGATTGGTTCGAGGGTGAGGTCGGCCACTTTCAATCCGGCTTTTTCGATACAGCGGTAGATGTTGTTGACCGCTGTGATCTGGCCAGTGATGATGTGGAAATTGGCCTCCAGGCGCACGCCACACATACCGACCGGGTCGGTGATGCCTTGCTCGGAGTCGACGGTGAATTCCTGGGGGAAGACGTGTAAAATCTTGTCTCCCGGCGGAAGCACCAGTTTGAACATATCGTTCACGATGCGGTCAATATCGCGGTTGGCGATTTCCGTGTGATCGCTTTCACGGGTCAGGATGCCCCGGTGTTGCAGGCTTTTAATGTGTTGGCCTGCAATACCAACGTGAACGGAGTGGAATTTCATGCCAGCTTTGCGCTCGCAGTTTTCCACGGCCTCCCGGATGGCGCCGACGGTTTTTTCAATGTTGGAAACAACGCCGCGAAGCACTCCCGCGCTTTCGACTTTGCCGATTCCGATGATTTCGAGTTTCCCGTGTGTGTTTTTACGACCGGCCAGGCAACATACTTTCGTAGTTCCAATGTCCAGCGCAACGACAACATCATGGGGTTGTGGGATCAAATCCGACATAATGTAACTGTTTAAGTGGTGAGCTTCGATTTGTGTTGAATCTTTCGAGGCGGCCCGAAACTCTTTCCCGCGACAAAAGTATTATCTTTAAACTATTTGTTTTTATTTTTCATTCAATTTGTTTTTATTTTTCCAAATTGAACAAGCATTTATAGCATTTGATTCCCTGAATCAACGCTGCACCAACACTTTTTTTATTGCAACACCCTCCATTGTTTGAACGCGCAGGAAATAAATTCCGTTGGTGATAGAAGCCGGCAGTTTTAATTCAAAATCTTGATTGTCAATATTTTGAATTAACACCTGCCGCATGTTTGCATCCATCAGCACCGCGAATGCGTTGGTGATATCCGTATCCGCTGAAAGTTGCAAAACCAATTTTTCGCTGGCTGGTTGCGGGCTGATTTGCAAGGGCAGTTTTTGTTTTAAAATGTTGTTCGTTTTGGAAACCGGCGCATTGCAATTGTCCCCAATTCCCTCAAAAATGAACAAACCGTTCTGCATATCAGAAATCAGGATATTGCCTGAAGGGAGCCAGGGATTCACGCCCCAAGCGCCTTCGTAGCTGGTATTGTCGGGCAAAATGCAAGTATCGTAGTACAGTACCCGTTGCACATTGAGCGGATCGCTGATGTCGAATACCTGTAGCCCATTGTAGTAATACGAGACGTATAAATAATTACACGCGATCATTGCATTGTGTGGTATTTGGGTCGGCGAAGCTTCAGCATTGAAGGTTCCCAGCACCTGGATATCATCCAAATTTTGAACATCCAATGCTTTTATGGGCGAGCCATGTGTTTCATCTGCCATATAATAATGTTGGCCGTCTGTTGTAAGCCAGCCGGAGTGGTTATAACCTTTTCCGGGATAAGATGTCAGGGTGCCCAGCAACTTTGGCTGGCTGGGGTCGCTGAAATCTGCCACGGCAAATCCATTGGTACCAGCGTTTAAGTAGGCAGTATCGTTGCGGACGAAAGCATCATGGATATGGCCAAATGAAAAGCCGCCAATGTTGCTGAATTTTTTGATAAAGGTGGGCTGTTCAGGATTGGCAAGGCTTAATGCAGCCATACCACCATAACCGTATTGGTTTGAGCCAAATACCAGTGAATACAGCATTGCCCTGCTGGTGTCGATAAAAATATTGTGGGTTGTGACGATGATGGCGCTTGAATTGGAGACCAGCCGGACAGAATCTGGCAGTGTGGATACGTCCATGATTTGCAGGCTGCTGTTTCCTTCGTCACAAACACCGTATATGTAGTTTTTGTAGGTTTTATAATCGCGGTGAATGATGTTTGGCCCCTGGGCTTTGCCCGGAATATAATCTGCTTCAAAGGGCTGGGTCGGGTTGGTCACATCTATAAAATGGGTGCCTTTGGTGGAGCCAATGATGGCGTATTCATGTCCGTTCACGGCAACACTCCATACCTCGTTGTAGCGGTTGTTGTAAGCGATTGAGCCCACAATGCTGGGGTCGTCCCAACGGCCTAACAAGGTCGCTTGTTTCGCCTGTGCCAATAGTAGGGCAGGCAGGGTAAAAACTGTAATAAGTGCGAAAATATGTTTCATAAAAATTTGTTCTTTAATCATTTATGTGAATCCTTAGCGTTTGCAAACCACTTGTCCACTGAAGGCTAAATTAATGGTTTCATAGCTTCTCCACCCCGTGTACGGCATCCCTTGCTGGTAAAATATCTTGAGCCGCCGCAACTTGTCGTCCACTTTTCTGGTAGAACCCAGGATTATTTTTTGATCGCCAATAAGGGGGATCAGGGTAAATTCTCCTGTGTTGCTGATGTGAATTTGCTGGATGAATCCCGCTAAAAACTCATCGGCCATAAGGGTTTCTGTCAGGCTAAAGAGGTCTTTGAGTGTACTGCGTTTTTTATGCTTTTTAAAATCCACCATGTACGGTGCCACGTTTCCGGTAGCCACCATAACCCGAGCGGCGAAATTGGGTGAAGGCGGCATCTTTATACCGTCTTTGTCCAGGTAATAATTGCCGCCGTTGTTGTCGAGCACCCGCAATACTGGCTCCCGCTGCTGGATTTTCACGTGGAAAACATTGTGCTGATCGATGTATGCTTCTGCATCCAACACGAATGGATCCTCTTCCAACACCCGCTCCATGCGCTCTACTTCCAAATTGGCCAGCTCCGTACCTTCCAGTGTATTGCCAAAAGAGCGCAACAAAGCCTGCCGAACATCCCGTTCGCTGATCAACTTATCGCCACTTTTCAAGGGTATTACCTCCACCGCTACACCTTCGGCAAAACTGTTCCGCTTCCGCCCGATCGCCGAGTAGAGCAACAAGCCGATTACCAGTAGGAATCCTACCCATAGTATTCGGTCGTAGCGGAGGTTGGTATACATTTTTTTTGAGTTATGAGTTATGAGTGATGCGTTATGAGTGATGCGTTATGGGTTATTATGCGTTATGAGTTCTTTGATGGGGGTGATGAGGGTGTCGATGTCGCCGGCGCCCAGGGTGATGAGGATGTCGAGGTTGTTGTTGTTGTTGTTATTTTTGTTTTTGCTTTTGAGGTAGGTGATTAGGTCGTTTTTTTGGACGAGTTGTTTGTTTGTTGAGGTCATTTTTTGGAGCAGCATTTCTGATGTAATACCTTCTATCGGTTTTTCGCGGGCCGGGTAGATGGGCAGGAGAATGCATTCGTCAAGTTTGTCCAATGCCGTGGCGAAATCGTTGGCGAAATCGCGGGTGCGGGTGAACAAGTGGGGCTGAAAAATGCCGGTGATTTTTCGGTTTGGGTACATCATTCGAGCAGCACTTATTGCAGCTTCGAGCTCTGCGGGGTGATGGGCATAATCGTCCACATAAACTGTGCTTTCTGTTTTGGCAATGGTTTCGAAGCGGCGTTTTACCCCTTTGAAATTGGCCAATGCTGCCGGGATTTTGCTCGCATCACCTCCTGCCAACAAGGTGACAGCGATGGCAGCTGTGGCATTTTTCACGTTGTGCAAGCCAGGGTATGGCAATTGTAAACCCTTAAACTGCTGCTGCTTGTTGTTTCCATCCTGAATATCAAGATCAAATACGGTGTAGCCGTTTTCCATACGGATGTTTTTTGCTGCGTAATTGCCCGTTTCGATGCCGAATGTCTTGCTGCCTGGCAACTGAAAATCAATACTTTGTTCGAGTAGTAGCTGGCCGCCTGGCTTCACCTGTTCGGCAAACTGCTTGTAAGTAGCCAACACTTCCGCTGCTGTTCCATAAATGTCCAAGTGATCGGCATCCACGGAATTGATGACGGCAATTTCCGGGTGCAGGTGCAGGAAAGATCGGTCGTATTCATCAGCTTCCACCACCACCCATTCGCTTTTGCCTTCTACAAAATTGCTGGCCAAATTGCCGGAGATACCCCCGACGAATGCTGTCGCATCCACACCACAAGCGCGGAGCAGGTGGCTGGCCATGGTGCTGGTGGTGGTTTTTCCATGGGTGCCCGCAATGGCAATACAACGCTTGGCCTGGCTGATAATACCCAGCACTTCGGCACGTTTTTTTACAGGATAACCATTGTCCATAAACCAGCATAACTCGCTGTGCTCTTTTGGAACCGCTGGCGTAAACACCACCAAATCAATGCCTTCGGGAATAAACTTCACATCATCCTCGTAATGTACTTGCATCCCTTCTGCTACAAGGGCGCGGGTTAGATCGGTTTCGGTACGGTCGTAGCCGTGTACCTCCGCGCCATGCAGGCGGAAGTAACGGGCTAAGGCCGACATGCCGATGCCGCCAATGCCGATGAAGTAGATTTTATGGATGGACGCGAAATTCATTTTTTTAAGTGATGAGAGATGAGAGATGAGTGATGAGTGATGAGCGATGAGTGATGTGTTTTAGGGATGTTTTGTTTAGTAGTGTTGTTGTTGGTTTAATATTTGTTGGTAAAATTGGAGGTAGTCTTTTGCGGCGTTTTGCCAGTTGAATTTTGAAGCGTGGTCTTTTAGGCGTTTTGGTTTTTCAGGGTCGGTTTTTATGTTTTTCATTCCTTCGGAAAATACTTGCTGGATGTGTTCGGGTTCGAAGTTGTTAAAGTAGTAAGCTTCTTTGCCGCCAATTTCCGGGAGGCTGGTGCGGTTGGAAAGGAAAACGGGTTTTCCGAATGCCATGGCCTCTAGTACCGGCAATCCAAATCCTTCCGACAGCGAGGGAAAAATCAGGGCCGTGCAGTTTTGGTAGAGCCGCCATTTTTCCTGATCTGTCACTACCCCACTGAACACCAATTGGTCTTTTACACCCAGAGCTGTTGCAGCTTTTTCTAATTCCAACTGGTATCCATTGCTGTCTGCACCCGCAATAATCCATTGATAATCAGGATTTGACTTTAAAATAGGCAGTGCCGCTGCGTAATTTTTCTTGGGGTGCAAGCCTATTGAAAAGAGAAAGGGTATGCTTGTCGTTTCATTACTAGTTTCCAGTGGCATTTCAACAGAAACACCGTTTAGGATTGTTTTTTCTTGTATGCCCGCTGGTAGTTTAAAGTTCTGGTGCACGGTATTTTTGACAAATTCCGAGATGTACACCAAGCCTTGGCAGCGGTTGACTTTGCGTTGCAATTGCTGCTTTTTCTGGCCTTTTCTCCAGTTGGTGTAGTCGGCACGCTCCATAAAATTGAGGTCATGGATGGTCATTACTACCCCCGTTTTATTGTTTGCAGGCCAATAAGCAGAATCCTGGTGCATGCAGTGCCAAAGCGATGCATCGGTAGCAACCCCCGTCAACTTATGCCATTTCCGGGTAGCACGGTAGCTGAATGACGCGCCCAAAATGCCTGTCAGGTAGTTTGGCAAATAGCACTCAAAATGCAGCGCCTGCGACACTGGCTGTGCCGCAATTGCCCGACCAAGTTGGAGACAATACTGTCCCAAACCCGCATTCAGATTGCGCAAACGTTCCATTTCAAGCACGATGGTTTTCAACTTTTTATGTTTTCAATTATCGTTTGAACTCAATGTTTTCCAGCTCCCCGCGAAACACTTGCAGCTCTAGTTTCGCATCGCTCAGCGATATGATCTTCATTTTCACGTCTTCCGATTTTTCAGGGATTAGAAATAGGGAGTCATTGTTCACATAATAGTCTCCATTCTCCATTCCATTACCGATAAACAAGTTGTAAACACTGTCCTTGGAAAAGAGCATCGTCAGTGTTGAGGCATCCTCTATTGCAGGTTTTCCCTCAGCAACCCAACTGACTCCATGCCATTCTCCGACGATCATTTTCGTCCATTCTTCGTCGTGGTTGCACCCCGTAAAAAAGAGGGTCGCTACCATGATTATTGGTGTGATGTGTTTCATTTTCAACTATTTTTAAGCGTCAACTTTCGCAATTTTCAAAGCTTCCCGGGCAATAATGTCCGCTGCGTTCGGTCGTCCCAGTGGCCGTATACTTTCGCCCAAACTGAAAGCCAATGCATCGTTTTCAAGAATCATCAGCGCCTCGGACAACAATTTTTTAGGCGCTTCCGAATCATGTACCAAACGAGCAGCACCCTTTTCCACCAAAGCCATCGCATTCTTGGTTTGATGGTCTTCTGCTACATTGGGTGAAGGCACCAGGATTACTGGTTTTCCGACCAGGCACAATTCGCTGATAGTCAATGCGCCAGCCCTTGAAATAACCACATCAGCCGCAGCGTACAGCAAATCCATGCGGTCAATGAAAGCCAGCATCTGAACATTGGGCAATTTTGCCGTTTCGCAATCCTTGTACATCAACTCGTAATATTTGCCACATTGCCAGAGTACATTCACTTTGCCTGCTTTTAGCAGCTCATATCCATTGGCAATCGCCTCATTGAGGGTTTTGGCACCCAGGCTTCCGCCGGTCACGACGATGGTTTTCAGGTTGGGATTCAGCCCGTAATAGGCCATAGCTTCTGCGCGTTTTCCATCCAAATCCAAAATATCGGCGCGAACAGGATTGCCCGTAAACAAGATTTTATTTTTGTCAAAGAACTGTTCCATGTGGTCGTAAGCGACACAAACAGTGTTTGCTTTTCTGGACAGCAGTTTGTTGGTCACCCCCGCGTAGGAGTTTTGCTCCTGGATAAGGGTGGGGATACCCGCCCGCTGTGCCGCCCGCATCACCGGTCCGCTGGCATAGCCACCAGTGCCGATAACGACGTTGGGCTGGAAAGCAGCGACGATGCGTTTTGCTTTGCGCAAGCTCGACAGCAGTTTGAAGGGGAAGGCAAGATTTTTCAAGCTAAAACTGCGTTGGAAACCTGCAATGTTTAGTCCTTCGATACTGTAGCCCGCTTTTGGCACCCGATCCATTTCCATGCGTCCGTTGGCGCCGACGAACAAAAATGTAGCATCAGGCCGCAGGCGCTTGATCGCGTCTGCAACAGCTATTGCCGGGAACACATGGCCTCCGGTACCGCCGCCTGTTATCATTATTTTTAGTTCGTTTTGCATAATAGTTAGCTTCAAATTTTGACGTTCTTCGCTGGATTATTTTATTCTAATGATTCAATGTATTTGCTCACGCTCAGGATCATCCCAAGGGAAATGCAGGTGAACAAAAGGCTTGTGCCGCCCATTGAAATGAGGGGCAATGTCAGGCCGGTTGCGGGCACTAGGTTTACGTTTACCGCAATATTGGCCAAGGCCTGCACCGTCAGCAACAAACTCAGGCCAATGGCCAGGAATGCGCCGAAAGCTTTTGGACTTCGGGTAACGAGTTTTACGTTTCTCAAAAAAAGCAGCACGTACAACACCAGTATCACGGTACCGCCCAGCAAGCCGTATTCTTCACATATAATGGCGTAAATAAAGTCAGCATGGGCATAAGGCAAAAAATTTCGAATCACGCTGTTGCCCGGCCCATTCCCAATAATCCCGCCCTTGGCAATGGCAATTTTGGCTTGTTGCACCTGATAGCCTCCGTCTTCTACGTTGGCGAATTCATTCAACCTCGATACCCAGGTATCTACACGGACCAGTTCCAGGTGGGGATACAATTTTCCGATGGCAATCAATCCAACCAGCACGACAACGCCCAACATTGCCAACAGGAAAATGTATTTCCAACTCACGCGTCCAATGAACATCAGCAAAATACAGGTAGCAAAAAGCACTGCCGCTGTACTCAGATTTGAGGGCGCGATAAGCCCGCAAACAATCAGCACCGGCACCAGAATTGGCATAAAAGCGTCCTTAAAACTGGTGATATAGTCCTGCTTTCGAGTCAATTCCCGAGCGATGTAGATAATGAGGGCGAGTTTGGCAAATTCCGAAGGCTGGAAACTAAAACCTGCCACGCTGATCCATCTGGTCGCTTCGTTGATGTTGCGGCCAAATGCCAGGGTAAACACCAACAAGGGAATGGCCAACAATATCATCATAGCGGCCATGCGCTGGTACTGCCGGTAATGCAATAGGTGGCAGAGGTAAATGATCACAAACCCAAACGCCATCATCACCATGTGCTTCACCAGGAATATCGTGGTGTCGCCGCCGCGCGAACGCCATGCCTCCCAGCCCGAAGCCGAGTACACGGCCAGGATGCTGAACAAGCCCAGCACGGCGATGATCATCCAAATGGTGCGATCGCCTTTTAATTCTGCTGCTAAACGGTTACCGAGAGACATTCTTTTTTAAGTTATGAGTTATGAGTGATGAGTGATGAGTTATGAGTTATGAGTTATGAGTGATGAGTTATGCGTTATGAGTGATGAGTTATGAGTTATGAGTGATGAGTAATTTTTGGACGGCTTGGCGGAATTGGGTGCCGCGGTCTTCGTAGTTTTTGAAAAGGTCGAAACTGGCGCAGGCTGGGCTGAGTAATACGGTGTCGCCTTTTTGAGCCATTTTTGCTGCTGCCTGTACTGCTTCCTGTGCACTGCGGGTTTCGGTCATTGGCTTTTTCATGTTGCCGAACACGCTGATTATGGTTGAATTATCTATGCCCATGCACACGATCGCTTTTACTTGCTTTTTTACCAGCTTGAGCAAGGGGGTATAGTCGTTTCCTTTGTCCTGGCCGCCAACGATCCAAATAGTAGGTGCATCCATGGCTTGCAAGGCGTAGAATACGGAGTCTACGTTGGTGGCTTTTGAGTCGTTGATCCAGGTGATACCATTGATCTCCGCGACTTTTTCCAAGCGGTGCGGCGGTGGCGTGAAGGTGTTTAAGCCCTCCTGGATTTTCTTTGGGTCCGCGCCGAGCAATAGGGCAGTGCGAATGGCGCAGGTGGCATTGAACATGTTGTGCGGTCCGCGCAGGGCGCTTTTGCTCATGTCAAACACTTCTTTGCCAACCTTTATTTGCCCATTTTTGTAAAATCCTTTGCGGATGGCGATGGCTTTTGGGGCGCTATTCGTTGAGCGACCGGCATTGGCTCCGTCGATGCCTGCAAGCACGATCGGATCGAAGCCATTGTAGATAAATTTGTCGCCCCTTTGTTGATTCATGGTGATGCGGAATTTTGATGCCGCGTAGTTTTCCAGTTTGTAATCGTAGCGGTCGAGGTGGTCGGGGGTGATGTTGAGCAGCATGGCTATTTTTGACCTAAACTGCTGAATATCATCCAATTGAAAGCTGCTCACTTCGAGTACAAATATGCGTTTGTTGTTTGTTTTTGGCGCAGGTCGTTGAGGGCCATGCGGGCGAATGAATTGCCGACGTTGCCACCTTTGCGGACGTTCAACCCGGCGCTTTCCAGCAGGTGATTGGTCAGTTCAGTGGTAGTCGTTTTTCCGTTCGAGCCGGTGATGGCTACGATCTGGCATTTTCCTGCATGACGGAAGGCAAATTCGATTTCGCCGATTACGTTGATGCCTTTGGCGTGTACAGCTTGTATAACCTCGGATTTTTCCGGGATACCAGGGCTTTTGATGATCTCGCTGGCGTTCAGGATGAGTTCCAGGCTGTGCTGGTTTTCTTCCCAGGCAATGCTGTTGCTGTCCAGTTCCTGTTTGAAGTTTTCTTTGATGGGGCCTTTGTCGGATACGAATACGTCGTACCCCAGGTGTTGGGCCAAAAGGGCCGCGCCTGTGCCGGATTCACCGGAGCCGAGTATGACGAGTCGTTTTTTCATGTTTTTTTTAATCTGTTTTTATCTGTTAAATCCGTTCAATCCGCGTTCCATTGGAGTCTTGTGCGCTTTGGTTCCAAGTCACCCAACTGGAGGACTCGGCACTAGCGAATTTTCAAGGTTATTATCGTCGCGACAGCTAACAAAATCTGCACAATCCAGAATCGCACCGAAATCGTCACCTCATGCAAGCCTTTCTTTTGGTAATGGTGGTGCAACGGTGCCATCATAAACACCCTGCGCCCCACTCCGTATTTTTTCTTCGTCCGTTTGAACCACCAAACTTGAATGATGACGGACAGGTTTTCAATCAAAAACACCCCACACAGCAGCGGAATAAGCAATTCTTTCCTCAAGATGATGGCCATTGCTGCAATGATGCCGCCCAGCGTGAGGCTTCCAGTGTCGCCCATGAATACCCGTGCTGGAAATACATTGTACCACAAAAAGCCGATGCAGCCCCCGAGCAGACAAGCGGCGTAAATCACCATTTCGCTGCTGTTCGGTATGTACAGTATTTTCAAAAAATCTGCCGCTACGGAGTTGCCACTGAGGTAGGCCAAAACGCCCAAGACCGCACAAACTATCGCTGAAACCCCCGCCAATTGGCCGTCCAATCCATCCGTCAAATTTGCCCCGTTGCTCACCGCAGTGATGACGATGATTGACATGATGACAAACAGTATCGAGCTCAAGTCGCGGGCATTGTCGCCCAAGAACCATAGCAAGCGCGAGTAGTCCAACTCATTATTTTTCAAAAACGGCACATTGGTAATCGGTGCTTTTGCGTACACCATTTCGTTGTAAACACCCAGTTTTTCAGGGTCTTTTACATAAATGGTATCCGTAATTTCATAACCATTCTGTGCCGCCACCGTTGCATCAAGCCGCACCACTACTTCGTCATTCACCAACATGCTCACCCCGACGATCAACCCCAATCCAACCTGACCCATTATTTTAAATTTCCCCTTCAAACCTTGCTTGTCCTTCTTGAACACCTTTATATAGTCGTCGATAAAACCAATGGCGAACATCCAGACCGTGCTGAACAGCATGAGCAATACATACACATTGTCGAGCCTGGCCATCAGCAAGCAGGGAATCAACGTCGCCGCGACGATGATGATGCCGCCCATGGTGGGCGTGCCCGCCTTGGAATTCTGCCCCGCAAGGCCCAAATCCCGGATGGATTCACCAATCTGCAACGTGCGCAACCATTCAATGATCCGCCGCCCGATCACGATGGATATGAGCAACGACAACAACATGGCTACCCCAGCCCGGAACGAGATGTACCTGAACAGGCCCGCGCCCGGCATATCGAAATGCTCTTTTAGGTAGTCAAATAGGTAGACAAGCATTTTTTTCTAAGTGATGAGTGATGAGTTATGAGTTATGAGTGATGAGTGATGAGTTATGAGTGATGAGTTATGAGTTATGAGTGATGAGTTATGAGTGATGAGTTATGAGTGATGAGTGATGGTTAATTGGGCTGTGGGGCGATCTTGCATCGCCCCGCAACCATTTCAAAATAATAGTCCCTCCACTATTATGTCTTTGTTTTTTAGTTATGAGTGATGAGTTATGAGTTATGAGTGATGAGTGATGAGTGATGAGTGATGAGTTATGAGTGATGAGTTTGCACAGCATTTGGGTTTTGGTTTGACTATTGTTTTTCAGCACTTTACGCTCAAAACCAATGGTAAATGAATGTCATCGGAAATTAGGTGCTGAAACACCCTGCTAAAAAAAAGCGAGATGTTGTGCAGACTCATAACTCATAACTCATAACTCATAACTCATAACTAAAAAAAGTTCTTTCTTGTCGTCGAAAGGGTGCTTTACCCCTTGTATGTCCTGGTACTTCTCGTGTCCTTTGCCGGCTACCAAAATCACATCATTGGCGTTGGCGAGCCGTTCTGCGGTTTTTATGGCTTGTTTGCGGTCTTGGATGATCAGGGTCTTTTTGAGTGTTTCTTTGTCGAGGCCGGCTTCCATGTCTTGTAGAATTTGAGCCGGGTCTTCGGTGCGGGGGTTGTCGCTGGTCAAGATCAATTGATCGCTGAAACGGGCGCAAACCTGGGCCATGATCGGTCGTTTTGTTTTGTCGCGGTCGCCGCCTGCACCGGTGACGGTGATGATGCGCGATGATTTCTTTTTCAGTTTGACAATGGTTTCCAGCACTTTTTCCAGTGCATCGGGGGTATGGGCATAATCCACAATACCGATGCAGCCGGGTTTTGTGGGGTGGTTGATGTATTCAAACCTGCCTTCTGCGCCTTGCAGGTCGCTGAGGGCCGTCAGGGTTGCCATTTTTTCTTCGCCCAATAAATTGGCCACCGCGTAAGTAGCGGTGAGGTTGTAGGCATTGAATTCGCCGATCATGCGGGCGTGTATTTCAGCGCCATCCAATGCCAAGTGCAAGCCATTGAGGCTATTTTCAATGATTTTCGACTTGAAATCAGCCGCTTTTTTCAAGCCGTAGGTATATTTCGTCGCTTTGGTGTTTTGGAGCATTACCATGCCGTTGCGGTCGTCGATGTTGGTCAGCGCAAATGCGGTATGGTGCAAATCGTCAAAGAACATTTTCTTGGCATCGCGGTAGGCTGCGAAGGTTTTATGGTAATCGAGGTGGTCGTGGCTGAGGTTGGTAAATACGGCGCCCGTAAACATGGCCCCTGCAATCCGGCGCTGGTGCACAGCGTGACTGCTGACCTCCATAAACACATGCGTACAAGCGGCATCTGCCATTTCCCGAAACAGCTCGTGTACCCGCACGGCATCTGGTGTGGTATGGGTGCTCGGAATTACCCCAACCCCTACCCTATTCTCCACCGTACCAATCAGCCCGCATTTGTATCCCATTCGGGTAAAAAGTTGCCAGAGCAAGGTCGCCGATGTTGTTTTGCCGTTGGTGCCCGTGATGCCGATAAGCTTGATTGCTGCGGATGGATTCCCGAAAAAATTGGATGCCATTTGGCCCAATGCTTCAGCACTATTCGCTACCTGTACTGTTGGCCGTTGGCTGTTGGCTGTTGGCGTTTCACATACAATGGCAGCCGCCCCGTTTTTAATTGCTTTGTCAATGAACTGATGACCGTCTGCGGCTACTCCTTTTACGGCCACGAACACATCTCCTGGCTGCACCGCACGCGAATCGAAGCGGATTTGTCCAACTTCGACCGCGGTGTCGCCTTGTGTGTCCAGTACCTGGACGTTTTTGAGTAACTGCTTGAGTGTCATGGTTTCTTGGTTAATTGAGGTATAAAATGCAGGTTTGGCCGCTTGCCCGGGTGCCAACGGCCAGGCTTTGTTGTCGCACTTTCCCATAACCCTTTACTTTCACCCGGCAGCCCCTGTTTTCAAGCAAATAAATGGCGTCTTTTAAGCCCATTCCTACGACTGACGGAATGGTTTTGTCGGCAACTACCCTGTTTTTCATCACCAGGGAATCTCCTTTTTCAGCCACTACGACCGACCAGTCAGTATCTTTTTCGCTGTCTTCATTGTCATTATAATATTCCAATCCGAGCCAGCGGAGGCCTTTTTTCATGTCCTGTCTTGAACCGGCATCAAAAGTTGGCATTTTATTGGAGACCAATTTTGGTGCATTTTTGGCGTTGATGGGTACGTGCAATTCTGATTTCATGGCAAAGCATTTGTCTGCAATGGCGCGAAACACTGGGGCCGCCACTTCTGCGCCGTGGTATCCTCCGCGTTCTGGTTCGCTGATCACCACGATGCAGGAATATACAGGTGCATCAGCTGGGAAGTAACCACAGAAAGCTGCCTGATGCCGAATGCCTTTTGAAGCACGGAACTTGTGGTAATTCAATTGGGCGGTGCCCGTTTTACCGGCGATGGAGTAGCTTTTGGGGTTTATTGATTTTGCTGTACCCGTCAGGACAACCTCGTTGAGCAGTTCTTGCGCCCTTTTTATCGTCGTTTTTGAGGCGATGCTGCGTTTCACCACAGTCGGGCGAAACTCTTTAATCAATTCCCCGTAACGCTCTGTGCGCTGTACCAGATAAGGCTTCATCATCCGGCCATCGTTGGCAACGGCATTGTAAAAAGTGAGGAGCTGCATTGGGGTCACCAATAGCTCATAACCTATACTCATCCAAGGCAGGGTTGTTCCCGACCAATCACTTTTAGGGTCTTTCGGGTTTTTGATGATGGGTGCTTCTTCGCCGCCTACTTCAATATCGGTCGGAAGGTCGAGGCCAAAATCCCGCAAGTGATCCACAAATGCGGATGGATTCGCCTTGTAAAATTGCTGCGTCAAAGTCGCTGTTCCAACATTACTCGAGCGTGCAAATACTTGTAATATGGTCATAGAATCCAGGCCATGCGGCTCAGCATCCACCAATTCTTCCGTATAAATCTGCACCTTACCTTTGTACACAGGAATCTTCTCATTAAAATCTTTCAGCTTCCCGTCTTCCATCATAGCCATAAAAGTGGCCAATTTGAACATCGAACCTGGCTCTACCCGCTCCCCAACCGCGTAATTATAAGTTTCCCACCACCCCTCTGGGCTGCGGCCGATATTCGCCATGGCACGAATTTTACCAGTTTTTACTTCCATAACGATGACGCATCCATGGTCGGCATTGTGGGTCTGACAAGCTTTCAACAAGCTGTTTTCAGCGATGTCTTGTATGTTAATATCCAAGGTGGTCACGATGTCGTCTCCGGCCTCTGGTTCTATTTCTGCCAAATCATTGACGGGTATGTACACATCACCCGGAACCCGAATCATCAGTTGCCTACCCGGTCGTCCTTCCAAAATATTGTCAAAACTGCCTTCAAGTCCTACGGGCAAGGCACCTTCCCGGTTGTAGCCGATGGTACGTTGTGCCAGAATTTTAAATGGCCGCTCCCGTCGATTGTCCTGCTCCATTATAAATCCGCCTTTGTGCCGGCCTTCCCTGAAAATCGGGAAGTTTTTGACCATCAAGGCTTTAGCGTATGGCAAACCTTTGGCTATCGGCACGTAACGAATCCCGACCGCTGTCCGGTCGGTACTGTCCCGCAGTCGGCGCAGCCAAGCGGCGTAGGCACCCGGAGTAAACTGCTGATCAATGTATGTAGAAAGCAGCCAGCCGAGGCTGTCTACTGCCTGGTCGTTAAAAATGGCGTTTGTTAGGCCTTCGGTTTTTGCATCAAAATGGATATTGAAAAAAGGCAAAGAGGTAGCCAGCAAGGAACCATCGTCTGCCAGGATATTGCCCCGCTGGGAAGGCGCATTCACCCATTTCACGTATAGGCTATCCGATTTAGCCTCCCATTTCGCCGCATCTTTTACACTGATCTGGAAAAGGCGCAGAAAAATCACAAACGCAAGCCCCACCACCCCGGCAGCAACCAGGTAGACGCGAATTAGGACTTCATTTTTTACGTTTAACATGACTTTACGCGTTATTTAACCAGTATTACTTTCGGGCCATCACCCTCCAAATCAATCCCTGTATTGTTGAGGCTTTCATCTATTTGGCTCTGCATGGATCGGAACATGGTCCCACTTTTTATAGAGGTGTACTCCCATTTGAGCTCTTTCATTTCTTTTTGCTTCTGCTGTATCATGCGCACGCCTTTTTCAGCGTAGTGGGCATTTGCAATATATATGATGCCCAGAAATCCCAGAAACAGCATGAACTTGAAGTTGTCAAACACGAAGTTGGTCGTGTGCTGGCTGACGTTGAGTGCGTTTAAGAGTTTGTTGGCCATAATTTTGGCTGTTGGCTGTTGGCTGTTGGCTGTTGGCTATTGGCTGTTGGCTATTGGCTGTTGGCTGTTGGCTATTGGCTATTGGCTGTTGGCTATTTGAGCTTGTTTCGAAAGGAATTTAGTTTGCGTTGCAAAATTTGTAGAGGTTCAAGCAATTCAGCCAGCTTTTCGGCAGATATATAGTTGACACGCTTGGACAATTCTAACTGCGTTTCTAATTCAAATGCCGAACCAATGGAGATTTCAATAAAATGTCCGAAGGCGGCTTCGGTACTACGGCTAGCTCCTTCAGCAATGTTTGAAGGTATTGAAACCGAAGCCCTTCTCATTTGGGAACTCAAGCCGAAGAGTTCTTCTCTAGGAAATTTTGCGGTCAACTGGTAAATGGCCTGTGAAAGATCAAGTCCTTCTTTCCAAACATCGTATTTTCGAAAATCTCTCATGTTGTGATATTTTGTATGATTTTATCTGAGTTCCCAACTATGCGCCTGCCAACGGCCAACGGCCAACAGCCAACAGCCAACGGCCAACAGCTAACAGCCAACAGCCTTTTTCGATCCCACTCGAAGCTTGGAGCTTCTTGAGCGGACATTTTGCTTTACTTCTGCGGCTCCTGGTTCAATGGCTTTTTTGGTAATGACATCCCAGGGTCGGTCTATATTCCCATAAAAGTCCTTTTTCATCTCGCCTTGAGTGTTGCCGGTTTTCAGAAAGTTCTTCACCATTCTATCTTCGAGGGAGTGAAAAGTGATGACTGCCAATCGTCCACCGGGCGCCAGCATCTCGTAGGCTGCGTGCAGAAAATCTTCCAAGGCACCGAGTTCATCGTTTACTTCCATGCGCAGGGCCTGGAACACTTGTGAGCGGTAGCGCATCCTGTCGCCCATGAAATACGTTTCGCAGGCATCCACCAACTCGCCTGTTTTGCGGAACAGTTGGCCTTCCCGCAACCGTACAATTGCCTCGGCGAGGGTTTTGGAATTGCGCACTTCGCCCAGTTCTCCAAATACCCGCTGCAATTCCAGGGCAGTGTATTGATTCAGCACATCTGCCGCTGTCATCCCTTCACGTGCATCCATCCGCATGTCGAGCGCTGCATCGAAGCGGTACGAAAAACCGCGCTCGGCGCTGTCTAGTTGGTGGCTGCTGACCCCCAAATCGGCCAATATCCCTCGCACTGATCCCAGGCGGACGCCTTCTGCCCGCAACTGCCGTGTCATAAACCTGAAATTTGAATGAACAAAAGTGAAATTCGAAGCCGTTTCAAACACCGCTTGGTCTACGTTCTGCATCGCATCTGCATCCTGATCGAACGCGTATAAATGCCCCTTTCCGCTCAATTTCTCCAGTATCAATTTCGAGTGCCCGCCGCCGCCAAATGTGACATCCACATACACAGAACCTGGCGTAACAGCCAGACTATCAATGGATTCGTTTAAAAGGACACTGACGTGATACATTTTTAAAGGTTTCAGGTTTCAAGGTTTCAGGTTTCAGGTTTACACGATTTGTGGTTGCTTTTAAGGGTTTCAAGTTTCAATGTTTCAGGTTTACGCGATTCGTGGCTGCTTTGAAATTCAGTTTCAAAATTTACAACAGATCGTGTAAACCTGAAACCTTGAAACCTGAAACCCGAAACCCTATATTTCTATATCCCCTACCCCGTCCATTCCACCGCCCATAACATCATTGGCGAGGTCAGCAAACAAATTGGAGTCCATCGCAGCCACTTGGGCGTGCGCTTCGGGCGACCAGATTTCGATCCGGTCGTCCATGGCTACGAGCACCGCTGCTTTGCTGAGGTCAGCGTAGTCCATTAATGGTTTCTGTAAAAGAATCCGATCCGCGCTATCGGTAGCAATAGGATAGGCTCCAAGGTAAAAGGAGCGAAGAAAGGCGCGATTCCGGTCGTTAAAACGATTGAGACGACTCAACTTGGCAGCGATAGCATCCCAGACCGGTTTGGGGTAAAGTGTGAGACACTTTTCAAAACCCCGGTTTACCACAAATTCGTACGACGCAGCCTCGCCATCAAGGTTTTCACCTAATTGACGTAGCAGCGCGGTTGGAAGGCGCATGCGACCCTTGTCATCAAGGGCTACTGGATATTCGCCTATGAGTTGCATGAATGTGTGGGACCATTTACTATTTACTATTTCTGCTTTGTTGGCAATCTACAAACGCAATTTGTGGGAACGCGTCTACAATTCACCAGCACAAATGTACATATTGTTCCCATATTCTACCACTTTGTTGCACTTTTTTTACATTTTATTGCAAATTCAATTTTAATTTTATCTTAAATACTTGATTATCAATTATTTATTTTATTTAAACTTTTAGCCAATTGCTATATCATTTTACAATTTGTAGCCAAAATAAGTTCAAAGCAGGAGCTGAAAGCGCAAATTGGTCTGCTAAAGTAGAGCATTAAATCGAATTCCATCTAACATGGCTTCAACTGATGAAAGAAGTGGTAGAAAGTGGAAATTCTAAAAAACCTCTATTCTTAGCATTTTTCAAAAAATCGCGATAACTCTATGCTTCAGGTGCTAATTTTGCGGGGAAGGCAGTGGAGACAAACACGCTGCGGTATAAGCAATGAACAAATATCTCTTCCTATCGCTGTTCATTTTCCCAATGATTCCCGCTGCTCAAAACCTGGGCCCTTGGGAAATCGGTGGAAGTGTGCTCATGACCTCTTACGAAGGCGATTTGCACGCTCCGGACATCAATTATACCCTTAAAAATATTCAGCCTGGTGTTTCTGGCTATATCCGGCGAGAAGTTGGCAGAAATGCCACCCTCAGGCTAAACCTGATGGTGGGGAAAATCGCCGGTGCCGACAAATCATTTGAAAAGCCCGCCTGGCGGCAGATTCGAGGTGCCTCCTTCGAAAGCACCATTGTGGAGGGCAGCGTTTTAGCAGAAATTTACCCTTTGAGCTTTTTTTCACTCAATAACAGCCCTTCCAACGCTGAAGACATGCCCCGGGGAAGCCAACGCGGCGGTACGCGTCTCTTCCCTTACGCCCTGATAGGGTTTGGCGCTGCTTTTAGCAATCCAACAGTAGCATGGAATGATGCCAATGGAAATCCGCAAATTGATCCGTCACTTGCTCAAATGGACAAAAATGCCAAAACCAAAAGAACACACTTCGTGCTCCCGTTTGGTGCAGGGCTGCGGTACAAACTAACCGACCATTTCACCATCCATTTGGAGGGCCTGCTTCGCCCCACCTTCTCCGACTACCTCGATGGCTTCAGCCAGGCCGGCAACCCCAATAAAAACGATTGGTTTTTTACGGCTGGCATCGGAGTTGGCTACACATTGCCAGGCAAAAATGGGATGTACAGCTACCCAACTGTCAATTAACCCGCAACGCTGACCAGCATGGATTTCGGGAAACTGCCCAATGTCGAAAAGGTGCCATTTGACCTTCCGCCGGATCCGCAGCAGAACCAACGTTTGCTGGAGCAGTTGCCTGCCTGCAATAGTCCGAGCATTTACATCGGCCCAACGGGCTACAATATGAAGCCATGGGTAGGCAAATGGTATCCACCCGGTGCCAAAGACAAACATTTCCTGCGCCACTACGGCGAGCAGTTCAACACCATTGAGCACAATACCACCCATTACCGTATTCCTGACATGGCAACTGTGGCGCGTTGGCGCGACGAAACGCCAGCGGATTTCAGGTTCTGCCCTAAAATTCCGCAGAGCATCAGCCATGCCCCTAATTTAGGGCTACACAGCACAGAAACACGCGTTTTTTGTGAAACGATCAGCGAATTGGGCGAAAAACTGGGCTGCTGCTTTATGCAGCTGCCGCCCGGGTTTGGGCCACGGGACGTAGTGGTGTTGACAAAATTCCTCGAAAGCTTTCCGGAGGCTGTCCCATTAGCTGTTGAGGTCAGGCATCCTTTGTTTTTTAAGGCTGGCGTTGAATCGGAGCAGTTTTTTGAGCTGCTCACAGCGCACCACTGCCCGGCTGTCATCACGGATGTCGCTGGCCGCCGCGACGTATGCCATCTACGGCTTACGGCTGAAAAAACGTTGATACGGTTCGTCGGAAACGGCCTGCACCCGAGCGATTACACTCGGGTGCAGGATTGGGCGCAGCGCCTAAAGACATGGTTCGATGCCGGGCTGCAGGAGGCATATTTCTTCGCGCACGAGCCGGATAACTTATTGGCGCCAGAATTGGCGCAGTATTGCGTGGAGGTGTTTGCAGCTATGATGCCGAGTGTCTCCTTGCGTGGGCCCAAAATGGTTTCGGGACAACAAGGCACTTTGTTCTAGTACGCATGAAAGCGGTAATTGGCGGGTAGCCTCCGAGTTGTTTTGTACTTGACCACCCTTTGAGATTGACTGGGTAAATAAAATGTCGTTTTCTAAAAAAATGTATCGTGGATGTTGGTTGATCGCGATTTTTCTTGGGCCCAGGGCGAGTTTTGACAACTTCTGAAAAAAAGTTGTCAAAACTGTGTCCTGGCATGGCGGCGAAGTGAGAATTTGTCAACATTTTTCATGTTGACAAATTTGGGCACATGTTCAAATCCTTTGCTTACACTAGCTACTTCGCCAACACCTGCGCCACCAAATCCGCCGCTTCCTGAAACTCCGTAGCGCCCATTACTTTCAAGCCAGACTCGTCAATAATCTTTTTGGCGATGTCGGCATTCGTGCCTTGCAGGCGTACGATTACCGGAATCGGAATCTCGCCGATAGCCTTGTAGGCATCCACCACCCCCTGCGCGACGCGGTCGCAGCGCACGATGCCGCCGAAAATATTGATCAGGATGGCTTTTACGTTGGGGTCTTTCAGGATAAAACGCATGGCGTTTTCTACGCGCTGGGCATCAGCGGTGCCGCCTACGTCGAGGAAGTTGGCGGGCTCGCCACCAGATAGTTTGATCAAATCCATGGTGGCC
Organism: Chitinophagales bacterium; assembly: GCA_038246345.1. GTDB lineage: Bacteria > Bacteroidota > Bacteroidia > Chitinophagales > Saprospiraceae > M3007. The sequence goes on from JBBRWA010000006.1 coordinate 31,076, forward strand.
ATGGCCAAGCCTGCGCCATTCACCATACAACCTACGTTGCCATCAAGTTTTACATAGTTGAGGTCATACTCCTGAGCTTCTACTTCTGAAGGGTCTTCTTCGTCTTTGTCGCGCAGTAGCTCCAGGTCCGGGTGGCGGTACAGGGCATTTTCGTCGAGGGTTACCTTTGAATCGACCGCGATGATGCGGTCGTCGGAGGTTTTGAGGCAGGGGTTGATTTCGAACAGGCTGGCATCCGAGCCGACAAAAGCAGCGTAGAGCTTTTGTATGAAATCAACCATTTCCTTGAATGCCTGGCCACTGAGCCCCAGGTTGAAGGCCACTTTTTGTGCCTGGTAGGGGCGCAGTCCAAGCAGCGGCTCGATAAACTCGAAGTATACACGCTCGGGCGTCTCTTCTGCTACTTTTTCAATATCCATACCGCCATCTGGCGAGTACATGATCACGTTGCCACCGCGGCCGCGATCGGTGAGGATGCTGACGTAGAATTCTTTTGGTTCGCTGGCTCCGGGATAAAACACATCTTGTGTCAGCAGCACCTTGCGCACCAGTTTGCCTTCTGCGCTTGTCTGGGGGGTAATGAGGTACATGCCCAACATGGCGCCGGCGATTTCACCGGCTTGCTCCGGGCTTTTGGCGAGTTTTACGCCACCGCCTTTGCCGCGGCCACCTGCATGTACTTGTGCTTTTACGACACACCAATCGGAGTTGTACAGTTCTTTGATCTTTTTTGCGGCTTCTACAGCTTCTGCGGCAGTAGTGGCCACAATGCCTTCCTGAATTTTAACGCCGTAGGATTTGAGCAACTCTTTGCCCTGGTATTCGTGCAGGTTCATATTTTTTTAATGTGATAATTTGATAATGTGAAAATTTGATAATTGAGCCAATGTGAAAATTGGCCAATGGTTGTGCACCATTGTTTTTGGGGCGGTTTGGATGTTTAAAAGTGGTTTGGCAACAACAGCCATCTGTTTTTGGGGCGGGCAAAAGTAAGATGAATTTGCTGAAGAAAGGGGCTAACTGCCTAAAAACCTTGTCGATTAGTCGTCAATTAGCTTTCCGTTTTGCACTCGAATGATGCGGGCGGGGAAGTTTTGCAGGATTCTGTAATCATGGGTGGCACAGAGTACGGCTGTGTTGTGTTGTTTGGCGAGGTTGCGCAAGAGGGTGAGCACGTCGTCGCTGGTTTCGGGGTCGAGGTTCCCCGTGGGCTCGTCGGCGAGGATGAGCGGCGGTTTGTTTAAAAGCGCGCGGGAGATGACCACCCGTTGTTGTTCGCCGCCCGAAAGTTCGAAGGGCATGGAATTGCGTTTGCCCGACAGCCCGACTTCTGCCAACACCTCGGTAACACGGGTAGTTATTTCCGCTTCGTTGTCCCAACCTGTTGCCCGCAGCACGAACACAAGGTTCTGTTCCACATTCCGGTCGGTCAGCAGGTTGAAATCCTGGAAAACGATGCCGAGCTTACGCCGCAGCAAATGCACGTTATTGCGGCTTATTTCTTTGAGGTTGAAGCCCGCCACCTCGCCGCTTCCTGATCCCAAAGGCAGTGCGGCGTATATGGTTTTCAACAAGCTGGACTTTCCGCTACCAGTCTTTCCGATGAGGTAGGTAAATTCTCCTTCCCCAATTTCGAGGCTGATATTTTGGAGGATGGTGCTGTTGTCTGTTTGACGAATATCAGCCGATGAAATTTTTACAATTGATGGCACGGAAGGTAGTTGTTTTTAATTTTCAGTGGCGAAATTCCGCATTTTAGCAAGCTTTTCAAAGATATTATGCATATTTACAGTACAATTGACGCTTTTTTTTGATTTTTTTATAAAAAGCTGACAATCAGTACCGAACATTGCAGCCGAAAACAAACTGTGTTTGACTTTCATTCAAATTTGAAATAGTTCAATTTTTCTGTTTATGAACTCAAAACCCATAATCCTGGCCGCCTTTTCACTCTGGTGTTTTGTGTGCGCCCGCTGGTATGTATGCGGCATCAAAGGTGCCTGCGAAGATCGTCCTGCGATCGAAGACGTCATTCAAACGCCGGTGCAACCGCCCGCAGCGGTGAACAGCAACCCCGAGATTCAGCCGATTACAAATGCCACTCCATTAAAGCCTGTTACGCCAGACGATATGGACAATGTGCAAATGGAAACGGTGGAAGACCGCATGCTGATCCACTTCCCATACCAATCTACGCGTAAGGAAGACAATACCATTATTGACAGTTATCTCAGCAATTTAGCCCAACAACTGATTTCCTCGGGAGAAAAAGTGTCCATCACAGGGCATACCGATTTTGTCGGCGATACAAAGGTAAATTACTATTACGGCACCCAGCGCGCACATGGCTTGCGCGATATCCTCGTAAAAAAAGGTGTGTCAAAAGACCAGATCATTTGCAAGTCTTATGGCGAAAAAAAACCTGTGGCGACCAACGACAACCCTTATGGACGCTATTTGAACCGGAGGGCTGAGATAAGGGTGGGAAAATGAGCAAGTTTGCAAGTAGGCAAAAGGCAAAAAAGCAAGTAGGCAAGAAAGCAAAAGGCAATTAGGTGAAAAAGCAAAAAATAAATATACATGCCATTTCTGCCTAAGCTATCAACTCCTATCAAGCTTACCCAAGCGAACAACGAATAACTATCAACGAACAACGAACAACTAGCAACGAACAACGAACAACGAAATAACATGTTTGAGCAAAATGTAACCCTCGCACCCGGTACTGGAACTTTCAGCCAGCACACTTTTGAAATTCTGATCATGCTGCTCGGGGCTTTTTTAATTGGCCTATGGCTTGGTTGGGCAATATGGGCCAAATACAAGCAGCAAATTGATCGGATGACGCTGGAGACACAAAGTCTGAACGTCACCACAGATGCCCTGCGCGCTGAAATGGCAGCCCTCAAAACCCGGTTGTCTACGGTAGAAAACGAGAGCAACAACCTAGGTTCTGAATCCATCCTGCTCAACAGCGAAAACAACCAATTACGCGATAAATTAAATTCGCTTGAAACACATTTGGCGACTACGCTGGCAGAGAACCGTCAGCTGGATACCGAGTTAGGACTTACTTTAAATCCGGAGACACCTATTGCCGACGATATACCGATGGAAATTGTCGTTAATGTTAACGAGTTAATAGTGGTACCTGTAGATGCACCGGTCTATGCGGCAACCGAAGTGCCCACCAATACACCTGTTTTTGAGCCGGTCGCAGAGCCGGTCGATGAGCCAATCACGGAGCCGGTCGCTGAGCTTGCCGAAGCGCCGGTTTTTGCCTTGGCGGAAAACACGCCTGCACCTATGGTTATTGAGCCCATAGCCATTGTAGAGCCTCCCGAAGAGAAGAAAAAGGCAACATCCAAAAAAGGAGATAGCGACAAATCCGATGCAAAAATTGCTGCAGCCGCTGCGAATGCTTCCGACGACTTGACGGTTATTGAAGGCATTGGCCCAAAAATTCAAATGCTTCTCAACCAATACGATATTTCCAATTACAAACAACTGGCGGATACTGAAGTAGAACGCCTGAAAGAAATTCTAGCCACAGCCGGCCCTCAATTGGCCATGCACGATCCGGGCACCTGGCCCTCTCAAGCAAACCTGGCAGCAAATGATCAATGGGATACGCTAAAATCAGTGCAGGGATTTTTGAAGGGAGGGAAGAAGCCGGATTGACGGTAGACGGTGGACGGTAGACGGTAGACGGTGGACGGTGGACGGTAGACGGTGGACGGTTTGCCCGCCGGTGCCTAGGCGAAGGATGGTGGAAGAAAAAAACAACAGAACGCTGGCTTTGGCTGGCGTTTTTTATATTATTTAGGCGTAATTTTGCACCATAAGCGTTTTGGAGAAAACATAAGGTGCCACCCGAACGTTTTTGATTTGCTAAACTACTTGAATTTATTGCCATGAAAAAAATACACATTCTTGCCATTGCCATCATTGCGGTCTCCATTGGTTTTTTGATTTCCGCGAGTAAAGATGTCACTACCTATGCAAATTTCGCGCAGGCTTCCCAAAGCGGCGACCGGGTAAAGCTGGTTGGCCAATTGGTTAAAGACCGCCCGGTGGATTACGATCCTGAAAAGAATGCTGATTTTCTTACTTTTTGGCTTCGGGACGAGGCCGGGGAAGTGCGCAAAGTGGAATTGCACCACTCCAAGCCCCAAGATTTTGAACGCTCAGAATCCATCGTGTTGACGGGCGAAATGAAAGGGGAGACCTTTGCCGCGTCAGAAATGCTCCTGAAATGTCCTTCGAAGTATAAGGATCAGGAGATATATGTGCGGGAGAAAAAGGGTTAAGGCAAAGCACTCTTTTTCACTGCATCATCGTTTTTTTCAGAAAAAGCGAAAGATCGGTATATTTGAAACCTAAAGATGTAATGATGGAAGCAACACTTCAAACACCATTCAATTCGGCCCAGGTTGAAATACTAAAGCTCTTTTCTCAAGGTTTGACGGATGAGCAGACGGAAGAACTGCGCCGAATTCTGATAGCCTTTAGGTTTAAGCTGCTAGATGAACATGTGGATTTGGTTGTAAATGAAAAAGGGTTGACCGTTAAGCAAGTCAACCAGACTTCTGGAGAACATAGGCGAACCCCTTATCAAAGCAAACAGAAAACCTTGTTGACAAAGGCTTCTTCAAGTAAGCTATGAAAGTAGTCATCGATACCAATGTCCTTTTGAGCGCTATTTTCAAACACTCAAAAAATTATTGGATTCGTCAAGCGCTGGAACAGCAAACAATCACACTGCGCGTAACCACTGATATTCTAGCCGAATATTTCGAAGTTTTTGCAGACTATTATGATCCTGAAACTTCAAATCTGTTCTTATCTGCCATTGACATCCTACCAAATATCATACATGTCAATAAGTATTATTTCTGGCAGCTTATCCCTCAAGACGAAGATGACGAGAAGTTTGTGGATTGCGCCATTGCAGTAGGGGCAAGCTATCTGGTTACAAATGATCGTCATTTCAATCACCTCAAAACACTTGAGTTTCCCAAAATAAACATTGTGAATGAGGATGAGTTCCGTGTGGTGTTTGAAACCGAAACCAGAAAAGTTTGAAATTATTTACCGTTGCTTAAACTCGGTAAATCCCATTTCCAATGCATCGCCGCCAGCCTTAGGCCAACTACCACTGCCACAGACAGCGTTGCAGCCAGCGGAGCCACCATATCCCATGCCGAAAACGCAAAATAGAACGCGCCTCCTCCCAGGGAAGCCGAGGCATAGATGTCTTTTCGGAACACCAACGGAATTTCATTGAGCAGCACATCGCGGATCACGCCACCAAAACAGCCCGTTACCATGCCCAAGGCGACGCAGACAAATGGCCCAAGCCCCACTTCCAAGCCGCGTTGTAACCCAACCACTGTGGCAAATCCCAGCCCGAAGGCATCAAAAATGGCAAGCGTACGCGGCAGCCGCAGCAAATATTTTCGGAAAATAAGTGTACTAAAATAGGCTGAAACAATTACGGTTATGGCCTGACGATCCTGCATCCAGGCTACAGGCGTGGTACCAATCATGATATCGCGAATGGTGCCGCCGCCGATGGCCGTGGCGAAAGCCAAAACCAATACTCCAAACACATCGAGGCGCTTGTTGAGTGCGGCCAGCGCGCCGGAAATGGCAAAGGCGGCTGTGCCGAGGTTTTCCATTATTTCACTGAAAAGCATCAGTTAGTTCCTTGTTTTCTCAATATACATTCTCCTATACGCTTGGGCCGTTTGTCACAAGCAATTACGTGTTATATCGCTTTTAAGGTGTTTTTAACCGGCACCAATATGTTTAGCGCCTTGGGTTTAATTTCAAACGTCAAGGTTTCCTGGAGCAGCAAACCTTCTCCGTCAACGTGCACATGCAAAGGTTTATCGGCATGAATGACCACTTTGCTGGTGGTGAAATGCTCAACAAATTCGGCTTCGTAAATTTTCCCGTTGAGGGTAGAAGGAACCGCCGCAAAATACTGCCACCTGGGTGCATCCTTTAGGATGACTACTTCAAAAAAGCCATCGTCGAGCTGGGCATCGGGAGCAATTTGGACGTTGTAGCCGTACATCGGCCCATTGGCAACCGCAATGGCAAAACACTTTTCGGTAAACGCCCGATCGTCTAATTCGATACGGCATTCATACGGCGTATAAGTGAGGCCCGCTCCTACCGACTTTAAGAAATAAGGGATAAAACCGCGTGAACTGCTGCCTTTCATCAAGTTAGAAACCATTCCATCGAACCCGATGCCCGCCACATTGAAAAACGGGCGACCATTCAACAGCCCGACATCAATTCTCTGCACGATTGCTGTATTCAATTTTTTTACCGCATTCGCCACTTGCCGTCCGTAGCCCAAGTGCATGGCCAAACCATTACCGGAGCCAGCCGGTATAATGCCCAGCGCAGCATCAGAACCGATGAGCGCCGGCGCGATTTCATTCACAGAGCCATCCCCACCAACGACAACAACCATCTCATACCCCTCTGCAATAGCTTTCCGCGCCAATTCAATGCCATGACCAGCATATTCTGTTTCAAATATCCCGTACACAAAACGATTGTGGTTCAAATGATTGTCAATCGCCTCCCGGATATTCTTTTGCAAATTGGTACCTGCCTTTGGGTTCACGATAAATGCCGCCCGCTTCTGCGGAAGCAGGTATTCCATGAACGCACTTTTTTCAACAGGATGGGATTTTTGCATGAACTTGAATTTTAAAAAGGCAAAAGGCAAAAAATTAATTTTTTCAATTAATTTCAAGCAAGAATTATTCAGTTTTTTTAGGGTATTATTTCCATTCTAATGGAATGCCCAAGAGCAACGCAAACTCATAACTCATCACTCATAACTCATAACTCATCACTCATCACTTATAACATCTCTTCGCGCATTCACATACGTCCGCCACTTATCCAGCACCGTTGTCATGTCTTCTGGCAAATCTGATTCGAAGCGCATGAACTCCCCGGTGCGCGGGTGTTTGAAACCCAATACTTTCGCGTGTAATGCTTGTCGGGGTAATATTTTCAGGCAGTTTTCCACAAATTGCTTGTACTTGGAAAACAGCGTTCCTTTTAATATTTGGTTGCCGCCATACCGTGGATCGCCCAGCAAAGTATGTCCCATGGATTTCATGTGCACGCGAATCTGGTGGGTGCGCCCTGTTTCCAGTTGACATTCCACCAGGGTGCAATAATAAAAGCGTTCCAGCACCCGCCAATGGGTCACGGCCCATTTACCTTCCTCTCCTTCCGGGAAAACCATAAAAAGCTTCCGATCGTTCGGGTTTCGCCCAATATGCCCTCGGACCTCCCCCGCGTCACCCTCCATATCGCCCCACACAATGGCTTGATACCTGCGCTCAATGGTATGGTGGAAAAACTGATTGGCCAGGTACGTCATGGCATAATCGTTCTTTGCCACCACCATTAGGCCTGTGGTATCCTTGTCAATACGGTGCACAATGCCCGCGCGATCAGGGCTGTTTCCTTCCTTGATCGGTAGCTTTTTCGCCTGTTCCCGCAGGTGCCAGGCAACAGCATTCACTAAGGTTCCATTGGGGATACCCACGCCTGGATGCACCGCAATGCCAAACGGTTTGTTGATAACCAATACATCTTCATCTTCATACACAATATTTAGGGGGATGTCCTGGCAAAGTATTTCATCGCCTCCTTCCACCGACTTGGGCAGCACAATCGTGATGGTATTGCCTGGTTTTACCCTGTAGTTGGGCTTTACCTCCTGATCATCGACCCGCACCGATCCGGCTCGAATAGCGTTCTGTACCTTGTTTCGGGAGCGGTTGGACAAGCGGTCCATCAAAAATTTATCGAGTCGAATGAGTGATTGCTTGTTGTCTGCAATAATATCATACCGCTCAAAATACTCGTCGCTGCCCAGCGCCTCATCACTTTCAATATCTGGCAGTAACGCATCCACATCCTCCATCGGAATGGGTTCTTTATTTTTTTCCTGGTTCATTTCGGTTGTAGCAAATAATTGAATGCGACAAGCGCATAATATGGCAAAAGTAGGGCTTTCGGGGCAATCCACACCTTTTGATGCTCCTCTACCCGATTCTGTCCTTGCAATGGGCAACAGATTTTATTCATTATAAAAAAATTACACGAATTTCCATTGAAATTCCGTCGATTTTAGCTAAATTTACACAAGAATGAAGCAATGCTTTGTTAAACATTCCGCTGATTGAAGTGTATAACAAACTAGCAACATCGCTATCTAGTATCAAAAATCCAGCATCCAGCATCTAGAATCCAGTCTCATCTAATTTCACCTAACATGGAAAAACGAACATTTCTCAAAACCGGCCTCTTCCTCGGAATCGCCGCTGCAACCAGCTCCTTTTTAGAAGCCTGCAAAACTGCCGCAAAAGACGACAAACCAGCACCTATGCCCGTAATCCCTGAGCCGAAAATTCGACGCTCTGGGCCATTCACCCTGCCTGCCCTTGGGTACTCGTTTGATGCCTTGGAGCCAAACATCGACAAAATGACGATGGAGATCCACCACGACAAGCACCACAATGGGTACGTTACCAACCTCAATGATGCCGTAAAGGACACCGTATATGTTGACTACGAACTGGAAGACATCCTCGCCCGCATCAGCCCTTCGGATGCCGATAAAAAGATCAGGAACAACGCTGGTGGTCACTGGAACCACGCATTTTTCTGGCAAACCATCGCTCCCGGCAGCGGCGGCGCTGCATCCGGTGCCCTGGCCACAGCAATCGATGCTGCATTCGGTTCTCAGGACAAATTCAAAGAGCAGTTCACCGCGGCAGCCAAAAGCGTATTTGGTTCCGGCTGGGCATGGCTCTGTGTTGGAAAGGACAAAAAGCTGTTCATCATGTCGACACCCAACCAGGACAATCCGCTGATGCCCATGATTTCAAAGCAAGTCGGCACGCCGATTATTGGCTTGGATGTATGGGAACACGCCTATTACCTAAAATATCAGAACAAGCGGCCAGACTATATCACCGCGTTTTACAATGTCGTTGATTGGAAAAAGGCGGGTGATCGGTATACGAAGGCGATGATGTAAAAATCACCACAGAGGACACTGAGTCACACAGAGGTTTTCACAGAGGGAAAAAGATAAAAATAAATAAGGTGCGGCGGAGCCGCAAATTTTTCCTCTGTGAAAACCTCTGTGTGACACTGTGTCCTCTGTGGTGATTAAAAAAATAACCATGACAACTAAACAAAACAGCTTCCGCCACACCCCCAAACAAAAAGCGAAAGCCGCCGACATCCAGACCATCCTCAATGATTTATACCCCCAGACCCCCATCCCACTGCAACACCAAGATGCCTACACCCTGTTGGTCGCCGTGCTGCTCTCCGCCCAATGCACCGACGCGCGCGTCAACCAAATAACCCCAAGCCTTTTTGCCCGCGCCGACAACCCCTACGACATGGCTCAAGTCCCCGTCGAAGAGATTCGGGAAATTATCAAGCCCTGTGGCTTATCACCCGCCAAGTCAAAGGCTATCAGCGGTTTATCCAAAATAATCATCGAAAAACACGGCGGAGCAGTGCCCGAAAGTTTCGAGGCGCTGGAAGCCCTGCCCGGTGTGGGACACAAAACAGCCTCGGTGGTGATGTCCCAGGCTTTCGGCCATCCTGCCTTCCCGGTGGACACGCATATTCACCGCCTGGCGACGCGCTGGGGGCTAACCAATGGAAAAAACGTGGAGCAGACGGAGCACGATTTGAAAGCCCTTTTCCCAAAAGAGACCTGGAATAAGCTGCATTTGCAGATCATTTTTTTTGGGCGGCAGTATTGTCCGGCAAGGGGGCATAAGGTGGAGGGGTGTGTGATTTGTGGGAAGTATTTCAAGCCGCCACCCCTTCCCCATACCTTCCCTTAAAAAAATCAAACAACACCTCCGTCTTCACATCAATATCAGCCTCACCGTATGCCGGATACGGCAACTTGTCAAACAGGTAGTTTTTGATAACCACCCGCACCGCAGAAGCGGTTTGCTCCTTATCAGGCCAAAAAATCACCTTGAACTCCTTTCCCTTCAACCGCTCCAATAGCTCCTTTGCGATCCCCTTCAATGCCGCCTTCTCCTTGTCGCTGATTTTTTTGTCCCTGCTCAACATATCGAACACCGCCAGTTCATCTTCATGGAGGTCTTCCCGCACGGCGCGTTTCTCTTCTTCGCTCAGGTCGCCGTACATGTCAACCAGTTTATCAAATACATCTTTGATGGCGGCGTAATCCTTCCCGGAATTGTATTCCTCAATTATCTTTTGATACCGTTCGTAGTAATCTATCCTGTATGGATTTTCCTGGAGCATCTGCTTGAGTTTGGCTTCCACCTTCTCTTTCAGCGATTGCACCGCTATCGGCTTATTTTCGCCCAATTTCAGGAATTCCTTTTCGATGCGCTCGAAATCCAGGCCGCTCAAATCGACTTTGGTGCCGTAGTTTTCCACTGGTTCCAAGGCGATGTTCAAGCTTTCAATGGATTGGTCGACCACCGCCTGCACCTGGCGTACAATGGCCGAAATATCAGATTCTTCTTCATTCCGGTGAATCACCGAATAAATGGCGTTGATGGCATCCCGTTGCGGCCTGAATGCGTACAGTTCCGGCTTCGGTGACAATGCCTTGAACTTTTTAAACACTTCCCGTCCCAATACGCCAAACTTGTTCCGGGTTTCATCATTGAAGCATACTGCGTTCACTCCGTTCTGAATGGCTTTAATTTTCCAGGCTCCTTCGCTGTTGAGAATATCGTCCAATTCAAACTTTACCTCCGATTTCAAAAAGACCACCGTTGCTTCAATGGTTTCTTTCAGGTCTTCCATGAGTTCTTCCAGCGGTTTCACTGGCGCTTCGATGGCACCAGCTTCTCCGGGCTTGCCTTTTTCGCCGCCGATGGCATAGATGGCCAAAGCCTCCAGCAGTGCCTTGTATGTCTCGATGTAGTCCACGATCAGCCCGTTGTTCTTCCATTCGTCGTGTACCCGGTTTGCCCTGGCAATGGTTTGCATCAGGGTGTGGGATTTCATCGGCTTGTCGATGTACAAGGTAGATAGGCTTTTCACATCGAAGCCTGTTAACCACATGGCGCATACCACCACGAATCGGAAGGGATGCGCATCTTTTTTGAACTCCTTTTCCAGGTCGCGTTCGTTCATTTTCAGTCGATGGGCTTCAATCGACAAGCCCCAAGCTTCAAAACGCTCAATTTCGTTTTGCTCATGGCTTACTACCACCGCCATTTCCGTTTCCTTCGACCATTGCCATGCCTTTAATTGGGTTAAATATTCCTGCTCATCTGTCAGCTTTTCAATTTTCTTTTTGCGCCTTTCCAGGTACTTTTCCTGCTCCTCGCTGATGTAGTCGTACATCTTCACCGCCGTCACTTTGTCGAGGGCGACATACATGGCCTTGCCTTTGTAGCCCCTGTTGTTGAAGTGTTCCACTACGTCTTTAGCGATGGAGCGCAGCCGCTTTTCGGCGGTCAGGATCGGGTAGTCTTTGGCAAACAAGCGCCGGAGCTTTTCCTCCTGGTCGTCATCCAGTTCAGCTGCTTCAATGGCGCTTCTGATTTCATCGTTGATTTTTGGATTGTCGAGCCGCAATTTTTCGCCTCGATTTTCATAGTACAGCGGCACGGTCGCCCCGTCTTCCACGCTGCGTTTGAAATCGTAGACGGAAACATAATCGCCGAAAATGCGCCGGGTGAGTTCATCATCTTTAAACAATGGCGTACCGGTGAAACCCATAAAGGCAGCGTTGGGCAGTGCTTTGCGCATGTTCAGCGCCAACGATCCGCCCTGCGTCCGGTGGGCTTCGTCGCTGATAACGATCATGTTTTCCCGTTCGGTGATCGTTTCATCAAAGTTGAACTTGTGGATGAGGGTAAAAATATATTTCTCATCCGCTTCCAACAAGGCTTTCAAATCCTTACCACTGCCCGCCCTGGCTTTTTTATTGGTGACGGCACCCACATCGGCAAAGGTGGCGTAAATCTGTTTGTCCAGTTCAACCCGGTCGGTGACCAGCAGGAAAGTATATGCCCCGCCGAATTGCCGCTGGATTTTTTGGCAAAAGAACACCATCGAATACGATTTGCCGCTCCCCTGCGTATGCCAGAACACGCCCATGCGCTGCGCTTCTTCGAGGCTTATTTCGCCGTTCTTTCGCCGTAACAATTGCTTTTGAAAATGATCCACCGCTTTGTTCACCCCGATAAACTGATGGTTGCGGGCAATGAGTTTTGCCAGCTTGCTATCCGAGCGATCAAACAGGATGTAATTTTCAAACAGGTCGAGCAGGTGGCTTTTTTCGCATACCCCGCGCAGGATGGTGTCGAGGCTCACCACACCTTCTGCATCTTCCCGGATGCGCTTCCAGTCGTGGAAATGTTCAAATTTGGACGTGAGCGAACCGATTTTGCTTTCCATGCCATTGCTCAGAATGATAACGGCATTGCAATGGAATAGTCGCGGGATGGTATTTTTATAGTCGCTCAGGTTGGTTTCGTAGGCCACCCGAAGTTTGCGGTGGTGGGCTTTCAATTCGATAAAAACCAAAGGGATACCGTTCACAAAACCCACAATGTCGGGGCGCTTCTTGCTTTTCAGCCGGCTGATAATCCACATTTGCTGCACCGCCAAAAAGTCGTTTTGCGCCGGTGCTTCAAAGTTGAAAACCTTGATGCGCTTGCCCTCTACCCTTTCGCCCTTTGCATCCAGGTAATCCACCGGGATGCCGTCTTTCAGGTATTGATATTTTTCGTGGTTGAGGTCGGGCAGGGTTTTGGAAGTGTTGTCGGCGTTGATGGCTTCAAAAGCCGCCTGGTAGGCCGCATCGGGCAAGCCGGGATTGAACGCCCGCACCGCCCTGAAAAACCGACCTTGCAACAACACATCCCCTTCCGATGCCCTGCCCAAGGTGCCGCCCGCGCCGAATTTTTCGCCTTGATAGACGTTGGCGGTTTCCCATTTCAAGTCTTTGAAAATGGCGATGGCGGTTTGTTCGATGAGGCTGTCTTCGGAGTAGGCGTTGGGCATAGATTGTTTTTTATTTCAAACTGTTGAAGCCTTCTATTTTCAAAACAATAAGTTTGTTAAATAAAAAATTGTTTTAAAATAATTTTTTTTTGGTAAAATATATTACCTTTGTAATGGATTGGGGGTTCCCCGGTCGGTAAGAAGTTCATCCTAGGGTGGACTTCTTATTTTTTTTATGGGAATATTTTCAACCCATATCCTTGATAATTTCCACTTCTGCTGGAATAAAACTTTCTTTCCAATAAGTCAAACGCCGGGTTTGCACGCTGCGGGTCAATAATATGAGTTGCGATTGGATAAGCCGTAAGGTCAGAAAGTTGCAGGCCGTTTTCATTATCCTTCTTGTACTTAAAGTCAAAACTCTTCACGATTGACTTTATCCGTACAGAATTTACGAAGGATGTTCCCGAATCGTAAAGCTTATTGAAATACCGGAGCAATTGGGCATCTTCCTTTTTGCCCCGTTTTTCAATAACAATGTTCAAGCCCGCCACATCTGGTTTCCCATCCATATAAAAAATCGCCCTTTCAATAACGAAGGACAACGACACCGCATAAACATCCGACAACACGCCATACTTTCTTATGAACGCCTCCTTTCGAATTGCAGAAGCAATTATGGCGTAGTTTGCCTGGTTAACATTGGTTTCTAAAGCTTGGTAAAATTCCTGACGCGTGGTCGGATCAATCAAGATAGAAAATTCTTTTTGCCATTTGCGAATATCCCTTGAATGAAATATCACATTGCCCGAATTCCAAAACTTGTTCTTAATTGCATCAAACCCTACGTTGAGCAGGTCGTATTCCGTTTGGCTCATCATAACTCCACACAAAATAAATGCCGGAAACGTGGGGTCAATCTTATTCAACCCATGGTCGCCACTCTCGTCTAAAAACAAAAAATAGTCTTGTTTCATAGGTATGTTGATTAGATCAATTTTTACTTTTTCGTCAAAGCTGCTCCGTCCGAAATCATGGCATCTATCAATTCAAATTTTTCCTCGCTGATGATTTGATTGCGCCTGCGATAATCCCAAGCGTACAGATCAAACAATAATGGAGAAAAGGGTGCAATCATTTCCCTGATGTCCTTTTGAATTTTATCGTAATGCTCTTTGTCTTTGACAAAGTTCATGGAAGGTGCCGGGATATGGTAATTAGGGTTGAATTCTCTTAAAATTAAAAGTGAGTACTTATCCAAAGGAACATTCACATGTTCAAAAAACCATAGCCTTCTTTCTTCTGACAATTTATCCCAACGGGCAACTGATTTGAATAGCAGATCAATTAGTTTTGCATAATGGTAATACGCCATACCCTCTATTCCAGCTTCCTTCTCCTCCCAAAAACATTTCAAACCTTCAACAGCAGTAGAATGGATTAATTCAAAATTTGTGCCCTCCTTTAGTTGCCTAAGGGTTTCAGTATCGTTGAAATAGTAGTTGTGAAGCCAATGCTTGAAAATAGAGGTAGGTGTGTGGTTCTGGTAGCACTTGCCCCTTTTATACGCCCTTGCTGTGTTCCCGCGCATGGTATCAACTTTGACCGCGAAAGTGTCCCACAAAACGGCGAAAAAATTGGCTTTTAAGAATTCTTGATGCGTTTCAAGTTCCTGTTTGATTTCAAGTGCGTTAGAGTTCATACTTCAATCGTTTGGTTCATCAG